>JAYUDV010000233.1:0-10592 GCA_043739565.1 Chloracidobacterium sp.
GCTCGGCCCGTGGCGGCTCTGGCGTAGGAGCCGGCCGGGCATTCGCCTTACCGGGTTCGCGCGTTTCGGGCGTCGCCATCGGAGCAGCCTTTTGCCCAAAGGCCGTGACCGCAAACAATATGGCGAAAACGGACGTAATAATGACTCGTAGAAACATCAGATACATTTTCAGCAAATCCGATTCAAGTGTAAAGTGTTCTTAAGCTGCGGAGCAGCAGAATGTAGCTCCAGATGAAGCGAAGTGAACCTGGGATAGGAAAAAAAAGAATAGATCCCGTGAAACGGGCGACAGAAATTGTCCTCGCCAGCCTCTAAAACAATGAAAAAATTACCCATACTCGCTCTCTTATTCATTTTATTTTTGGTGTTTTCTTCCTTCGCCCAACGCGATCTCGGCTCGCGGCCGACCGACACCGGCGGACCGCTGATGTTCGAGCAGGCGGCATATGATGTTCAAAATTACGATATTACCCTGAATGTCGATCCCAAGGCAAAATCGATCAGCGGCACGACGATCATGACCGCAAAGACCGTAATTCCTACAAACGTTATCGTGCTCGACCTCGATCTACCGTACACAATAAGCAAGCTAACGGACGGCGTGAACGACCTCAAATATAAACGAAAGGATGGCAAGATCTGGATCTGGTTTCCAATGACAAAACAGGTCGGTGAGGAGATCAAGACCGTAATTACGTATGCGGGCACACCGCGCGAAGCTCCGCGTCCGCCATGGATCGGCGGCTTTATGTGGAAGAAAACGGCCGACGGCTCGGATTGGATCTCGGTCGCGTTGCAGAATGACGGCGCCGATCTGCTATTTCCGTGCAAAGACCATCCGTCTGACAAACCGGCCACCTCGTCGATGCATATCACCGTGCCGCAGCCGCTTGTCGCGGTCGGGCCGGGCAAGCTCGAAAGCGTCAAGAAAAACGCCGATGGCACCGTCACCTACAATTGGCGAATGACCAATCCGATCAGCAACTACTCACTCGTTTTCAACGCCGCGCCGTACAAAACCATCGAGGACAAATACAAATCCATCTCGGGCGACATCTTACCGATCATCTTTTATGTGCTGCCCGAGGACTTTACCAAAGGTCCGGGCCTCATCGCCGAGCAGAAGAAATATCTCGCGTTTTACGAAAAATATCTCGGCCCGTACCCGTTTCGCACGCAAAAGGTCGGCATCGTCGAGACGCCGCATTTGGGAATGGAGCACTCGACTGCCATCGCCTACGGCAACCAGTTCAAGTACGACAAAGACGGCACGGATTGGCTGCTGCTTCACGAATTCGGCCACGAATGGTGGGCAAATCTCGTCACGGCCAGCGACTGGCGCGATTTTTGGCTTCACGAGGGATTCCAGTCATTTATGGACACGCTTTACCAGGAACATCTGCACGGACAGGACGCTTATCTCAAAGCAATGCAAAACCGCGTCAAACGCCTGCGCAATATGCAGCCCGTTGCCCCGCGTGAGCCGAAGATCGCCTATCAGGTCTACATGGCCGAGCCCGATTACGTAAAATCGGACGGTGACATATACGACAAAGGCGCGCTCATCCTGCACACGCTCCGCTATCTGATAGGCGACGAAAAATTCTTCCGTGCCCTTCACCGCATGGCATATCCGACAAAGCTGATGGAAACCTACACCGACGGCCGGCAAGAGAGGCTGGTAAATACCGACGATTTCCTGACCATCGCCGAACAGGAATCCGGAATGAAACTCGATTGGTTTTTTGAACTGTATCTGAGACAGCCGAAACTGCCGAAGCTTGTCCAGGAAGAAACGTACTCCGGAGACACTAGCGGCTATTATCTGGAGCTGCGTTGGGAAACTCCTAACAATCTCCGTTTTCCGATGCCGATCGACGTCATCATCGATGGGAATAAAGTTCGAGTAGATATGAAGGAAGGGAAGGCTACCATCATTCCTTGGCGAAAAGGCCAAATATTAACGATTGATCCGGATGGTTGGGTACTGAAGACCCAATAGCCTCGTTCGCTTTGATCACTTTACCCCAAGCTATAATGTCCGTCGCCGTTGGCGACAAGAAATGCCCGACTCGATTTATTTATTTATTCCACCCGTTCCATTGTACCGGAACGGGATACTTTTGCTTTCGCGCCTACCGCTTCAAATTGCCCACAATCCGCCGATTTGGTATCTTAAAAAGTTAGCTTTTTAGTAATATAGTCATAATTAGGATTTATAGAATGGCGACTGGAACAAAGAAGATTGATACGAAATTGGCAGGTAAGAATGGGAGATCGGTCGTGGCCGAAAAGGCAAAGACGACTGAGGCCGATGGTTACATAGACGCGGCCAAAATACAAAAAACCGCGATGGCCGAGACGCCGAAACCGGCAAAACCGGCCGGAAGAGGTACCGTAGATCGGCAGGGTCTCGATACTAAAACGCTCGTCGGGCTTTACCGCACGATGTACGCATCGCGTCGTGTCGATGATAAGGAGATCCAGTTAAAGGGGCAGAACAAGATCTTTTTTCAAATATCTGGCGCGGGCCATGAAGCGATCCTGGCCGCCGCCGCTCTCTCAATGAAGGCCGGTTATGACTGGTTTTTCCCCTATTACCGCGACCGTGCGTTGATGCTTGGGCTTGGAATGACGGCGCAGGAGATGTTGTGGTCGGCGGTCGGCGCTGAAAAAGACCCGAATTCGCACGGCCGCCAGATGCCATCGCATTGGGGCAGTACTAAGCTGAATGTGCCTTCGCAATCGTCGTGTACCGGCTCACAGGCGCTGCACGCGGTCGGTGCGGCCGAGGCGAGCTATCGAGCGGGTCTCGTTAAGGGGTTGAAAGACAAGATCACCGGTTTTAAGGGCGACGAGGTCGTTTATATGTCGGTTGGGGACGGCACGACCAGCGAGGGCGAATGGTGGGAAGCTCTAAATTCGGCCTGCAATCTGAAATTGCCCGTGATTTTCCTCGTCGAGGACAACGGCTATGCGATCTCGACACCGGTTGAGGTCGGTACGGCCGGCGGCGATATTTCAAAACTCGTGTCCGGATTTCCCGATCTTTATATTCAAAAATGCGACGGCACCGACGTGCTTGAGTCGTATAAAGTTTTCAAAAGCGCAGTGGAATATTGCCGTGAGCGACGTGGCCCGGCATTTATTCACGCCAAGGTTGTTCGTCCGTATTCGCACTCGCTTTCGGACGACGAAAAACTCTATCGCCCGGCCGAGGAGCTTGAGGCCGACGCTGCGATCGATCCGATCCGTAAATTCGCCGAGTTTTTGATGACCGAGGGAATCGCCTCGTCGGAGGATCTCGAAACACTCCGCAAGGAAATCGATGCCGAGATAACCAAAGCGGCTGATATCGCGATCGAGACTCCGCAGCCGGCAGCGGAGACGGCGCTTCGCAACGTCTTTTCGCCGGATGTCGATCCTACCGATCGTCAACTTTTTGACACGGAGGACGGGGCCGAGCTGAGCGGGAACGCCGGCACGATGGTCGATCTGATAAACCGTGTCATGCATGAGGAAATGGAGCGCGACGAGCGTATCGTCGTTTTTGGCGAGGATGTCGCCGATTGCTCACGTGAGGAATATCTGGATGAGGTTAAGGGCAAGGGCGGCGTCTTTAAGGTGACGGCAAATTTGCAACGTAAATTCGGCTCGGCTCGTGTATTTAACTCCCCGCTCGCCGAGGCCAACATCGTCGGCCGCGCCATTGGGATGTCGCTGCGCGGGTTGAAACCCGTCGTCGAAATACAGTTTTTTGACTACATTTTTCCGGCGATGCACCAGATCCGCAATGAGCTGGCGACGATGCGGTGGCGTTCGGATGGCGACACGAAATCGCCGATGGTCATTCGCGTGCCCGTCGGCGGTTATTTGAAAGGCGGTGCCGTTTACCACTCGCAATCCGGCACGACGCTCTTTGCACACACGCCGGGCCTGATGATCGTCTATCCGTCAACCGCGCTCGACGCCAACGGCTTGTTGCGGACCGCGATCCGCTGTGACGACCCGGTGATGTTCCTTGAGCACAAGCACCTCTACCGTCAGGTTTACAATAAATCGCAGTATCCGTCGAGCGATTTCCTGATCCCGTTTGGCAAGGCAAAGACCGTCCGCGATGGCAGCGATGTGACGATTGTCACCTACGGCGCCCTCGTCGAGCGCTCAAATCAGGCCGCTAAACGCCTTGAGCAACAGGGTATTTCGGTCGAAATCATCGATCTCCGTACGCTCGTGCCATACGATTGGGAAGCGATAGTTGAATCCGTCAAAAAAACCTCACGCGTGATCGTCGCCCACGAAGACCCGATATCATACGGCTACGGAGCCGAACTCGCCGCCCGCATCGCCAACGAACTCTTCGAATACCTCGACGCCCCAGTCCGCCGCGTTGGAGCAACCGACACTTTCGTCGGCTACGCTCCGCAGCTCGAAGATTTTATCCTGCCGCAGTCTGAGGATGTCGAGAAGGCCGTTCAGGAATTGATGAAATATTAAGAGTAAATTAACCGCAAATGGACGCAGATAGACACAGATAATAATGGATGAAATTGAATTAAATGTCTTGTCGGAGAAAGTTATCGGGTGTGCATATACGGTTAGTAATGCGTTAGGTTGCGGCTTTCTCGAAAAGGTGTACGAAAATGCTTTGGCTCATGAGATTCGAAAATTATAATTGAAAGTAGAGGTTCAAAAGCCTTTACATGTAATCTACGATGGAGTAATTGTCGGTGAGTATTTTGCTGATTTGCTGATCGAAGACACCCTATTGATCGAACTGAAAACTACCAACCGATTCAGCGACAATCACAAAGCACAATGCATAAATTATCTCAACTCCACTAAGTTGCCGCTTTGTTTACTCATAAATTTTGGGCGACCACGAGTCGAGATTAAACGTGTTTTCCAGTCTCAATTTTTAGAAAACATTTCTTAAACCCAGATTACGCATTAGAAAAAATGGAACGGAGGCCGAACTGTTCGCGTGTCCCTGAAAGGGACGGATGAAATAGCGTGGGGGTAAGGCCGCGAGGCCGCAACCCCACGATGGCGGCGCGGTGTCGATCCGCCCCCTGAAAGGGAGCAATGACGGCCATTTGTCCCTTTCAGGGACAGGGATTGTCGGTGCGGCGCCCGCGTCGGGATTTTCCCGACGCTATTGCCTTTGTCCCTTTCAGGGACGGAGCCGAACAGGACTATTTCCCGCTAAACCAAAATCCTATTGCGTAATCCGGGTTAAATATCTGTGTTCATCCGCGTCTATCTGCGGTTAATTTTCTTTGAGTCTATAGATCCCGATCTCCAGCCGCTCGGCAAATCCCTGGTCAACGAGCCGGTGATTTGCCTTTCCGGCTTCCCAGCGGGGAAAGCCGAGGGCTCGCGAAAGATCACCAAGCAGCGTCATGCCGTTGATTTGGAGATATGCACGGGCGAGTTTGAGGACAGCCTCGTCGCGGTGTATTTTGATCTTAAATTCCTCGGGAAAACGGGCTTCGGCGAGGGTCCAGATGTAGGTGAATTTGGGGACATAGAGTACCTCTTGCGGCACAACCTTCATGCGTTTTTGGAGTTCGTCGATGGCCTTGGTCAGGTCGGTTTTATTTTTGAAACCACACGCGGTCCGCAGATCGCTCGTCGTCATTTCCCATTCTTTACGGAGCACTTTCAAGACTCGCCTCGCATTTTCCGACAAAACCTCAGCCTCGGCTTTTCGTGTACAGCCCCAGATTGCATTGAAAACCGGGATTAGTCGCGGGGCGAGAAACATCGATCTGCCCTTAACCAGCTTGGCATAATAGACACGCCCGCGGGCTATCACTTCGTCTTTGAGCACCCATGCACGGCTGGCTTCATAGTCTTTTTGCACATTTCGCGGCATGTGTGCGTCGCGTCGACCACAGACGGCGATGTAAACGGACGGCAGATCTTTGCGGGCGTCGGTCAGCCCGAGGCAGAATCCGATTTCCTCGACCATCAGTTCAACGCCCTCAGCCGAATCAATTTTCAGCGACTCTTCGCGCCGCCATTTGCGGTCGCGATACTGCTCGATCCCGTCGGGAAGTTCTCTCATAAGAAATTAGCCACAGATGGGCACAGATAGACACGGATAAGAAATGATAGACAAAAAGAAAAGGACGGGCAATCTATCTGATTACACGTCCAATTCTTAGTTCAAAAAAAGCCGACTTTCTTTTGCAGATCTGCGTCTATCGACTTCGATCTCCGGCAAATCGTTTTATCTCGGAGTCTGCTGCTGCGGTGCCGCCGCCTGCACGGTCATTACCGAACCTTTCATTAGTTGGATGTCGCTGCGGCCCTGAACGGCGACCGTGCCGGCTCCGCCTCCGGCCCCGATAATTGCGCCGATCGCGGCACCTTTGGCTCCGCCGGCGATCGCTCCGATCACCGCTCCGATACCGCCGCCAATGCTGCCACGTTTTACCGATTCTCTGCTCTGATTGTCACCCTTGGCGGTTCCTTCGTTATCAACCTGTACGGCCTTTCCGGTCACGTCCGTAATGCCCCTCAGGGAACCGGCGAAATCATAGGTCTGCCCATTTCGCAGCGTAATCTTTTCAAAGTTGAATGTAATATTCGACTGGCCGGTGATCTTGCCGGATCGATTAATGCCTGATACATAACCTTCGACGGTTGCGCCGCGAAATTCGTCAGGCGACTGGACGGTCATGCGAAAGCGGTCGTTGTTTTGCGAGACTTTTGTATTGATCTCGTTCTCCAAAATGCCCGTAATGGTTGTGCCGTCGGTCACTGTGTAGTTACCGGGCCGCACCTGCACAGCCCTCGGATACCCGCCATTCGAACGGCTGTTCGAACCGCTATTCGTGCCACCATTCGACACGTTGCCCGAATTATCGTTGTCTGAATATCCGCCATTTCCACCATTTCCGACATTTTGGTTGACTACGCCGCCGGAGGGGATGCCAAGCTGCGCAACCGCATCCGTCTTGTTATAAACGCTCTCGGCAAAGACGGTTTGATTCAGGTAGTCCGTCGTGATCCGGCGAGAAATCTTAAGGCCCTGACCGTTGCTAACCGATGTAAATATGATCGTATAATCTGTCTCACCGCCTAGCGACGATACCGTCAAAACCTTGCCGCTTAATGTCGCACGCAGCCGGATCGTCTTGCCAGTCGGTGATTTTTCGACCTTTTCCCGGCCATCGGCGGTAAAGACAACCGGCGATGCATTCGTCGTGGCAAGTGTGATCTGATTGCCCCGGATGTCGAGCGCGATCTGCTCCGGGGCCTCAAGTTTGTCCTTTAGGTCTTGACGCTGATCGTTTGCGACATTTGTCTCCGCGACGATATCGTCGATGCTTTCGCTCTTCGTTCTATCTAAATCGTAAGTGCCGGACATACCGACGCTAAAGGTATTCCGCTGAGCAGGCTGCCCGGTCGGCGGATAATCCGTCACGCCTTGCTGGTCTTGCTGGTTATTCCGGCTATTCGTAACGCCGTAGTTTGCCGCAAGCCGGTCGATCTGTTTTTGAACACTTGTCCAATCGTTTTCTACCCCGCGGCCCTGCGGGTTGACCCGCAGAAAATCGTTAATCGGGCGGGCGGCGTCAACTATCGCTCTTACGTCGTTGCCATTCTCACGCTTTCGGTCAAAGTTGTCCTGAAACTGCGCCACATTGTCGCGCATTGTGCGAATGCTGTCCGAGATGTTGGTAACCCCGGCGGTGTTGGCCGAACTGCTCTGCATCTGGTAACGCAGATTCGATTCGAAATTATCGAGGTTTGAATTCAAACTTCGGACCGCATCGCGAACGTCGCGGTCGTTGCGCTTTTGCGCATCGACAACAGCCGCTGTGCCAAAAATAAATGCCGCGAACATCGCGATTGCCGTAAACGAATTTCTAAATCTATTCATAATTGCCATCCTAAATTGTCAGTGATCGGGCGCACTGTGCCTCACACGATTTATGAAGCATTTTCTGTGCCAATGGTTGTTTACCGCGCGCTTGTTGCGCGGCAGATTGTGCTAAAATCACGAGTGAATCCGCTAAAAATATTATGTCAGAAAACACATACAAAGCCACAGTTAGATATGCCGGCGACGAATTTTTTATCGGCACGCCGCCCAGCGGCCACGCTCAAGTAATGGATTCTAAAGGTGATAGACACGCCGCACCGACCCCACTCGAGGTGCTGCTGGTCGCGGTCGCCGGATGCACGGCGGTTGACGTAATTTCGATTTTACAAAAAAAACGACAGGACGTGACCGACTACAATGTCGAGATCGAGGGAACGCGAACGGACGACCACCCGCGTAAGTTTATCAAGTTTCACATCCACCATATCGTGCACGGCCGCAACGTTTCCGAAAAAGCCGTCGTTGACGCCATCGAGCTATCCGACACAAAATACTGTTCCGTCGCCGCAACCGTCCGCCCGACGGCTGAGATCACAACCAGCTACGAGATCGTCGATGTGTCAGTGGCCCAAGCGTGAGCTCGGGCGTATTTTTGCAGAAGCCCGCACGAAATAAGGACGCCCTCAATTTATGAAAAAGATATTTTTCGCCATATCCGTTGCGCTGATATTTGTTTCGTTGGCTCACGCCCAAATTCCGATCACGACGCTCGTTCAGATCGCGAAAGCCGAAGATGCCCGCCGTTACGATAAAACGCTTGACGATCTAATGGCGAATCCAAATGCAGCCGTTCGCTCGCGGGCCGCAATTGCCGCCGGACGCATCGGCGACGAAAAGTCGATTCCCGTTCTGACTACACTTTTGGAGTCAGACCAGTCAGATCTCGTCCGTTCGATGGCGGCGTTTGCCATCGGAGAGGTCGAATCGGTCAAAGGGGCCGACGCGATCTTGAAAACTCTCAAAGACTCAAAAACACCCGACTCCGTTCGTGCCCGAGCGGTCGAGGCCGCGGGGAAAATCGCCGCCGCCAATGCGAAAACCGAAAAGGCGAGAGCTCTCGGCGACGCAATTTTGAACACGCTCCAAACAGAAGGTCAGCGAGGCGCAGCTCAAAACCGCGATGTTGTCCTGCTTGGCATCACCGCCGCTTTGCGGGCGAAACCAATTCAGACCGGTTCGGTCGTTGCAAAATTTCTGGCCAGCGGCGATCCGCGAATACGTTCCGACGCCGCAAATACGCTGGCCCGTGTCCGTGCAAAAAACGCCAACGCCGCACTTCGCGCAATGCTTGTCAGCGACAACGACGCAGTTGCGAGGTCAAATGCGGCCAATGCGCTCGGCGCCGCTGAGGATAAGGACGCTTTCAATATCCTGCTGACCGCTGCCGCTGATGACACAGATTCGCGTGTCCGTGTGTCAGCTATCCGGTCTTTGGGAAGGCTAAAAGACGTAAAAGCCGCCGGCAAACTCCTTGATCGCGGTGAAAAACTGGTCGCTGACTACAAACGATCAAAATTTACAAATCCGGTCGAGAAGAATGAACTGATAGAGATCGCCACAGTTTTAGGCAGGCTTTTAGCCTTAAGCGGCGACGCTCGTGCGGTCAAATTCCTCGGCGAATTGGCGCTCCTCGATGATGGACGTTCGGCTGAGATATCGGTGGCCCGGATGCGCGTCCTGCCCGGCGATTTTGACAATTCCAAACGTAAAAGTATGACTTGGCGTGAGTTGAGCACCGGAGCGGAGGTCGTCGCCGAGCTTGCGACCATCGACCCGAAAACCGATGAAGTAAAAAAGATGAAAGCTGAGGCGCCCGACCTGCTCAAGGCGGCGTTAGAAGTCTTTTCCGAGCCTGGTACCGGTGACGACAAGCTCAGCATCTACGCCATGCCCGATTATCTGCAAGCCTATGCCAAGTTTAAGCCGGCGGATTTGAGCGAAGTTCTGCGGGCGAGTCTCGAACGGAAAGACGTTCAAATACGGGCGACCGCCGCCGGGCTTCTTGCTGAACAGCCCGCGTCAAAAGAAACAGTTGAAGCTCTCAGAATTGCGTTTACAAAGTCTTTATTTAGCGATAATGATTATAATGACGCACAGCTTGCCATACTTGACGCTCTTTTTAAGCTTGATAAACAAGTGTCGGTCGGAGCACTAATCTTCGCTCTCAACGCTTCCGATTATCTCGTCCGGAAAAAGGCGTTTGAGTTGTCTAATGACAAAGATTTACAAAAGGAATTCCCAAATATTTTGAAATACCGTGAAGAGGCAATGTCAAAAAGGAAGGATCAGGTCTTACAGTACACACGAGTTTCAGGCTCAAAACTCGGGCAACTTCTTAACACCGAAGCCAATTACCGACGTGCGGTTTCGCGTAAGAACGGCACGATCAAAGCCGTTCTTACGACCGAGAAAGGAATTTTTACGATCGTTTTTAACCCTGAGGAAGCACCGCTCACGGTCGATAATTTTATCAAGCTGGCACGTTCGGGTTATTTCAACGGTCTTGAGGTCCACCGCGTCGTGCCAAATTTCGTGATGCAGGACGGCGACCCGCGCGGCGATGGCAACGGCGGTCCCGGCTGGTCGATCCGCTGTGAGGTAAACATGCTGCCGTACGATCGCGGCGCTGTCGGCATGGCCTTGTCCGGCAAAGACACGGGCGGCTCGCAGTGGTTTGTGACACACGCGCCGCAGC
>JAYUDV010000234.1:0-1491 GCA_043739565.1 Chloracidobacterium sp.
TCCCCAGCCCGGCGCATACGCCGCCTTGAGGTGATAGATCTCTACAGGCAGTCCGCCCTTTTCGCCGATGGTTATTGCTTCGTTAATTGCTTCAACCAGCTCCTTACCTTCGCCGCGAACGTGACTGATGTATATGCCGCCATAACGTCCGGAGACTTTCGCCATTTCAGAGATCTCCTCAGTTTTTGAAAAACTCGCAGGCGGATAGATGAGCGCGGTCGAAATGCCCATGGCACCGTTTTTCATCGCTGTCTCTATGATAGCCCGCATCTTCTCAAGGTCGGCCGGCGTTGGGTCACGTGCATCCTGACCCAAAACGGCGACGCGAGTCTGCGTTTCGCCGTAATACGTACCCCAATTCATACTGATACCGCTTTTCTGTAGGTCGCTGAAATATTGTCCGAGCTTATCGGCTTCAACCGGTGCTCCGCCTTCGCCGGCGATTCCCGTGGTGACGCCCTGCAGCAATTTGCTCTCAGCCAACCCGTTCGTCGGCAGTACGCCGCCGGATTGGTCCTGCATGTCGATGAAGCCGGGCGTAACATATCTGCCGGTTGCATCGATCTCTCGCTTGCCTTTGCCCTCGATCTTGCCGATTCGCACAAAGCGTCCGTCTTTGATCGCCACATCCGCGAGGATCCACGGATTTCCGGCGCCGTCGAGCACACGGCCGTTTCGAATAACGAGGTCATACACCGGCTGTCCGGCCTGAGCGACGAGCGGTGCAGCGATCATGTTCAAAATGAGAAGGCAAGCAAGCGTGCCGGCCGCAATGTTGCGAATAAGTGTTTTCATTTCCTAACTCCAGTAATACTTGTGGTCATTTTTTGCCGACAGAATATTTTTTCATCAGATCCATTGCCCGATCGGCCAATTTGAAAAGGTGCGGATGAGCCCGGTTTCCATTGGTCAGGATGGCAAAACCAAACTTACGGTCGCGATTGCCGAGCAAAAACGCGGTGTAACCGGAAAGGCTGCCACTGTGTGCGAAATAACGCTCACCGTCTCTCACCTGCGTCCACCAAGTCAGACCAAATCCGGCTGTCTCATTGCCCCAGATCCCTTCGATCCCGCCCTTGAACTGGTCGAATTGTCGCGTCATCATTTGATCCATCGTATCTTGGCTAATGATCCGTTTTCCCTTGAAGACCCCACCGTTGAGATTAGTGATCAACCAGTTCGCCTGATCTAAGATCGTGCCGTAAACAATACCGGCCGGAAAAACTGCGGCCCGGATACGAACAGTCGGAGTTTGTCGGCCGGTCTTTTCCTCAACCACATAAGGAACTGACATACGCTCATCGATATCTGGTGTCGGATCAAAAGCGGTGCTGTTCATTTCAAGCGGTTTCCAGACATTTTCCTGAATATATTGTCGGTATGGAACGCCGGAAAGTTTTTCGACCAAGTAGCCGACAAATGTAAATGCGGCGTTTGAATATTCAACTTTCGTCATCGGCGGGCGAGCTACTTTGAGCGATTTTCGAACGT
>JAYUDV010000235.1:0-10536 GCA_043739565.1 Chloracidobacterium sp.
CGATACAAAATCAAAGCAGCCCAACCTTATATTTCAGATCCAGGATATAACGGACAAAAAGCAGGCGGAAGAAAAACTCCAGCATGACGCAACCCACGATGCCCTGACAAATTTGCCAAACCGCTCTTACTTTATGGGCCGGCTCAGCGACGCGCTTGCCAAAACCCATCAGATCGAGGGATATAAGGTCAGCATCATGTTCATCGATCTCGACCGGTTTAAGTATGTAAACGACAGTCTGGGCCATGTGATCGGGGATAAGTTGTTAAAGTCGATTTCCGAGTGCCTCCGCGACTGCATGCGTCCCTCCGACATTGTTGCCAGACTCGGTGGTGACGAGTTCACGATCCTCGTTGAGGGCAAATACGACACGAATGAGGTTGTTCGAATAGCCGAACGCATTCAGAAAAAATTTCGTATGCCGTTCGATTTGAGCGGTCATGAGGTTTACAGCTCGGCGAGTATCGGTATTTTGCACGCATCGGAGAAACACACGTCGTCCGAAGACATGATGCGCGATGCCGATACGGCGATGTATCAGGCAAAACGGGCCGGTAAGGCTCGTCACGAGGTTTTTGACGACGAGATGCACAGCGTCGCCAATGAAACGCTTAGGCTCGAGACCGATCTGCGGCGGGCCGTCGAACGCGAAGAAATTCAGGTTTATTATCAGCCGATATACTCGCTCAAGACAGGCGAAATCGAGTGTTTCGAGTCGCTGGCTCGTTGGGACCATCCCGAGCTGGGTTTTATTTCGCCGAGCAAATTCATTCCGCTCGCTGAGGAGATAGGTTTAATAGATCGTCTGTGCGAGCAGGTGCTTCGGCGTGCATGCCGTGATATCGGATCGCTTCAAAATCGCTCGACGGACGAGAGAAATTTCTCGGTAAGCGTAAATCTCTCGTGCCGTCAGTTTGGCCAAAGTTCGCTCGTCCAAAATATCGAAGCCATACTCAATGAGACGGGGTTTTTGCCACGCAATCTAAAGCTTGAGATCACCGAATCGGTCTTTTTCGAACATCAGGATCGCGCCATCGTAATGCTCAACCAGCTTCGCGACAGCGGGATCGAGATAAATATCGATGATTTTGGCACCGGTTATTCAAATCTCGGCTATTTAAAGAAATTGCCCGTGTCTGCCTTAAAGATCGACCGCTCGTTTGTTTCAATGATCGATTCTGAAGGAAAAAACGACGAGATCGTACGTGCGATCATAACGCTCGCCCGAAATCTGGGGTTGACCGTTATCGCCGAAGGCGTCGAGACAGCCATACAACACGAAATACTAAAGAATCTAGATTGCGAAGGTGGTCAGGGCTTTTTATTTGCCAAACCGATGTGCTTCGACGACCTCTGCGTATTTCTCAGGGATAGTGAAGCGGCGACAATTCCTCCTGTGAGATTTGACGACGTTTCAACCCTAACCTCGATCCAGTAAGAGCCACCCTCAAATCTCGCCGAAAAATACACGCGGTTGACGAATGTGGGGCCGACAGTGAACAATTGTTCAGTGACGAAATATGTATCGTAGGCCCAAATTTTTAGAGATCCTGATTGAAATTCGCCAGGACATGGCTCACGAGGCGGATTACGACGTTGACCTATTTGCCGAAATTGCCCGGTCGGGCAAACGTCCGGCGAACGTCGAGTTGCGAACCTTTGCTGTTGACGATGAACATTCGGCAAACGAGGACGTGAAGATTCAACAATTGCCGTTGGTTCAAAAATCTGTAATCAAGTGACCGATATCTGTAAATGATTCGATACCTAGTTTCATGCATGATCGTGCTCGCCTCGTTGATTCTCGCGGCGGCCCTCTTTTTTCCCGACTACTGGATTCACCGTTATGACGAACTAATCACCCGTCAGGCACACATCTATCGCCTTGACGAGAAATTGGCGTGGAGCCTGATCTATCAGGAAACGTATTTTCGCGCCTGGAAGATAGGCAATGCCGACGAGGTCGGCCTCATGCAGGTTACGCCGGCCGTGGCTCGCGAATGGGCGAAAGAAACCGGCTTTAAGGAATACGAGAAACAGGCGTCGGAAAATCTAAATGAGTTTTTGGCCGATCCCGAACGAAATATTCAGGTCGGCTGTTGGTATTTGCAAAAACTCCGCGAGCAGTATCGTGGTCGGCCCGCCGAAACCGCCATGATGCTCGCCGCTTACAACGCGGGGCCAAGCCGAGTCGAGGATTGGACCAAAGACGCCGATCCAGCCACGCTCACCGAACCCGATTTTGTATCACGCATCGGCATTGCCTCGACGCGGAACTATGTCACCAGGATACTGGAAAGATACCGGGCCGCGCCTGACATGAAATAATATGCAGATCCATTCCGCCGAATACGTCCTGCCGATCACATCGAATCTGATCTTGAAAGGAGCGGTAGCGATTGACAGCGACAAGATCGTGTCGGTTGGAACCCTTGACGAATTGCATCTCAAATTTCCAGATTCTCCGATAATTAACCACGGCGAGGCCGCGATACTTCCCGGCTTTGTCAATTGCCATTCGCATCTCGAGATTACGTCGATGCGCGGGAGCCTGGACGACGTAGAGCACGACTTTCGCTCGTGGCTGCTGCGGCTAAACAGCATCCGCGAAAAATTGTCCGACGCCGATATTCGTGCCACCGCGCTAGCCGGAGCGATCGAAGGTGCGCGTGCGGGCGTTACATGTTTTGGCGATATCGGCCGGTATGGCGCGGCCGGTTTCGAAGCTCTAAAAACCGTGGGACTACGCGGAGTGCTGTTTCAGGAAAGCGATTTTTCGGTCGAAGATCGGACGGCCGAGGACGATTTCAAAAAGCTCATCGAAAAATTTGAAATGCTGCGCGAGACCGAAACCGATCTTGTAAAAGTCGGCCTCTCGCCGCATTCGCCGTACACGGTCAGCCTGCGGCTTTTCGAGCTTATTGCCGATTTTGCCGTCGGAAACGATGTCAAACTCACGATCCACGCCGCCGAATCTGCCGACGAAAGCGAGCTTTTACGGCACGGAACTGGCCTTTTCACCAGTATCTATGAGAAATACGGCGTCGAATGGGCCAGCCCGCACTGCTCGTCCGTAGAGTATCTTGACCGGCTCGGCGTGCTCCGCGCCCGACCGCTACTTGCTCATTGCGTAACGGTTTCCGATGGCGACATAGCTCTAATACGCAAAAGTGGCTCGACGGTGGCGCATTGTCCTAAGTCAAACGCCAAATTCGGCCATGGCTACGCTCCGTTTGAGCAATTTTTGGACGCGGGAATCGCTGTCGGTTTGGGGAGTGATTCGGTGGCAAGCAATAATGTATGCGACCTGCTCGAAGAATCGCGTTTTGCCGCGCTTGCCGCCCGCAACCGCGAAGGCAGCAAGCGTTTTATTACAGCAAGGGAGATGCTCGAAACCGCAACTCTCGGCGGAGCCAAAGCTCTCGGTCTCGACGCCGAGACCGGCTCACTCGAACCGGGCAAGCAAGCCGACCTGGCCGTAATTTCCCTTTCAAATCCTGCCCAACTCCCCGTCAACGACGTTCACACCGCCTTAGTTTTCTCGTCAAACGCTCGCGATGTCGTGATGACAATGGTCGCCGGAAACGTAATTTACCGTCGCTCCGCTGATTGATCTATCATCACTGGATAGCCGTCCGTGAGTGCTCGCTTGACGGATCGCGGAGTTAGGACTCTGGCGGGAAACTCAAACTGATTCGAATGCACGTAACCCGCAGACGTCCATAGATGAAGCTGCCTATCGAGCACGAGATAAGCGTCCACCTCATTGTTGGATATAAATGCGCCGTCCGGCAATCCGTCTATCGAGTCACGATAGTGATCTGATCCGCGCCGTTGGCCATGTAAAACCGCATCTATCACCGGTGCGAGCGGCTTTTCCGACTTTGCTTCGAGCGGATTGGCTTTCGCCCAATGATGTCGAAACAAGTCAAACCGGTCTCGCTGACATTCAGCACATGGGCGGTGTCCCGCCGCGAGTGCGGTGGCCTCGTCGAGGAAAAAGAGCCCGGTGTATCGGCCCGGCGCCATCATAGGATGACGCCGGCCTTTGAAATCGAGGACGCATGTGATCCAACGGATCTCTTTGTATCGCCGGGCGATCCTTCCGTGCTTATCGACCAGACAGCCGCGGTTTCCATATAAAGTCCCGCGTTCGGGCGTCGCGATCAGATCGCCAAACGGATTTACGCGGTTCTGATGGGCCATACATCTAATGCGTCGCCGCGACCTCATACTCCGGCTTCGGCATTCCCATCAGCCACTTATCAAACCAGCCAACAATATGTTCGAGGCGTTCAATCCGGTGCCACGGTTGGCCGGAGCGCGACAGTTCGTGCGACTCGTTCGGAAAGCGGACCATTACGGTCGGTATCTTGCGGTATTTCAGAGCGCGAAACATCTGCTCACCGCCCGAAGCCGGCGGCGTGCGGTAATCCGCTTCGCCAAGTATCAGCATTAGCGGCGTCTTGACGTTTTTGATATAGGTGATCGGCGAACGGGCTTTGTAATCCTCTGGATCTTCCCATGGCGGTGCCTTGAACCACGTTTCCTGGAACAGCGTAAAGTCAGCGTCGTACCAAAAATCTGCCCAGTCGGCGATGTCACGCTGCGATACCGCGGCCGCAAACCGCTGGGTCTGCGTGATCGTCCAGTTTGTCAGCAGCCCGCCGCCGCTGCCACCGGTTACGCCGAGTTTTGCCGTGTCGATATAGCCGCGTTTTATCACCTCGTCGACGCCCGCCATCAGATCTTTATAATCGTCGCCCGGATATTTATATTGGATAATGTTGCCAAAATCCTGGCCATAGCTCGTGCTGCCGCGGGGATTTGGATACAGCACCACGTAGCCTTTTGCCGCCATCCATTGAAATTCGTGGTCAAACACCCATCCGTAAGCCGCGTGCGGGCCACCGTGAATATTTAGAATGAGCGGATATTTTTTATTCGGGTCAAAATCAGGCGGCTTTTGAATCCAGGCCTGAATTTTTTTTCCGTCAAAGCTTGTGTACCAGATCTCCTCGGGTTCCGTAATGTTCAGCTTGGAGAAAAGCCCGTCGTTAATATGCGTTATCTGTTTACTTTGGCGGCTCCGATCCATCACATACAGGTCGCCGATATGCGTCGGCGTTGAGACTGAATAAATCATTTTCGAACCATCCGGCGTCAGGCGAAACGACGATACCGACTGATTGCCGCTGGTGATATCGGTTTCTTTGCCCGTGGCGGCGTCAAAATTTCCAAGATTTGCCTTACCTTCTTTTGCGTAAACGGTGATGATGCTTTTTCCGTCCGGCGACCAGATCAGGCCGCCGCCGCCGCCCGCGCGTGGTGGAGAGTTATCGCCACCAACACCCGAAGCGACGTCGAAATCGAAACCGGCCGTCAGATTTCGCGGCTGTGCCCCGGCCACAGTATCGATCACCCACAGATCAGGCTGCGTGTACGACTGGACCGGCTTATTTAGCGAAGCGACAAACGCAACTTGCCGGCCGTCAGGGCTGAGCGAAAAACCGCCGCTGTTCATATCGAAGGTCGTCAATTTTACCGGCGTGCCTCCAGCCGAAGATACCGAATAAAGTTCCGTCTGGCCCAATTCAAAATAAGCCTCTATGATGTGCCGCGACGTAAAGTAAATCTGTGAGCCGTCGCGCGCCCAAACAAATTCGCCTTCGCTAAATTCGCCGCTTGTGATCTGTTTCGCTGTCGGTTTGTCCTCGGCTGTGCGCGGTGCCGCGATCACCCAGAGGTGATTGGGGTGGCTGTACTCGTTGTAACCCGAACCGTTCGAACGATATGCTGCACGGGTAATAACACGGATATCGCTGTCGTGGCCGTCTGCGGATGGCGTAGCCGGTTTGCCCGCCCGTGCAACCTCATCGGCGTTTTGGCTGTTGCCGAAGGCGATCCACTTCCCATCCGGCGACCAGAGTGGCCCGCCCGCTCCGCGCGGCACTCCGGTAAACTGAAACGCATCGCCCCCGCTCATCGAGAGCATGAAAAGCTGCGGTATGTCGGGCCGTCCGTCTTTTTCGGTCACGCGGACAAACGCGAGGTATTTGCCGTCCGGCGACCATCGCGGCGTGGTGTCGCGAATGCCGCTCGTCAGGCGATGCGGCTCTTCGCTGCCCGATGTCGAAACGCTCCAGATCGATGTCTCATAGCCGTCTTTTTTTGCGCTGACCGTAACCTTGACAAATACGGCGGTCGAGCCATCGGGCGAGATCTGCGGATCGCCAACCCATGTGAAATCGAATAGGTCTTTTTCGGTAATGCTCCGCTTTTGCGCGGACACAACGGTGACGCAGACAAGTACAACGATGGACAGACGAATAATAAGATTTCGCATGGAGCCTCCAGATTTAGTTTTGCACCGATTAATACGGCTAGCGTAGCAGTTTGTTTCTCTATTTCAAAAAGCTAATTTGAACGCGAAGACGCGGCTTCGAGTTCTTTCAACATCTCCGCCGGTGTCCATTCGTTTCCGGGAAAGATTTTTACAACTTTGCCGTCGGGTGCAATGACGGCGGTTCGGAGCGAATGATTGATCTGCGTCTTGTCGCTTGCATCGACCTCGTACCTAAGGCCAAAGAAATCAGCGATTTTCCGCACCTCGGCGTCCTGACCGACGACCAATTGCCAGACGGTGAAATCGGGTTTCGCTCCTTTTCCGAGATAGCCGAGGCCGTAGGCTTTTAGCTTTTCGGGTGTGTCGTTCGCCGGGTCGAATGAGATGCTGAGCAATCGGATCTTATCTTTTAGTTCAGCATTTGCAGCAAGCTGATTGGCGAGGTCGCTGAAATTTGTCGACATTTTTATACAGTAGTCAGGTAGCGGGCATCTGGCGTAAATAAATGTGATCGCGAGGGCGTGGCCCCGAAAATCCTTGATCGAGATCCGCTTGCCGTCCTGATTTGTAAGCGAAAAATCAGGCACTGCCAGTCCGACCTGTGCAAAATTATCATTCACCGGCAACTCGTTCTGGCCGGGTTTTGGCGCGGCGGAGATAACGACATTTTCAAGATAAAACGGATCCTTGGCGGCGTTGTCGACAACCAGATCGGCCCTGATCTCGGCCCCCGGTGTCAGATCGTTCCAGACCATATCTGCGTGTACCGGAAACTCCATTGTCATGCCTTCCATAAATCCCTCGACAGCCTGGTGATCGATCGTTGCTTTTTTGGCGGCTTTGTCGACCGACACAACCTTGCCCTTAAACGGGTAACGCTTGGCCGTCGCGGATGCTTGATTAGAAATGACCGTTGGTTTGCAGGCGGTGAAAAGTAAAATTATGGTTAAAAACAAGATCAGAAATCGCATATATGGCATTCTGACGGATGAACCGACTGGAGCGCAAGCATCCTTGCTTGCAAGATCGCGAAGGGATTTGAAACCGCCAATCATTTTAATCGCGAATGCGTGTATGACAAGCACGAATGCCCGGCGCTCCACTCATTTCGGCCGCAGATTCTCGTCATAAAGAAATTGATACATCCGGTAGTTGGCCATCACGCGGGTGACGTAATCCTTTGACTGGGCGTACATTATTTCGGCTACATAACGCTCAGGCAGATTCGACCGCGAACGCGCCAGCCAGCGTTTCATATTATCGTCGCCGCCATTGTAGCTCGCCGCGACCGCGTCGGGCTGATTTGGAAATACCCTGAATAGGTCACCGAGATATTGGGCCCCGAAAAGAATCGCGGTCGGCGGATAGTAAAGCTCGTCCTGCTGAAAATTATCGCGGCCCATCTCGCCGGCGACCTTCGTCGAGGTAGTTGAAATAAACTGCATCAAACCGCGTGCGGCAGCGTTCGATTTCGCGGCCGGCTGAAACCGGGATTCCTGACGCATAATGGCGAGCATCAGACGCGGATCAACCTGGCGGCCCGGCGCAAATCGCAGCATTGAGTCCTCATAAACCGCAGGATAAAGCAGATCCAACTGGCCGCGCGGTATCAGCTCAATGGGAAAGTCCGGCGGCATCTTTTTCAAAAGCGGTTCGATAAACGCGATCGCCCTATCGCCGCGCGTCCCACGAAGATAAAAGGTCGCGAGCGTAAACGCATTATCATCCGAGCCCTTTGCCAAATTAGGCGTCGCGGCTTCGATCTCCGGCACCGCCTCGTCGTAAAGGCCGAGAAAGAGCAACTCGGTGACGACCGTGGAATTCCGCGCGCTCGTATATTTTTGGCCTCTGTCGACCAACTTAAAATTTGGAATTCCCGAGTACTTTGGCAGCGTACTGATAGCCGCCTTTAATACACCGAGAGCCTTTTCACGGACATCGGTAATATCAGTCAAGCGCAGCAAACTTTGCGCATTTTGCCGCCTCGTATCGGCATCTTTTGCTTTCAAGCCGGTCGAAAGCATCCCGATCTTTTGCGAAACAAACGATTCCGCCATCTGATCTTTGCCCAGCAATCGCAACCGCTCGGTCGCCCGCCAGCCGTAATATTCGCCGCGCCCGTCGGCGATTGAAAGATAGACGTCGACAGCCTCTGCATAGCGTTTCATTTGTTCGAGAACGAAGGCCTTGAGAAACGCGACCTCGGCCACGTTCGTTCCGCCCGGAATTGTGGCACCGCCGAGATCGGCAAATGATGGAAGCCGTTCTAAATCCGCAAGCGCATTCGGCCAATCGTCACGGGCGATGTAGATTCGCGTTTCGGCAAAGATCGCCACGGCCTCGGTGACCTTGCCCTTAAACATTTCCTGAGCTTTTCCGCACCATTTCAATGCGTCCTGATCGTCACCCTGATCGCGGTAAATATCGACGATATTTAGATAGGCGCGTTCGAGCTTTTCGTCCCTCGGATATTTCTCGATAAATTTCTGATAACGCTTGATTGACTCTTTCGATTTTCCGACGCGGGCATAGGCTGAGGCCGCCTGGAGCAAAGCGTCTTTTGCGGAAGCACTCTCAGGATACTGCTCCTGAACACGTTCGTACCACGCGAGGGCCTCGACGTAATTTGATTGCTGAGCGTAACCGCGGCCGATCTGAAAAGCCGCATCCGGGGCGATTGCTCCAGTAGGAAACCGCCCGGTGATCGCGTCAAAATGCAGCTTTGCGTTTGCAAAGTCGCGGTTAAATTGATAAATATTCGCACGCCGCAGATGCTCCTGTTCGGTAAGATCGGGTGCCTTTTTGCCGAAATTCTCCGCGCCGCCGTCCATGACGTCAAGCCCTTTCGCCGCCGTCTGTGCAACGTCATCGGGTTGGGCCGGATTGGGCAAGCGATCCAAAAGGCGGATGAATATCTCTCGCGCTCTTGCCGTTTGGCCGGTACGTAACAAAGCCTCGGCGAGCAATGCCTGATCTTCACGCGAGTAGGCGTTTCCCGCCGGTTTTGCCGATGATCCATCTGTGGTCGTCCCTGGCCCGGACGTCAAAATACGGATCGTTTCGCCGTAATTTCCGCTCTCAAAACTGTTTGTCGCGATTCGGCTGTAAACGGACGGAGCCATCAAGCCACCAGGTGATAACATCAATATTTCCTGTAAATATAACCGCTCGAGCATTAAATTGCCGGTCGAACGTGCGATCTGTGACATGTGTCGCAAAGCATAGACTCTCAAAACCGAATCCCGGTGTGAGACGCTTTGATAGTTGGCCATCGCCATCGCAAGTTGGCCGTCCGATTCGGCAACGCGAGCTAGCAGATAATCGTAACTATTGGTGTCAAATGCTTTAGGGTCTTCCTTTTTTAATTTTTGCAGTTCAGTGATGGCTGCGGAGTATTCGCGGGAGCTAACCAGTTCGAGAATTTTTCGGTGAGCGTCCGCGATATTCTGCGGTTTTACGGTGATAAATGCCGCCGCAATGATAATCAACAAACCGAAATGACGTTTCATTACCTAAATTTTAGCAAAGATTCGCTTGATGCGGTAAAATCACGTCAAAGCAACTATGCCGGCAACAATATTGAGCGGAAAAACGATCGCTGACGCCATTAAGGCCGAGGTGCAACGCGAGGTCAAAACTTTAAAAGCCGACCACGGCCTTATCCCGCGTCTCACGGTGCTGCGTGTCGGCAGCGATCCGGCGTCGGAAGTTTACGTCACCAGCAAAGTCCGAACGGCCGCCGAACTCGGCATAATTTCCGAGCATCATCATCTGGCTGCTGAAACGAGTCACGAAGATCTGCTGAGCCTCGTCCGCGATCTCAATTCAAATGACGATATTGACGGCATTCTTGTCCAACTGCCGTTGCCGCCGCAAATCGACGAGCGAGAAATTCTCGAAGCTATCGACCCGTCGAAAGACGTGGATGGTTTTCATCCCATAAATGTCGGCAAGCTGTCGCTCGGCTACCCGTCGCTCGTGCCGTGTACGCCGGCCGGCGTGATCGAGATATTGAAACGCTCGGGCATAGAGATCGAGGGCAAACACGCAGTTATAGTTGGCCGCAGCAACATCGTCGGAAAGCCGTTGGCGATGCTGCTTTTGCGCGAAAACGCGACCGTGACCATCTGTCATTCGCGAACAGCGAATCTGGCGGAGGTTACACGGCAGGCCGACATTCTCGTCGCGGC
>JAYUDV010000236.1:0-10522 GCA_043739565.1 Chloracidobacterium sp.
GCCAGTGAGATGCAAAAGGCTTTGCGAGCAGCCTACGCCCAGATACAGACCGCGATGTCGGCCGACACCGCAGTTTTTACAATCGGTGATCAGCCCGGCGCGGACCTGCATTCGACTACGCCCCCACTTGACACGGCGGCGCCGGTGGCCCCATCCGAAATGCAAACGATGATCCCACAGGCCCAGTTTGTAACGGCCGGTAGGGAGCCGGTGGTCGAGGCCGTTTTAGCGGACGGCGAGGCCGCTGCGGAGTCCAGCCAGCATTTGGAAGCGACGAAGACTGAGGAAGCGGCATTAGACGCAGAACAAAAGGTTGCCGATGAACCTCTCGCAAAAGCTGCCGAACTTTCGTCACCGCCGGAATCGGAACAGAATTCGTCGATTCCCGAACGTGCCGTGGCCGCGAGCGCCGCCGCCGCTTTATCGAGTCCCGCACCATCGCCTGGTGCCAAATCCATTGCGGCCCCGCCTTATAAAAAGAAATCGAGGTCGGGTATGTTTGTTGGAGGTATAATCGGATTGTTGCTGCTCGCGGGCTTGGCCGGCGGCGGCGGTTGGTTTGCTTATACGCGCTATTATCTACCCTCAAAGACAAAAGCGGCCCCGTCGCCAACTGTCGAAGTTTCGCCGACTCCGCAGCCGACGGTTCCGGTAGTTGCGGAGGTTGACCAAAATAGCAATTCTAATTCGACGGCTGGGCCCGTGACAGAAACTAATTCATCGACGGACAACTCAAATCGGAGCATCGTAACCGGCGGGCCCACGACGCGGGCGACGCCTCAAGTTGTGACAAAAAGCACCCCGGCTCAGGCCATCAAGCCGCCGACAGCAAAAGCTACGCCAAAAACGAAAGGAAAAGATGACAGGACGGTAATTCTTCAGTAATTTGAACGTGTAATGATATGAATGGAAACAAATGCTTTCGAGCCTTAATAATCTGTCTTTTGGTGTTCTTCTCATTTTCGCTTGCGGTCACGGGGCAGTCGAAAAAGGACAAGAGCCAGGCGAAGGACCTACTGGATCAGGGCGATAAATCCTTTACGCAAAAGAATTACCGTGACGCGGTTGATAAGTACGCCAAAGCCATCTTATTAGTACCTACAAATCCGCCGGCCCACTATTGGAAGGCTGCGTCGCATTACTATTTAAAGGAGTATGATCCCGCAAAGTACGAATTCCAGCTTGCCCTTAACCAGGGCTTTAAGCCGATCGAGGTCTACCGCATCCGGTGGTTTTTGTTCTTCGATCTGAGGGAATATGACGCGGCTCTGGCCGACCTCAATAACGCGCTTGCGATTGAACCGCGCAATCCTACGTTCTTAAATGGTGTAGGCGAGATATATGCGGCCAAAAACCAATTTCCGGAGGCTCTTGCCGCCTACCAAAAAGGTGTCGCGGTCTCACCGAAAGACGGAGACCTATACTACAATGTCGCCCGCGTTCAGGCCGCCATGGGAAACGTAAAGGCCCAACGTGAGTCGGCAGATGACGCTATTAAGAACGGGACCCGGATGACGGGCGAAGCGTATTATCTGCTTGCGGATGCCGCCCGAAAACAAAAAGACTTTCCCGCCGCGATCGCGGCCTATCAGCGAGCGATAAGCTCCAAGCCCGGTGATTACGACTCTTACAAGAGTCTTGCGGATATTTACCGAAGCCAGGGCCGATTTACAGACGCGATAGACATTTTGAAAAAGGCGCTGCTCCAATTTCCTACTGACGGCAGCATTTACAGCGACCTGTCGCGATATTACAGCTTGGTGAACCGTCCGCAGGATGGCGTTCAGGCCGCTCAGGCGGCGATCAAGTTTCAGCCGGCCCAATTTGCGGGATATACAAACCTATGCCGGTCATATAACGAGGTAAAGCAATATCCCGAAGCGGTCGCCGCCTGTAACAGCGCGTTAAAGTTGAATGCGGGTGATGGCGAGACATATTATTATCTGGCCAATGCCTATGTCGGGCAAGGCAAATCCGTCGAGGCTACCGAAAAGTATACTAAGGCCGTCGCGGGCCTCGTCGAATACACCACAAAGAATCCGGGCTACCCGGACGGTTGGTATTTACTCGGAAATGCCCTATTTGCTGATAAACAATATGACAAGGCGATTGACGCCTATCTAAAATGCCTCACGCTCAGTCCTAATTTTCTAAAAGCTCGGGTCAATCTCGGAATCGGCTATACTCGAAAGAAAAACAAAGCCGGTGCGATGGAACAATACAACATCCTACAGTCGGCGGACGCTGCTTTGGCGGCAAGGCTAAAGGCCGAGATCGACAAGATGTAATTAAGATTTCACGGTCAGAAGTGGATGCGTTATCGCTTGTGCCTGCTCAGGCCGGTACTAACGTTGACGCTCTGGAATTTTAGTACGACCCGCACATTGTCGGAACGTTTATCCAGATTTGCCGAGACAAACGGCGCGTATGCCGGATCGGAATCGAGGGCTTTTTGCAGCTCCGTGACGGCCAAACGGTCGCGCGACGGCTCGACGACCTCTGCGATCTCGGCCAGACCATTGCCGAAAACATCCGCCACGACAACGACCTCGTCATTCTTCATTCCGCCGCGAACGAGCGATTTTGTCAACGCGATCAATGCTCCGCGTGGGTTTATACTGGGCGATTCGCTCGAAATATCGAGACGCGTCTGTGCATAGTCGAAAGCAGACAGTTCGCCCGGATCAGAGTCGCGGAATGGATTAGAGTTGCTGGCAAGCAATATCGAGTCAGAATGGTAAGGGTTTTGCGTGACGGCCGTCAATTGCCCGGCATTACGGATTCCCGAAAACATCATAGACAAAAACGTAAATCCCAATACAAGTGATGCAAGCAAGCCAACACCATACGGCATTAGACGGATTTGCAGCCAATCATGCATTTCGATTGATACCGGAAGCCGCGAAGTTTTTGTATTGCGGATCTCCGCCCTGACCGATCGTTTTAACTGATTCTGAAAAGCGAAGGAGATTTGCGGCCGCGACATCTGCCGCAAAGATGTTTTAATCTCACGGATTTCTGAATATTTTTGGCGGCACAGCGGACATACCTCCATGTGGCCTTTGACACGGATATTCTCGTCTTCCGAGAGGAAACCGTCAGCGTAAAGCGTAAGATCAGATTGTAATTCCAAGCATTTCATTGCTGTAGTTCAAAACTAAATGAATGGCTGACTGACCCCGGCTATTATCTAATATCAGACAACAACGTGTCGTCGTGTTCCGGCTCAGGATCGACTGATTCAGGCAATACAAGTCTCGATGTTGCTGGTCGATTCAAATACCTGCCTAAATTAGCTTTTTCTTGACTCCAAACCACGATTCTCGTTCTCTCGCGACCTATCGTTTGGCACCGATTTGTTTAGTCTTAAAAAAAGAGACCGGGGCGAGTCAGCCATTCGCGTCAGTTGTCAAAAATCCTTCAACTTTCGCCGCAATTCCTCGCGGCCGCGTGAGATACGCGATTTTACAGTTCCGATTCCAATTCCAAGTGCGGCGGCCGTTTCCTCATAACTCAAACCCTCGACATCGCATAGAATTATTGCTTCGCGATAAACATCCCGAATATCAAGCAACGCCATGTTTATCGCGGCTTCACGCTCGTGCGTCAGCGTCGCATCTTCCGGACTTACGCCGTGATCGGCGAGCGTGTCAGAGATACGCATTTCCGATTCGCCGACGCCCGCGTCAAGCGAGATCGTCAGATCGCGTTTCCGACGTTTCCACCAGCGAAACCGGTTTCGCGATTCGTTGATGGCGATGCGAAAGAGCCATGTCTTTAACTCGGCGTCACCGCGAAATGTTTTTATCGCCCTTAACGCTCTCAGAAACGTGTCTTGCGTCAGATCGCTCGCCTCTTCCGGGTTTTCGGTCAAACGGTAAAGCAATGCGTAAATATCACCCGAATAACGGTCGATCAGCGTTTCAAAGGCCGCTTCGTCGCCACATCTTAGTTTGTCAATAAACGCGGGGTCGTCCGTGCCGTGGGCAGCGATCATCGGAGCCGGCACCACGGCCCGCCTAATTTCTTCGTCGTCAAAAGTAATTGACTTGACTAAGAGCATCGCCCGCCTTTTCGCCACTCTCACCGGGAATGGCTGTCAATCTGCCCGTCCGCTTTCCCGCGAACTACTTATATTAGACACCGCGTGTCAAATTTTGTTCCCAATAATAAAAAAAGACTAAAAACAAAAAACTAAAAGTGAAAAACGTCTGACTTTATTTAATTTTTCACTGCTGACTATTCACTATTCGCTATTCACTGCCTTTGTTATTTGCTCTCATCGCCGTTTTACGTTAAATTAACTCTTTTGAGTTGATTCGGCGTTGGTCAATTATACAACGCGCGAATCGACAAAATTTGCAGTTTTTTGAACAATGGCACGAAAAAAGAGACGATTTGAACAGCTTGAGGCTGCCGCAGCGGCCCCGCAAGAAAAAAAGATTTACACCAATCAGTTGCAGAAACAGGTCGGCGAGCGGCTTGACGAAGCTGGTAAATCCCTCGAGGGCAAAGGCCGAACGATACTTTACGGCATCGGCGCGGCTGTCGTCTTGGTGATCCTGATCTTCCTGTTTATGAAATGGAGCGCCCGTTCGAGCGGCGCGGCCCAGACCGCCCTCGGAAAGGCGATCCAGACATCGCAAGCCCAAATCTCCGACACGGGAACGCCGGTGGGATCGACCCAAAAGACCTACAAAACCGAAAAGGAACGGGCCGATGCATCGATCGCCGAATTTCAGGCAGTCGTCGATAAATTCGGCGGCGCCGTTGGCGAAAAGGCACGTTATTTCATGGCCGTAAATCGTTTGACGATCGATCGTGCCGCCGCTAGTCAGGAGCTCGAAGGTTTGGCGGGTGCAAACTCGGAAACCGGCAAGCTGTCTAAATTCGCCCTCGCTCAGACGCGTGTCGACGACAATAAACTTGACGAGGCTGTCACGCTTTACAATGAGCTGGCCGCGATGGCCGATCCAATTGTCGCCAAGGACACTATCAATTTCGAACTCGCAAAAATCTACGAAAAACAGGGCAAAAAGGCGGAAGCGGCCAGTCTGTACTTTAATATTGCCAAAGCCGCGAGCGAGGCCAAAGATTTGGACGGTAAGCCGGTCCGCCTTACCGAGACCGCCACCAACGCTAAGGCAAAAGTCAAGGAACTTGACCCGGAAAAGGCGAAGGAAATTCCTGAACCGGCGCCTGATGTGCCATTCAGCAACGGATAGAGCGTGCTACAAACCGATTTTTAAGATACCAGCCCGCAATCGTACTTTCTTTTGAAGTGACAATTGAGGGCCTCCTTTATAATTGAGCGAACTTAATCCAACAAACATAAGCAACCTTCGGGCGGCCATCAAGTCGGACGACGTTCTCCTACCCGAAACACCGGTCTCGATCCGCGTTTCGCCTCACAGCTATTTTACCGCCCTTTTGCTGGGCACATTCTTTTCCGCCTTATTGTTTTATCTCGAGATCGACGTTGCCGGTTTTATCCTGTTCGGCATTTCGTGGATTTTCCTCCCATTTTTTGCGCTGAATGACCGTATCATTTTTGACGGTAAAAGCCTTGTGCGAACAGGTCTTGTGCCGAGATTTTGGTCCTGGTTCAATGCCGGACGCCGTCGGCTCAAGCTAAAGGACATCGAGCAGGTCGAGACGCAATCCATCCGGGCGATAAAACGCGGCGGCAATGTTCACTATAGATATCGCACCGTTATTCGCGGCAAAGGCCTCAGCGTTGCAATTGCTTATGGCGCGTCGGGCGGCGAGGATTTTCGGCGAATGATCAAGGGCATTTTGCCGCGACTGGCCGAAAATATTCTGGACGTCCGTTCGATCGAATTACGAGAACATCTCGCCGAGCCGAAAGAGACGCTGATGCGTGCCGAATTCGCCAGAATTCCGTCCGCCGACGTGCTTGAGGGAGCTTTCAAGAATATAGGATCGCGTAAGCCTAAAAATCACGCGGTTGCCCACAACATCGTCGTCGGCGATGACGAAAAGGCCGACGAGCTGCAATCATTGGCTAACGAGCTTCGCCTTTCGGGCTACTTGCTCCAGGCTCTCGAAGCATTTCGTCGGGCGTTGATCCTGCGTCCGGCTGACGCCCGACTGTTGTTCGAATTCGCCCGCTGTCTCCATTCGTTTGCCGGAATGACCCGCGACCCCAAGCTCGAGCGAAAGGCGATCGCGGCGTTGCGTCTGTCCGAACGCCGTGCCGCCGGTGATGGCGATCTGCTCGCCCGCCTTGGCGAATGCTATTTTCAAATCGGCGAATGGCGACGTGCGGGCAACGTATTTCAAAATGTGCTAGATAAACTCGGCGAAAATTTTCGTGCAGCGCGTGGCCTCGCCGAAATGGCCCTTCGCGAAGGGAAGATCGCCCACGTTATCCATCATTTTTCGACCGCCAACCGCATTGCTGAGACGCCCAGCCTCCGCCGCTGGACCAATGGCGAAACCGAATATTTCTCGCACCTCAATTCCGACGACGAATACATGGAGCTTGAGGTCAGCCGCGTGAACATGCTCGAGACCCTTGAGCGGTCGCAAAAGACTGCCTTGCGGATCTCATCGTTCGCATTTCCCATCGTCATCGCCGGTCTCCTCCTCGAAGACGACCTCATCGCAAACATCGGATGGGCTGTCACCGCCGTTTCGCTCCTGATCTGGACGGGGATGATCGTCAGCGTCCGCCTGTTGTCACAGCGTATCCCATACGATCTAGTCGAATCCGACGACTAAGAGTTTCTAACCGCAAAATATCACGAATGGCACGAATGACAAACTATCTCTCGTTCGGGCCTTTATGCCTACTAGGAAGTTTTGATATGGTCCAGACTTAAGATATGGTATAAATACTCGAAACAAATTTATACCTTTGGCTAGTTAGGTTTTGTGGTTAATAATACGTAGATTGCTCTAGCTTGAGTTATTAAGTGAATATGGCAGATAAACCAGAATCGAAGCCACCATTTTGGACTTCGCTACAAGGCATATTGACAAGTATTGGCGGCGTTGCCATTGCCTTAACCGGTCTCGTTACAGCGCTATACACGACAGGGACGATAGGCTCAAAAGCTAATTCTAACCCCGCACCACCGGCAAATACCGCGGTGACGCTCGCATCCGTGCCGTCTGCTTCGCCGACGCCCAATGCAGAAAATGACCGCTACAAATTATATACAGGTAAATGGGTAGTTACCGAGGAGCCGTCACTGGATTTTGGGGGAGCAAAAAAGGTTGTCTGGCGTTATGATGCCACCGTCTCGGGTAATGTCCTTACTATGAAGGGAAAGGTCTCTGAAATTGATGGAAAGAAGAATTTACCTAAAGGAGCGGAGGACATTGGCTCGACCATTGTAGTGCCGCTGGTGAATTCAAAAGGAATGGGTGAATATAAGACTACGAAAACGGCTGGAAGGTATGATGTGTCGATGACGCTCGATGACGCTGACACTCCGGGACTCCACGGAACTATCGAAATTGCAGGAAAACCTATCTGCGGACTTATGGGTAAGAAGCAATAAGAGTAGTCGGAAAAGTAGTTTAGCCACGAATGGCACGAATTAAGAATTAGATCTTATTCGTGCCATTTGTGTAATTCGCGGCGGATTGTATGAGCCTTTTTGCTTTACCCAATCGTGTCACGCCCTTACTAACGTGCAGGCTTCTGCTACGGAGCCGCTTTCGCCGGCGGGTTGAGCATGGCTGACCATATATATTCCGGCGTTTCCCAGCCGTCTTTTAGCAATTTCAAGATAAACTCGGTCATGTTATCGACGATCCATCGGTGGTTTTGTTCACCGACTGAGGCGAGCTCGGCGTCGGGGGCCGGGTTCATGAAATCGATGGCGAAGGGCACGCCGTCCTTGATGGCGAATTCGACGGTGTTTAGGTCGTAGCCGAGGGCGGTGCAGATGGTGATCACGTCGCGTTCGACGCGGGCGTGGAGGTCGGGCGAGAGATAGTCATCGACATTTACGTACTGCATTCCCGACAGATATGGTTTCGAAGGGTCGTAAGGCATTATCAAAACTTTCTCTTTTCCGACGCAGTAGCAGCGGACGAAATGGTCGTATTCGATGCCCTCCTGCAAGGTCATGCAGAGCGTGCCGGATTGGTTGTACTCAGTCATAAGCTCTTCGACATTGTGTATCTTCGACACGTTTTTCCAGCCGCCGCCGTCGAACGGCTTTAAGAACGCAGGGAAGCCGACGTGATCGATGACGCCTTGCCAGTCGAGAGGGAATTCGAGATTGCGAAGGCTCTCGGATGTCACGTCCTTGATGTATTCCTGCTGCGGCAAAAGCACGGTCTTTGGAATAGCGACGCCGAGCTTTTGGGCGAGTGCAAAGTTGAAAAATTTGTCATCCGCCGACCACCAGAACGGGTTGTTGATGATGTACGTGCCCTCAAGCGCAAACCGCTTGAGCGTCGCACGATAATACGGTATCTCGTGCGATATGCGGTCAATAATTACGTCGTAACGCCTTGGCTCATCGAGCGTAATGCCGCCGATCGTGACCATCTCGGCCAACACCTCGCCGCCGCCTTTTTCATTAATGCTGTTTATTATCGATTCCGGAAACGTCTGCTCGCGTCCTACTAAAATTCCTACCTGTTTCATATTAGAATGCTATTGATAGCTGTTTATAAATTATCAGACTTGTCTGAAACTGTTGATTTTAGAGTATGAGCAAAATCCGTGCAAGTAAGAGCCAATACTTGGTATAATTGCGATGAGGTAAGCTGTATGAACCCCAATCGAAACAAACCAAAATCAAACGGAAAACTGCCGACTGCAAAGAATTTCCCGCCGCCTACGAAACTTACGCCGGAGATGAAGGAATTGCGGGATGCCACACGCGAAGCAATGCAGGCATTGCGGGATGAGATAGCAAAATATGGCAAAAAGTCCGATTTTCGACACTAGTACGATAATTTCCTACAGCAACGAGGTCGAAGGTTTTTACCATTCGGCTTTTTTTGCGTCTATCGTCTTTTTTGAGCTTATCTCAACTTCGATCGATCGGAGAACATTGCAAAGATATTCTAGATTGCGGGACTTATTGAAAAAGTCAGATCGTATCTTGTCTCCCTCAGAAAATGACTTTTGGGAAACGGGAAAATCGATCCATCGCATGTATATCGATAAAGTTGCTCAGGAATCGAAACTTTAAAAACTTCGTATGGATGCACTGATCGCTCGTTTAGCGCTCAAAAGTAACAATTTTATTGTCACCGTTGATATTGACGATTTCGAGATTATCAAATGGGACATGAAAGAACTGGTCATCGTTTCCGCCGAAGATTTCTTTGGAAACTGATTCGTCTATTTCGCTCCCGGCAGCAATTCAAGATTCCCCATTTGGCGGTTGTACATATCGAGGGCTCCGACCTCTTCGGCGGTAGCGTCGAGCATTTGTTTGGTCATCGCGATCGAATCGGACAATTGCTCAAAATCAAGCAGTGAGAATTTTTCGGGCGTTGAGATCGTCACGATCTCGTCGTTTAGGTAGCTGAAAAAGTTTTCGATCGACTGTAGCTGGCCTTCGACAAGTTTGACGCTCCGCTCGATCTCGTCAAATGACGCAACGCGGCGTTTGAGTATCTCGACATTGGTTTGCTGGATGCGTTTTGTCTTTTCGTCGGTAGAGCTTTCCATCGCACGGAAAGCCTGCGAGAGCTGATTGTGGACTGCCGTGCGGTTGATGGATTTCAGATGCTGCTTGCGGCGGCGGTAGACATCGAGGAGATCGACAAAATCTTCCCAACGCTGATCCAGGGCTTTCAGATTCGAAGGCAATTGGCCGGCGCCCGTAAACTTAAAATAATTATCCTGGATCTTATCTTTAAGCCAGCGAAGATATTCGACAGCCTCGCGTTCGCGGGGCGTGAACGATTTGATTAGCGTCTCGCGGGTGGCAACGTGAGCTTTCAGCAGACGCTGCTTTTCGCGTGAATTTATCATCTGTCGGTAGGCCGGCAGCACCGGCACGACGAGCAAATATATCGCTTCGCAAATGAGGGCTATCAGCAGCGGAATAACGCTGCCGGTATAGGCTGCGGCGACGGCAAAACCCGCAAGGCCCCAGAAATTGACGGGTTCCTTGATCGCGGCTTTGGCATAACTCGAATTAAACTTATCGATATCCTGCCGGTATTTTGCTAATTCAGCCATAAACTAACTAGATGCGGATTGGCGTTCTGGCGTTCGATATTTTCCCTAGTTGGAATGGCCCGCTTCGTTTGCAACGTCGAGAATATCGGCTTCCTTATCGTCCGTGCCGGATGATATCTGCTTGCTTTCCGGCGGCGTCCCGGGTCCGAGCATTCCCATCTGCGTTTTGTATTCGAGCAGCTTGTCTTGGAGCTGAATGTCCATCGCCTCGCGCTCAATGTCCTGCATTTGTGCGTCAACCGACGATGATCCGAGCTGCAATTTCGCCTCCGCGGCGGCGACACGGCGGTCGATCTTTTCACGCATCTCGTTAAAAGTCGATGAATCGTCACCGATGTT
>JAYUDV010000237.1:0-1475 GCA_043739565.1 Chloracidobacterium sp.
GGAGGCTGTCTGAAAACCAGGTTATGGGCGGCCATTTTTTTCAATCCGAGTATTTTTTTAATCGCTCGGAGGGTTTTTCTTTGGTCGAAGAAAAAAGAAAACGGTTTGCGACGAAGATTAGTTGCCCTTTTTTGTGCTTAACCTCTTGAGGTTGTGTGCGAGGGCGATGAGACCGGTTTCGATGGTTACTTTTTCGAGGCCTCTGAGCATGAACCGTCTGAACCCCTTGTTCTGTTTTATGTTTCCGAAGACCGCTTCGACCTCGTATCTTTGCCGTCTTTTTTCTACTCCCAGCTCGCTTGTCAGCAGCTCTTTTATTTTCTTTCGGTGGCGGATCAGGTTTGCGTTTCGCTGGATGATTCGATTACCCTCGGCTTGGTGGCATGGCCCTCGCATCGGGCAGCCGCGACAGTTTTGGGCCTGGTACATTCGCGGTTGTTTCGGATGGCCGCCGACGCTCGTTCGCTCGGTATCGCCGATATATCTCATCGGCTGGCCGGACGGGCAGGTGTATGTGTCGTTTGTCGAGTTGTAATAAAGATTGTCCGCGTGAAATGCGTTTGTCTGATGTTTCCTGTCGGTTTGCTCTTTGTTGAATAATGCGTATTTAACATAGGCCGTTATCCCTTGTTCTTCGAGATAGTCGTAGTTCGCTTCGCTGCCGTATCCCGCGTCGGCCGTCACGCTCTCCGGCTTTATGCCGTATCCACGTTCAAACTTATCGATGTGCCCCGGCAGGCTGAGCGTGTCGCCCGCACTCTGCGTCAAAGTGTAGCCCAGAATGTAATGATCGTTGGTTGAGGCCTGCACGTTGTAGGCCGGTTTCAATTGCCCGTTATTGAGGTGGTCTTCCTTCATTCTCATAAAGGTCGCGTCCTTGTCGGTCTTCGAGCAACTGTTGCGGCCCGCCAGCATCTTCTCCTGGGCATCGTATTTCTCAAGGTTGGCCGGATAGTTCTTCTTGGCGTAGGCCAGCTTTTGTTTGATCTTTGGCGACACTGTTTTGTCTTTCAACGCCTCGTTGATCTCGTCCACCGTCCGCCTCACCGCATCCGGGTCTATCCGGCTGAAATCAGGCGTGTTCGGCTGCTGCTCTTCGTCTTTATATACCTGCTCGACATACGCCCACAGCTCTTTTAGCTGCACAGCGATCTGCTCCCGCCGCCGCTTTACCGACTTGCCCCAGATAAACGTGTACCGGTTTGCGTTTGCCTCGATCTTTGTCCCGTCCAGCTTTATCTCCTTTAACGACACCGCCCCGCTCTCTGCCAGCAGCATCACCACCTCGCTGAATATATTCTTCAAATGGTCCTTCAGCCGCTTCGACCGGAAGTCGCTGATCGTATTATGATCAGGCCTCGCTCCGCCAGAAAGCCACATGAAATGCACGTTCTCATTTAGTAATTCCTCGATCTTTCGCGACGAGTACACGTTCCTCAAATACGCATATACCATCACCTTTAGCAGCATTCGCG
>JAYUDV010000238.1:0-10489 GCA_043739565.1 Chloracidobacterium sp.
GACGGAAATACCCGCGAAGCCGACGACGAATCCCGCTCCGCAAATCTGTATGTCGGCTGTTTCATGGGAATCGGTGCCACCGATATTTATTTTGTAAGGTTTTTTATTTGCCGCGTTGATGGGCAAAACGTATTCCGGTGAGGTATCAATTTCTCCGTCGCCAGCGATCAGATTTTCGATCGCATCGGGGATCTCATTGACTGTGAGTTTTTTCGGAATGTCGTAACCGATCCGCTTGCCGGTCGGATCGGCGATCAGCAGGTCGACGTCGCCCGACGAGGAAATGGTTAATGTTTCGGCTCTGGCGGTTGGATTATTAGATTTGACAGCAAACGAGGCGTTCATAAATGTCGGCAGATTTCCGCTCTTGTATGATGCGTCTTCGTCATCGCTCGCCTTATCTTCGTCTACATCGCAAAACGGACATTCGTATCTGGGGCGAGAGCGGTCCGAGAGGCGTTTGAGCCCGAGCGTATGCGTTGTGGCTCCGCCAATGTAATCGCGAGCCGTCTCCGCCGGGTTATTTGCCGTATGATAACGCCAAGTTTGTGCTTTAGCGTTGACCGTCACGTATTTTGTCTGGCCCGGATAATTGTTGTCGTAGACGTCGATGCGGTAAATACCGCCGCCCATATCCTCGATCGCGATCGGCAATATCGAATGTCCCCGCGTGTATTTGCCGGCCTCGGTCATCCAGACTTCGAGCGTGTAATAATCTTTTTTAGCCTCCATCGCCTGCCCGATCATCGCGAGGATCTCGGACGGTTTTTTCTGGAATGTTGGCGTGCGAAATAAATACGTTTCCTTCAAAAAAGTCAGGGTCTGGTAATATGACACGTAGTTGCTCGTGGTTTGATTTTTCTGTAGGTCAAAAAGGTTTACCGCTCCCCGCTGAAAATCGGCGGGCTTCTTTCTACCCTTGAATGCCTTGCCGACAAACATACGCAAACTCGCCACCGAAAATCCGTCGCAATGTCCGCCATCCATTTTCTTTTCCGCCTCCTCGATCCAGCGCTCAGCAGTCTCATATAGAACGCAGTCCTTTGCGGTCGAACCTTCAATACAGACGTTTTCCGCCCCGAACATTCGGATCATATCGTCGGCGGTCAGGTCCTCATCATAATCTGGATTTGCACCGAAATTGCGAAAACCAAACCCGTTAACCTTAGGATCAAATCCGATCGAAGCGATTAACTCGCCCTCCGGTATTAAACCTAAAGACGTCGCAAAAATGCCCGGAGCAGCGAGCAAAATCGTAAAAAGCGCAACCACGCTGGTTCTGCGTATATTCATATGTTTCCTTAACCAATTGAATAAGTTTTAGGGTATCTTGACTCGTAAAGTATACCCGACTTATAGCGATTCGGGCATTTCCCGTAATCATAAAAGGCAAGCCCATTGAGCTTGCCTTTCATTTTCGTAATTAGGAAAATTGGTGATCCGAGCAGGACTCGAACCTGCGACCCAGTGGTTAAAAGCCACTTGCTCTACCGACTGAGCTATCGGACCACGAATCTGCAATTCTACAATGGAAAATGGAAAATGGAAAATGTGTTATCCAATATTGTCCGTTTTCCATTCTCAATTATCCATTATTTGAACCATCCTTCCATAACTGAATTCTGCAGAATAACCGTCTGATCGCGTTCGGGCCCGGTTGAGATGAGGCCGATTTCGACGCCGATCTGGGCGGAGAGGAATTCGACGTATTGACGCGCCTTTTCCGGAAGCTTATCAAATTCGGTCGTGCCGACGGTGTCCGAATTCCAACCCGCCAGCGTCTCGTAGATCGGTTTGATCATCCGCAATTCGCTGGATACGGCGGGGAATGTGTCGATGCGTTTACCGTCAATCTCATAGCCAACGCAAACCTTGATCTGCTCCAAAGCGTCGAGCACGTCGAGTTTCGTCAACGCCACGGAATCAAATCCATTTAGCTCAGCCGCGTATCGCGTCGCTACCGCGTCAAACCAGCCGCACCGGCGCGGACGCTTGGTGACCGAGCCGTATTCGTTACCGCGTTGACGAATGAGATTTGCCATATCTTCTTCGTTTTCAATCATTTCGGTCGGAAACGGGCCTTCGCCTACGCGGGTCGCGTAGGTGCGAACGATGCCCAGAACACCGGTGATATGATGCGGCGGAATGCCCGCTCCGACCGATGCACCGCCGGCGGTCGGATTTGACGAAGTGACATACGGATAAGTGCCGTGATCGACATCGAGCAGCGTCGCCTGCGCTCCTTCGAGTAGAATTTTCTTGTTATTTTTCCTGGCCTCGGCGAGAAAATGCGAAGTCTCACAGACAAATGGTCGGAGACGTTCGACGAGCGGTGAGATTTCCGCGAGAATTTCGTCGGCGCGCAACGGCGGCTGACCAAACAAGACGATTATGCGGTTTGCTTCTTCGAGGTTGCGTTCTATGCGAAGTTTCAAAAGCTCCGGCGATAAAGCGTCCGCAACACGTATGCCGCGCCGTCCGGCCTTGTCCTCATACGCAGGACCGATACCACGCAGGGTCGTGCCGATCTTTTCGTTGCCGAGTCGTTCTTCGGATGTGTGATCGAGGGCCTTGTGATAGGGCATTATCAGGTGAGCACGGCTCGAAACCTTTAACCGCTCCGGCGAGACCGAAATTCCCTTTTCGGCGATCTGATCGACCTCTTCGAAAAACGCTCGCGGATCGATCACCATCCCGTTGCCGAGTACACACGTTTTGTCTTCATGAATGATGCCCGATGGCAACAGCCGCAAAACAAAGGCTTTATCGCCGACATATACGCTGTGTCCTGCATTATGACCGCCCTGATAACGAGCCACAATATCAAAGCGGTCCGCCAACAGGTCGACGACCTTTCCCTTTCCCTCATCGCCCCACTGGGCTCCGATAATTACGATTATCATCTATTCTCCTGTTAAAACCGCCTGCGTAAGCGGGCGGCGAGGCCGTCGGTTCAATACCAGCTTATTAATGCCGCGAGTAGGCCGTACGCTCAAGAAGCCGGTTCCGACTTTTTCCATTCGGCGGCTAATAGTCCATAAACCAAAAAATCGTGCAGTCTGCCGTTGCGAAATTGGCTCTGCCTCAAAACACCTTCTTTTACAAAACCAAATTTCTCGGGGATTGCCGCGCTTCTGACATTTTCAGCCGCGCATCGAATTTGAATCCGATTTAATTTTAGCTCGGTAAAAGCATGATTTATCAATAGTTTGCATGCTTTAGATACGATGCCTTTCCCTTCCTCGTTTTTATCTATCCAATAACCAATCTCGGCTGCTTTCGACTCACGATCAAAGGTAGAGAACCCAGTCGCACCGATAAATTTTTCGCCGCGAAAAATGCCAAACGCGAGGCTTTTCTTTTGCCGTGCGTCAACGATGGATTGGGCCACAAACTCGCGCGCGTCCACCAGCGAATAGTTGGGGTTCATCCATTCCATAAATGGCATTAGGTGCTCGCGATTTGCCAACACGGTGTTCAATACACCGACCGCATCGCCATCCCTGAATTCCCGAAGATCAACGTCGTCAGTAACTTGAAACTTGATCATCTTGCAAGCGTCCAGTTGTAAAGCTCGACGTACTTTCTCGCCGCGTTTTCCCACGAATTATCGACCGCCATCCCGTTTCGCTGGATTTTTCGCCACATTTCCTTGTCGGCGTAGGCAAATCGAGCTTCGTAAATTTTTTCGATCAGTTTGTCGGCACGATAAGGCCCGAATTTGAAGCCGTTTCCCGTTCCGCTAACGGCATCCCAGTTTTGTACCGTGTCATCGAGTCCGCCGACCGCACGAACAATCGGCACGGTCCCGTACCTCAGTGAGTACATCTGGTTTAGGCCGCACGGTTCGAATTTCGAAGGCATAAGGAACATATCCGCACCCGCCTCGATCAGGTGAGCCAAGCTCTCATGATAACCTATGTAAACGCCGACCCGCGAAGGCGCGTAATCTCTTAAAGCCTGAAGAAAGCTCTCCGAATCTTTTTCGCCCGAACCGAGAGCAATAAAAAATCCGCCCGAGGCCAGAATGTCGCCCGCTCCCTGCCTGATCAATTCGACACCTTTCTGCGAGGTTAATCGCGTTACGCTCGCAAAAATAGGGCGATCAAGCTCGATCGGCAAGTGAAATTGTTCGAGCAACGCCCGTTTACATTCGGCTTTGCCGACGAGATCCGTAATAGAGAAATGCGCGGGCAATTCCGGGTCATTTTCCGGATTCCATACCTCATAATCGACCCCATTCGTAATGCCGATCAACCGATCAGCACGCCGCCGCGTCAACCAGTCGAGGCCGTATCCGTTTTCGCCGGTTTGTATCTCTTCGGCGTAGCGTTTCGAGACGGTTGAAAGCGTGTCGGAAACTTCAAGCCCTGCCTTCATTGCAGATGCGTAACTGTTGAAATTAAAGCTATTTCTGGCAAAGCTACTTGTGAAACCAAGCTCCGATAATTCGCCCATGCCAAATCCGCCTTGGTAGGCCATGTTATGGATCGAAAATACGGTTCGCGTGTTCCGCCAGTATGCCTCGTAATGCCGTCGGGCTGCCAATTCGACCGCCGCAAAGCCGCAATGCCAGTCGTTCAGATGAATAATGTCAGGTGCAGGCCCGATCCGCTCCAATAACGCCAACGCAGCGTGATTAAAGAATGCAAAACGCTCGTAATCTTCGGTATATCCGTAGATCGAATCGCGGTGAAAAAGCGATGGAGCGTCTATTAAAAAGGTCGGCGAACCATTGGCTTCGCTATAGAAAGCCTTTGCATTAAATCCTTGCCCTCGCCACCCGACCCACAGGTCATCAATCGCGGTTTCCCAGAGATATTCGCCCTTTGTCTGCAAATAACATGGCGTTATCAGCAGCGAATCGATGCCGATCCGGTTCAAAGCCTTTGGCAAAGCTCCGGCCACGTCGCCGAGCCCGCCCGTTTTGCTGTATGGAACCGCTTCGGCGGAGATAATCGCAACACGCATCTCAAATGGAAAGTGTTATAGCACCCGTAAAGCCGTTGTAGTGCAGGGTGCAGTGCTGAAGAAAATCTCTTCCTATAAGGGCGATTATTCCCTGCACCGCTAAGTTAGCGCCGATGGCGTTAGGCACTTCAGCCCTAATAGGAGAGCCAACTATCTGCATATGGATTGGATACACGTTCTGCTGTGTTGAAGCATGTGAGGCCGACGCCATGGTCACAACATCAATAGCGGGTAAACCCATAGACTGCGCGATAGCGTCGTCAATACAAGTCGTCGAAGCTCCTGTGTCAATTAGGGCATTACCAGAAACGGGCGACGGCAGAGACGTTCCTTGCTGCAATAACTGATCAGCAAATGTCTGAGCAATACCGATGGCTACCTGCACAATCGGTCCACGCTGCTGGAGAGCGGTGGCGGGGGGAATTTTCACAATCTTTCCGTCCGCGGTCTGACCTTGGCCATCATATTGGACGTGTAGAATTGGCATTCAAAATTCCAAGGCTTAGAGCGGGAATATTTATTTCGTTCTCCACCAAGTTGCTCACTTGACGTACAAGAAAAGGTGAGAGGCCAAAGCGCCTAGCTCCTTCCGACATAGCTTCCTCAATAGTATTGAAGACTCCCACCAATTTATCCTCCCTTATAAGGACAAATCTCCCCAGATGGTCGCCGATAAACTCAGCTTTTTTTCTGTCAAAAAATTTTCTTTCTTTCTCAAGCATCACAATCGCGGCCCCCAAGATTCTCAATCCCAGACTACGAGTAACACGACATATTGTCAATATTTACGTTTGCATGGAGGCGAGGAATTCCGCGTTTGTCTTGGTCTTCGAGAGGCGTTCGATAACGACCTCCATCTGCTCGACGGGCGACAGCGGATTGAGTACACGGCGCATGACCCAGATGCGGGCAAGGTTTTCCTTATCGATGAGCAATTCTTCCTTGCGGGTTCCCGATCGCTGAACATCGATTGCGGGAAAGAGGCGTTTGTCCGAAAGTTTGCGATCAAGTTGAATTTCCGAGTTACCGGTTCCCTTAAATTCCTCAAAAATAACATCGTCCATTCGCGAACCGGTATCGATCAAGGCGGTCGCGATGATCGTCAGGCTGCCGCCTTCCTCAATGTTGCGGGCAGCACCGAAAAAGCGCTTCGGCCTCTGCAATGCGTTGGAATCGATACCACCCGACAGGATCTTGCCCGACGGCGGAACAACGGCGTTATGGGCACGCGCAAGACGCGTGATCGAATCCAATAGGATAACAACGTCGCGTTGGTGCTCGACCAGGCGTTTTGCCTTTTCGATGACCATATCTGCCACCTGGACGTGACGCGTCGGCGGCTCATCAAAGGTCGATGAAATAACCTCGCCCTTGACCGAGCGCTGCATATCCGTGACTTCCTCGGGCCGCTCGTCGATTAGCAAAACGATCAGCGTCACCTCGGGGTGATTTTCGGTGATCGAATTTGCGATCGTCTGCAGCAGCATCGTTTTACCGGTTCGCGGCGGAGCGACGATCAATGCACGCTGGCCTTTACCGATTGGTGTTACAAGGTCGATGACACGGGCCGAAATATTGTCCGTGGTCGTCTCCATATTCAGCTGCTCATCCGGGTAAAGCGGCGTCAAATTGTCAAAGAAAACTTTTTCACGCGATGTCTCGGGAGCCTCAAAATTGATGGCCTCGACCTTAATGAGAGCAAAATAACGCTCGCCTTCTTTTGGCGGACGGATCTGTCCCGAAACTGTGTCGCCGGTTCTCAGGTCGAATTTGCGGATCTGAGACGGGCTGACGTAAATGTCGTCCGGCCCCGGCAGATAGTTATATTCCGGTGCCCGTAGAAAGCCAAAGCCGTCGGGCAGCGTCTCAAGCACGCCTTCGGAAAAAATCAGGCCGCTTTTTTCGGTCTGCGCGGCAAGCACCTTAAAGATGAGATCTTGTTTTCTCAGGCCGGTTGCACCGTCGATGCCCATATCCTTGGCTATATGTGTTAGCTCGCTGATCGATTTGTCTTTTAATCCGGCGAGATTGAGGACGCCGTCATCAGGCTTGCCGTTAGCGGGCGACGCAGTTTTTTCAGTCGGTTCGACGTTTGAGCGAGTCTCTTCTGCCGGTGAAGTGGACGCCTCGGTGGCGGTTTTTGTTGTTCTTGACCTACGGTTTGGTGAGGTTTTGGTTGCCATGTCTGTGAAATCGGATCGGTGGTTAATGTAGTCTTTTCAGCACTTTAGCGGTTTAACAATATTCCCCGCGTATGTGACGCGTAAACGATCTTGGATAGTAATTAAAAGGCGGAGAAAATCGTATGGATTGTATGTAGTATTGCAAACGGAATCAGCCATGCGGCCTTTTCCAGAAACCCTGAATTATCGGGAAAATTAATTATTACACTATTCAAAACCATAAATCAACTCTAATAGTCAATAATCAGAAATTATTTATCGCGGTGTTTATCTCGTTCCATAATTCATCGCGGCCGCGGCCTGTTGTCGCCGAATATGCAACGATCTTTTCACCCGAAAGGATCTTCGTAGTTTCATCCAACGATTTTCGAAGCGAATTATTTGAAAGCTTATCCGTTTTTGTCGCGGCGACAATGTGCGGCTTGCCGTAGTGAACGAGCCACTCATTAAGCTGCATATCGAGAGTCGTCGGTTGATGCCGGGAATCGATCAATTGCACACATAACGCAAGCTCTCGCCGGTCCGAGAGATATTCCTCGGCCATTTTGCCCCAATCGGCACGCATCGTCTTTGATACACGGGCATATCCGTAACCGGGCAGATCGGTGAAATAAAACGTCTCATTTATTGCGAAAAAATTGATGCTCTGCGTACGGCCGGGCGTATTTGACGTACGTGCCAGTCCTTTTCTGAGCAAAAGTGAGTTGATCAGCGACGATTTACCCACATTTGAACGGCCCAGAAAGGCTATCTCCGGACGGCCGTCGGTCGTCCAATGAGCCATTTCAAAAGCGCTTTTAACAAATTCGGCTGACGTGATCTTCATCGATAAATTAAAGCAGTCGCCACATCCGCCATTTACTCAATTGTTGTCGAAATGTCAGAGGCGGCCGCATCCGGGTTCCATAATTGCGGCGTTTCAAGCTTTTCGTCCTCAAGGCTGCGCTCAAGCGCAAGTTCGAGCACCTCGTCTATCGTATCGACAACATGGATCGTCAGGTCGTCACGCACCTCCTCAGGAATATCGACCAGATCCTTTTCATTTTCTTTCGATAATATTATTGTCTTAAGTCCAAAACGATGGGCCGCGAGCAACTTTTCCTTAACGCCGCCGATCGGCAGCACCTTGCCGCGCAACGTGATCTCGCCGGTCATGGCAACGTCATGCCGGGCGGCCTTTCGCGTTAAGGCGGAAACCATTGCGGTCGCGAGCGTGATACCGGCACTTGGGCCGTCCTTTGGAATTGCACCTTCGGGCACGTGGATATGAAGGTCCTTTTCACGAAAATCAGCCGGATCGATGCCCAGATCTTCAGCCCGCGAACGGACACACGTAAGGGCCGCTTTGGCCGATTCCTGCATTACCTCGCCCAATTTTCCGGTAAGCGTTACCTCGCCCTTTCCTTTTACAAGCGTCGCCTCGACCTGTAAAACTTCGCCGCCGACCTCCGTCCAGGCAAGGCCATTGACGAGACCGATCTCACTCTTGCGGGCGATATCCTGTTTGCGATAACGAATTATCCCTAGCAGTTCCTGGACTTTTTCCGCGTCGACCGATACCCGAAAATCGGCCTTGACGTCGGACGCGACGAATTTTCTCGCTATCTTTCTCAGGCATGAACCGATCTCGCGTTCGAGATTACGAACGCCAGCCTCGCGGGTGTAATGCCTGATGATCTCCAAAATACCGTCGTCCGTAAACTGTAGCTGCGACGGTGCGATCCCGTTGTTTTCGCACTGCTTCGGCAGCAAATGACGTTTTGCGATCTCGAGCTTTTCACGTTCGGTGTAGCCGGAAAGGTTGAGAATTTCGAGTCTGTCGAGCAACGCCGGAGGAATAGTGTGCAGCACATTGGCCGTCGCGATAAAGAAAACATGTGACAGATCGTAATCAACGTCGAGATAATGGTCGCGAAAGGTATTATTCTGCTCAGGATCGAGTACCTCGAGTAGCGCGGCCGACGGATCTCCGCGAAAATCACGGCCCAGTTTATCGACCTCGTCGAGCAATATAACCGGATTTATCGTCCCGGCGCGTTTCATGAGCTGAATGATCTGCCCCGGCATCGAGCCAATATACGTTCGCCGATGGCCTCGGATCTCCGCCTCATCATGCACGCCGCCCAGCGCCAGCCGCACAAATTTGCGGCCAGTTGCATTAGCGATGGACTTGCCCAAGCTGGTTTTGCCGACGCCCGGTGCTCCGACAAAGCACAAGATCGTACCCTTGGGATTTTTTACAAGCTGCCGAACAGCCAAAAATTCGAGAATGCGTTCCTTTATCTTTTCCAACCCGTAATGGTCCTCGTTGAGCGTCGTTTCCGCCTGCCCGAGGTCCTCGATCTCGTCCGACCTGTCTTTCCACGGCACATTGAGCAGCCAGTCGATGTACGTCCGGGCAACTGTGCCCTCGGCCGACATCGGTGGCATCGCCTCGATCCGCGAAAATTCCTGCATCGCCTTGTCCCTGGCCTCTTCGGTCATGCCGGCGTCCTCGATCTTCTTTTTCAGCTCGTCAAGCTCGGCCTTTTCGTCCTTGCGGCCAAGCTCTTTGTGGATGGCTTTGATCTGTTCGTTCAGGTAATATTCGCGCTGGTGCTTATCCATCTGCTTTTTGGTGCGCGAGTGGACATTGCGGTCCATCTGACGTTTTTCGGTCTCGCCTTCGAGTACCTCGATGAGTTTTTGGAGGCGTTCGGCGACCGAAACTGTCTCGAGCAGATCCTGTTTTTCCCCGACGCCAATCCGCAGATGCGACGACATCGAATCCGCTATCTGGGCCGCCGAGACACCCCGCAAACTTGCATGCAGAGCGTCGGCATATGCGTCCGGCGATACGCGCAAGAATTGCTCGACCAGCGAATGTATCTTTTGCAACAGCCCGTCCGTTCGGTAACCCGATTCGTCGGTCGAAACGATCCGCCGGACAAATGCGTGAAACATCCCGTCACCACCCTGCTCAACCCTTATCGAACGACCTCGTTCGCGGCCCTCTACGACAACCTTGATCTGTCCATTGTCCTGCCGTTGGGCCTGTAAGATGCGCCCAAGCGTCCCGACAGAGTAGATTTCGCCCGATTTTGGTTCGTCGACGGAGGCGTCATGCTGCGTCGCCAGAAATATCTGCCGCTCGCCCGTCATCGCCTGCTCCAATGCCATGACGGAGCTCGGCCGACCGATCTTAAACGCTACTTTTGTGTACGGAAAAATCACTACGTCGCGGATGGGGACCATCGGAAACCGCTCAATATCGGCGGGCATTTGATCTGAAAATTCTTGCATATTGGTAACGCTGAATCTGGGACGCCAGTTCTCTTCTCAATTAAGATTTGGAG
>JAYUDV010000239.1:0-4198 GCA_043739565.1 Chloracidobacterium sp.
CTGCTGAAACGGATGGGTCTGCCGGAATAGAGAGGTTATGAGTTCCGAATCGATTATTACAAATGAATATGCTGAGTTTATCTCGGCGTTGAAGGCCGATATTCAGAAGTCGCAGATCAAAGCGGCTCTCTCGGTCAACCGCGAACTCGTTTTGCTCTACTGGCGGATCGGAAACGGCATTTTGGCAAAACAGAAAGAGCTTGGCTGGGGAGCAAAGGTCGTTGAGCAGATATCGCTCGATCTGCGGCTTGAGTTTCCGGCGATGAAAGGTTTTTCTCGAACGAATCTGTTGTACATGCGGTCTTTTGCTGGAAACTATCCTGACTATGAATTTGTCCAGCAGGCTGCTGGACAAATACCTTGGTTTCACAATTGCGTTATTCTGGACAAAGTAAAAAACTACACCGAGCGCGAGTTTTACATCCGCAAAACCATCGAAAACGGCTGGAGCCGCAATGTATTGGAGATACAGAATTTTACCCGAAAACCTGCGGGGAAATCTTCCGACAATCGAAGAAATTGAGGCTGAACTGAGATTGGTTAAGGTCCGGGAATAGAATTTTTGTTCCCATTAGATATTGAAATGTCACGGCACATCATCGAGAGCGAAGAGACCCTGATAATCGAAACGCCCGAGCGCGTGCCGCTCGAATTTGCTCTGGCGTCGATCGGTAATCGTTTTCTGGCGGTCGCAATCGACCATTTTATTCAGTATTTCGCGATCTTTCTTTTAGCGTGGTTTTTCCTGAGCATCGCCGGATTTAGCTCGTCGGATGTGGCCGACGCACCGGAGCGGTTGCTCAGCGAGATGCCGAAATGGACGGTTGCTTTGATGATAATCGTTCTTTTTCTAATCTTTGCCGGATATTTCATCGTTTTCGAATGGCTCTGGAATGGTCAGACGCCGGGCAAGCGGCTCTTGAAATTGCGTGTTATCCGCGAAGACGGCCGTCCCGTAACGCTCTGGGAGGCGATAGCCCGCAATCTGCTGCGTATCTGCGACGCTGTGCCCGGTTTTGTGCTGCCGGTCTATTCTATCGGACTGATCGTCATCTTTATGAGCAGCAGAGATCAGCGTGTCGGTGACATTTTTGCGGGAACGGTGGTGATCCGCGAACGCGCGGACGAGGCACCGACGTTTGCCGAAACTTTCGCGAATCCGGTCCGCGATGCCGCCTTTACACGCGTTCAGAAAAAGGCCGAGATCGAGGTAAATGTAACTCTGCTTTCGGAAAGGGAAGTCGAGGTCGTCGAGAGCTTTTTACGCCGACGCTGGGACCTGACCGACCGCCAGCGGCTCTGGATGGCATGGCGCATCGCCCTGCCGCTAATGTATAAACTCAAGCCAGGCTATAGTTTAGAGAATTTTACGTACGAAGGTTTTCTCGAGGAAATACTGCACAGATTTCACACAAAACAGCGGTTTTTGAATTGAGTCTACGACTGACAATCGGGCTGGAATACGGCGGAAATAAATCCGATCAACGCTCGCCGCATGGCCGTTCTCAGATTTTCCTCGTACGGCACGACAACATACCGAATTCGTATGCCCGATCTGTTAAGGGCGTTGTAATAGGCGAAATAATGCTTTCCTCCGACAATTGGCCCCAAGGTTGACGTCAGAGCGGGCTCGAGATAGATGACATACGTTGTATCGCCGCCGCGCCGCGCTATCGGCGTGTCAGTGACCATGCCCGACAAAATACTCTGGATTCGTAGATCGGAAACGAAACCTCCTTCTCCGACGTCAATCAGCATTTCTTCATAATCGCTAACCGAATACAAGTTCTTCCAGCCAAATTGTTCCAAATAGCCAACCTGGGCGGTGTCAGAGACATTAGACAACAGGTTAGATAAATTCGATTCTCTCGCACGTAATGAGTCGGCCGCCCAGCCTTTGCCGAGAAAAATACTATATTGTTGGGGCTCGACGATAGACCTCTCACCCCGCATGCCGGGCAGCGTATTGCCGACCACGATGCATGCGCGTCCTCGATCCTCGTTGACTACGGATTGTGTTGGGCTTGACGTGTGCCTCTTGGTGTCGCCCACTTGCGCCCGTAATACGGACATTGAGGCTAATACGATTAATAAAATATATCTGGTCTTCATAGTCTATTGCTAAGGAGTAGTAACATTTAATATAAAGTCGTCCAGGACAAATGACGTCTTGAAACTAGAGTCCTCGACCCCGATGAGATACACCTGGATCGTCTGGCCCTTGTACGGCGTAAGATCGAAGGACGATTGGGTATATCCGGCGGCGGCGCTGAGGTTTGAATAGGTCGCAAGGGTCGCCAGCACGGTACCTGACGAATTGCGTATCTGCAGCTTTAGCGTGTCATAGGCCGTCGTTGTGGTCGTCTCAGTAGTATCTATATGCCGCCAGAACGAGAGCGAAGCGTTCGTCGCGGAGCTCGGAATCGTTACCTGTTGATATAAGGTATCGGTATGGACTGATCCATACCCGTTAAGCCACGCTTTCCACGAACCGCCGTGCGGCGCCTGCACGCTGCTATTATTGATTACCGCTGAGCTGACCGTCCAGGGCGACGGATTCGCAGAACCATTTTCGAATCCACCATTTACCAAAAGCTGCTGCGTGCCGCCGCTACTGACGGTCAAAGTCAACGGCGATGAATGCGTAAGTCCGCCCCCAGAGGCGTTTACCACAACCGGATACGTGCCCGACGGCGTCGACGCCCCGGTTGAGATCGTCAAAACGGAGGAACCTGTTCCCGGCGCCGAGATAGATGTTGGGCTAAAGCTCGCTGTCGCGCCGGTCGGCAGCCCCGTCGCAGAAAGCGTAATGGACGAATTAAATCCGCCCGAAACGGACGTAGTTACAGTGGATGTACCCGCGCTTCCGGCCTGCAGCGTTAAAGCGGACGGAGACGCGGCGATGGCAAAATCTGGGGAAACACCGGTTGTTGCGACATTCAGAGCGAAATCATCGAGAACGAATGACGTCTTTAGACTGGAATCCTCGATTCCAACCAAGGAGATCTGAATGCTCTGCCCTTTATAGGAAAGCAGATCAAATGATGACTGAGTATAGCCTGCCGCCGCGTTTAGATTTGAAAAGGTGGCGAGCGTCGCTAGTACCGAACCCGATGAATTGAGGATCTGTACTTTCAGCGTGTCGTAGGCAGCCGAGGTAGTTGTTTCGGTGGTGTCGATATGTCGCCAAAACGAAAGCGCGGCGTTCGTAGCTGTATTCGGAATAGTTACCTGTTGAGACAAATTGTCGGTGTGAACTGTCCCGTATCCGTTAAGCCATGCTTTCCACGACCCGCTGTGCGATGCCTGTTGGCTGCCGTTATCGATCACGGCTGGTGAAACCGACCATGGGGATGGGTTTCCCGACCCGTTCTCGAATCCCGGATTACCTAAGATCTGTTGATCACCGCCGCCCACCACCGTCAGATTAACGGCGATGGAACGGGTTTGGCCGCCGCCGGAGCCATTGACCACGACATTGTAGGTTCCTGCAGGCGTCGCTGAGCCGACAATAACATTCATTGTCGAAGATCCCGATCCGGGAGCGTCAAATGAGAGAGGTGCAAAACTAACAGATGCTCCAGCCGGAAAGCCGGTGGCGGATAGAGAAACCGGCGAGCTAAATCCGCTAAGGACGGTTGAAGTGACAGTTGCTGAACCCGCACTGCCCGGAGCGATATTCAGGGTCGAAGATGATGAGGAAAGCGAAAATGTGCCTCCGAAAACAATATCGATGATCGGATGCAGCTCAATTGCGTTTGGGGCAATGCCCTCCTGCCCTTCGTTATAATCAAAGAACCCAACACCGGTGATCTGCACGGGAATGCTGGCATCCTGAAAATTTGTTGTAGGCGTGAACATCGCGTTAAACTGGTTACGTGCATGGACGATCGCGGATCTGAATGGACTGCTTGCGGGAACGCAGTTCGGATCAGGGATCTCGCCGATCATGGTTCGGTCTGCGCTGTCTTTAAAGACGATATGGTAATCCGCATCGTACGAGCGCACATATTTGACCATCGTGGCGCTCAAAACCCATGTCGTGGTTTCGGTCGGCTTGATGCGTGTAGTATCGGGCAGAGTTTTGGGTTTTGATAAAGCGGTTAGATTGGCAACCGTGGTGGATGTTGCCGAGCTTAGGTTTACCTGGTACGCGTCGGTATCAGTCCCGATTTTTACCGGCCAACGCTCGCCACTG
>JAYUDV010000240.1:0-4179 GCA_043739565.1 Chloracidobacterium sp.
ATGTTTATACCATTAGCCACCAGTAAACCGTTGAAATAGCCGCTCCACGATATGGCGACGGCAATATTGCCAATGGCGTACTCGACCAGCAGGTCCCAGCCGATGATCCACGCCAGCAGCTCGCCAAAACTGGCGTAGGCATAGGTGTAAGCCGAGCCGGCGATCGGTATCTTCGACGCAAATTCCGCATAACAAAGCGCCGAAAAGCCGCAGGCTACGGCCGCAAAAATGAATAGCAATATGACAGCCGGACCGCCGTGAAACGACGCCTGGCCGATCATCGCGAAAATACCCGCCCCAATGATCGCCGCGATTCCGAGCATCGTCAGGTCAAAAGTGCCCAACGACCGGCGAAGTCCCGTCCCCGCAGCCTCGGCATCGGCAAAGCCCTGAGCGGCGTCGGACTGTATCTGAGCGATAGATTTTTTGCGAAATAGTGAATTTGCCATAGTCTTTTGAATCACGTGTTACAAAGCGCTGGTTTTGCAATGGGCAGGCGAGAATGCCAGCAACAAAAATATTTTAGCGAATTTTTAACCAAAACCGTAAAAGATGCAAATCTCTCGCGAGTTTGCAGAGTTGCAGAGTTACGAAGTGCCAGAGTTAATCAATCTTTTCTCAACTCCGTAACTCTGCAACTCTGCAACTCTGACAACTTTCTGTAAACTATCCCCATGGACTGGAAAATATTTGGGACAGCGTTTTTGACTTTGTTTTTGGCTGAGCTGGGCGACAAGACGCAACTTGCGGTTATTACAATGACGGCGAGTACCGATTCGAAGATCGCGGTGTTTTTGGGCGGAGCGACGGCGCTCGTCGTCGTGACGCTGATCGGCGTCCTTGTCGGCGGTGTTTTGACCGAATATATTCCGACCGAGTGGCTACAGCGGATCGTAGCGTCGGCGTTTATCGTGATCGGCGTGTTAATGCTGCTTGGAAAGTTCTAGGCCGTTTTATGCGTTTCAGTCGTGTGAGGTGAAATGAAACAGGTGATCGGTGAACCCTACTTTTTTAAACGCGTGACGAATTTCTGCCTAAATTTGGCAACCTTTGGTGCAACAACGGCCGAGCAATAGGGCTGGTTTGGATTGCTCGCGAAATATTCCTGATGGTAATCTTCGGCGGGCCAGAATTTGTCAAACGCGGCAACTTCGGTGACGATCGGATTGTCGTATATGCCCTCGGCATTAAACTCAGTGATCGTTTCTTCGGCCACCCGTTTTTGCTCGTCGGAGTGGTAAAAGATCGCCGAACGGTATGACGAGCCAACATCGCCGCCCTGCCGATTTAGCGTGGTCGGATCGTGGACGGTGAAAAATACCTGCAAAAGCTCTTTGAACGACAGCTCGCTGGGGTCAAACCTGATCTGTATAACCTCGGCATGGCCAGTTCTCTCCGAACAAACCTGCTGATAAGTCGGATTATCTGTATGCCCGCCTGAATAGCCCGATACGACATCCTCGACGCCTTTCAAATCGTCAAAAATAGCCTCGACACACCAAAAACATCCCGCCGCCAACGTCGAAGTTTCCATGTTACTCATAATTAAATCTTATCAAACTTTCGTCGCGTCGGCGATAAATTCCATGGCCTTTGACTCGACGATTTGTCTGATTTGCCGCAGATGCTCGTCCGTATCGGCCTCGAACCGAAGAACCAAAATCGCTTGCGTATTTGATGCGCGGACGAGGCCCCAACCGTGTTCGAACAGGATGCGGGCGCCGTCGATGGTTATCACCTCGTGGTCGCGTGAAAAATATTCGGCGATCCTTTCGACAACATGGAATTTGGTCTCGTCGGGACAATTGACGCGTAGCTCGGGCGTGGTGAAGGTTTTTGGAATATCTGCAAGCAGGGCGGAGAGCGGCTTGTCTGTTTTTGAAAGAATCTCAAGCACCCGCGCTCCGGCATAAGTTGCGTCGTCAAAACCGTAAAAGCAGTCGGCAAAGAAGATATGGCCGCTCATCTCTCCGGCGAGCGCGGCTCCCGTCTCCTTCATCTTTGCCTTGATGATCGAATGTCCGGCTTTCCACATCAAGGGTACGCCGCCGTGATTTGCGATATCGTCGAACAGAGTTTGCGAGCATTTTACTTCGGCGATTATCGTCGCCCCCGGATGTTTGGACAGCACGGAACGTGAAAATAGGACCATGAGTTCGTCGCCCCAGATAGTGCGCCCATTCTCATCCACGACACCGATGCGGTCGCCGTCGCCGTCGAAGGCGATGCCGAGATCGGCGTGGTTTTCGCGGACGGCGGCGATCAAATCCTGTAGATTTTCGGTGACGGTCGGGTCGGGATGGTGATTTGGAAAACTCGAATCCGGCTCGGTAAAAAGCTCTATCAACTCGACACCCAGTTCTCGGTAAACCGGCACCGCCGTCACGCCGCCCATGCCGTTTCCGGCGTCGATCACGGCCTTTAACTTTCGCGGACCCAGATCAATTCGAGAGACGACGTCGCGGCAATAATCGTCGAGTACGCTAATCGTTTCGACCGTGCCGGAGCCGCTCTCAAAATCGCATGAAAACGCGATCTCCTTTATTTCCTGTATTTGCGAGCCGAAAAGGGTGGCTTTGCCGAGGCAAATCTTGAATCCGTTGTGATCCGGCGGATTATGCGAGCCCGTGATCATCACGCCGCCGTCAACGCTTTTGGTGTAAACCGTGTGGTATAAAACGGGCGTTGGCACCATGTCGATCAGCACAACGTCGCAACCTGTTTGGTTGAACCCTTTCGTCAGCAAATCGCAAAATTGCGGCGAGCTAACACGCGCGTCGTACCCAATTGCGATTCGTTTTGCTCCATTGCGTCTTAGAAATGTGCCGATCGCGAGGCCAAGCGTCGCAACGCTTTTCTCGGTCAAATGCATACCGACAATGCCGCGGATGTCATATTCTCTGAAAATATTTGGATCCATCAGACGATTTTCACGCAAAGTCGCGAAGTACGCAAAGAAAGAAGTCAGAACTTTCTGCGCAAGCGGGTGGAACGAACTTGGTCGTAGAAAGTGTCGCACGGTTGCGGGCCCGAACCACCCGCCTACGCGGTTGCGATCCTGATAAAGTGGACGCTCCGTCAAACGCTTGATTGATGTAATTGACATCGATTTTTGTTATACTCTCGCCTTGCATCAGGGCAACAGACCGGCGCCTTTCGGCATCGAAAGAGTGCGTCAATTCGCAATTAAATATTGTCGTTTATGAAGAAATCGTTTCGCTTTTACAGTTTCATATTACTAATTGTTTCGCTTGCTCTGGCGGCGACTATACGCGCGCAGAAACCGACGCCGACACCGGATGATACCAGCGCGACCAAGGTTTTCGAGGTTCGGCTGCCGGTCACGGTAACGCAGAAAAAAAGTCTCATTCCGGGCCTTACGAAAGGCGATTTTATTGTCCTCGAAGACGGTGTTCAGCAAGAAGTTACTTTCTTTTCGGATGAGAAAACCAATCCGGCGGTCTATGTCGGAGTTTTGATGGACACATCACCATCGACGGCGGGCAAAATCGGATTTTCGAAGGAAGCGGCAAAGAATTTTATTTATACGGTCACGCGTCTTCGCAAAGATAAGGCCGCTTTTATGACCTTTGACCACGAGATACTGCTGCGGCAGGATTTCACTGACAAGCTCGATTTACTCGACCGTGCGGTCGATAAGGTTAAAGGAACCGGCTCTCAGACCGCTCTTTACGACGCAGTCTGGCAGTTTTCGGACGAAAAGCTCCGCAACGCGCCGGGTCGACGTGTGATCGTAGTCATTACGGACGGCGACGATACCTTTAGCCGCGCCGAGCTGAAAGACGCGATCGACATTGCACAGCGAACGGAAACCACCATCTTCGGCATCTCTACCAAGGCGGGCTTCCTCGGAACCGTGCCCGGCGTCGAGGGAGGGACGGTCAAGGACAAGGGCGACAAATTATTGACCCAACTCTGCGAGGACACGGGTGGCGAGGCTTTTTTTACGGGCGATATGCTTGCACTGGAAAGAGCCTTTAAGAAAATTTCCGACGAGCTGCGGTCGCAATACATTATCACCTACAAACCGGTCGATCAGGCCTACGACGGCCGGACGCGGAAGATCGAGGTTAGATTTAACGATAAGGACAAAACGGATAAATACAGGATCCGCACAAAATCGAGTTACCGGGCCGTCAAAGATAGTTTGAAGTAGGA
>JAYUDV010000241.1:0-10266 GCA_043739565.1 Chloracidobacterium sp.
GGGTTAGACGGCCCGCCAGCGGAGGATGCTACGACGTCCCGATTTTCGTTCATGATGGCGATGTTGGTTTTTGTTCCACCACCGTCCACGCCCAGAAAAAACTGGTAGGATCGTTGTTTGCTTCCTCGATTTGTTTCCGGTTTCGGCATGCTAGATTATTTAAATGCGAAAAAATCTTTTTCTATTCTTCGCAAAACTTGACATATAATCAAAATTAACAGATTTTATGTAGTCAATAAGATTTTCTAATCGCACAAATTTGGTTAATAAGGCTATGGAGATACGACAACTCAAGGCATTTTTGGCGATCGCCGAGGCAAAAACTTTCACGGCGGGAGCGCGTCGCGTAAACGTAACGCAGGCGGCGATCTCGATGCAGATCCGCCAGCTCGAGGACGAGGTCGGGCTGCCGGTCTTTACGCGAACGCCCCGCCGCGTGATCCTTACGGAAGCAGGCGAATACCTGCTCGACCGGGCGCGAAAGATACTACGCGAACACGATACTGCGATTGCCGAGATCGCCGAACTCGGCGGCGTCGAGCACGGGCGTTTACGGATCGGTTCGTCGTCGTCGATGTTTGCCACACATCAATTGCCGCATATTCTGCGAAGTCTGCGCTCAAAATTTCCAAACTCCGAGCTTGCCGTTATTGCCGGTACGAGCCAAACGCTCGTCGATACGATCATGCATGGCGGCATCGATATCGCGTTTGTGTCCTTGCCGGTCGACAATTCGAGTATTACGACCGATCTGTTATTTAGCGACGAAATCGTTGCCATTGCACATCCGCAGCATCCTCTTACAAAAGAGAAATACATTAGTGCGGCGACGCTGGCTGGTGAAAAACTTATCCTCGGCGAACGCGGCGGCAATACTCGCCGGATGATCGACGATTTTTTCAACGCGGCGAACGTCAGGCCGCATGTCGTAATGGAGCTATCGCGGCAGGAAGCTGTCAATCGGATGGTCGAGGCAAACCTGGGCGTCGGCACCGCCGGTGCGAAAACCATCGCCGACGAGATCCGCGAAGGCCGTCTCGTCTCGTGGCTGATCGAAGGAGCCGAGATCAACTGGGAACTCGGCCTTGCCCGCCTCCGCGGCGGATATTTCTCGCCGATAGCAAAGGAATTTGTCGCGTTGTGCAAAGAGAGCTTCGTCGAAAAAGAAAAAGAACTCAGGGCAAGAAAATAAAAAGGCAAAAGTAAAAAGGCAAAAGTTAAGATTAAGATGTTTGGTTTTATGTCTATTCGAGTTTATACATTTGGAGCAAGGGCGGCTCTTATTTTTGCCTTTTTACTTTTTACTTTTGCCTTGGCGAATGCCCAAGGCTTACCTCTTGCGGCGCCGCAGACGGGTGGGATGAATGCGGCGAAGCTCAACCAGATCGACGCGCTGGTCGAAGCCGATATCAAGGACAAAAAACTCCCCGGCGCGGTCGTATTAGTCGGGCATAAAGGCAAGATCGTATTTCGAAAGGCTTACGGCAATCGCTCGCTTGTCCCGACGGTCGAGCCGATGACGGTCGATACGATCTTTGACCTCGCATCGCTGACGAAGGTCGTCGCGACGGCGACTTCGATCATGATCCTTGTCGAACAGGGAAAGCTGCGTCTCAACGACACCATTGGCAAATTCATTCCCGATATCGACGACGAACGCGCGAGGAGCGTTACCATCCAACAGCTTCTCACGCACGTATCCGGCTATGCTCCCGACTTCGACCTCCGCGAAAAATGGACCGGCCGCGACGGTATGCTCGCTGCTCTCAAAAAGGAAAAGCTGCGATCACCGCCGGGGATTAAGTTTGTTTATTCGGATATTGGGTTTATTGTGCTCGGGGAGATTTTTTTACGCGTCTCCAGCGTGGGAAACTTGTTCGTCGATCTCGATACCAGAGCATTATCTCTGTTTTCCCCAATCGGAATGAAAGACACATCATTCCGGAATCTGGCCGCGCAAACTCCCATCGAAAGAATTGCACCAACAGAAAACATAAAAGGCCAAAACAGCTATCTTGGATCAAAATTCGAAGGTAACGAGGGCACCGGTAACAGAATACTTCGCGGAAAGGTCCATGATCCAACCGCATATCGAATGGATGGAATTGCGGGACATGCCGGTCTCTTCTCGACCGCCGACGATCTATCGCGTTTTTGCCAGATGCTGTTGAACGGCGGCGTCGCTCCGTCGAACGGGTCAGAACCGCGAGCGATAGCGACCGGGTTCCGGGATCAGGGCGGGAAGAATTCTGGCAACGGAGCGAAAAACCCAGTCGCTACCGCTCCCGGTTCTGACAGGATTATGTCCGCACAGACGATCGCGCGAATGACGGCACCGATAGTGGTTTCGGAAACCGGCGAGACGCGCGGACTTGGCTGGGATATTAACACAGCGTTTTCATCGAATCGCGGAGAGCTTTTTCCGCTTGGGTCTTTTGGCCATACGGGTTTTACCGGAACAAGCATCTGGATCGATCGCGTTTCGCAGACATTTGTTATTTTTCTATCGAACCGGGTTCATCCCGACGGCAAAGGCGATGTCACGCCGCTGCGGGCAAAGGTCGCGACCGTTGTTGCCTCGGCTATCGAAGACACGCCCATCGAAGCGTTTCGACTTGCCGAAAGCATTTATGGATCACAGGTCGCTCCTCAAATTGAAAAATTCAAAACGCAAAATGCAAAATTGCAGAGTCAACCGACCACTGACCACCGACCACTGACAACTCCTGTCTTGAACGGCATCGACATTCTCGAACGAGACAAATTTAAGCAGATCGAAGGCCTTAAGATCGGCCTCGTCACCAATCATACCGGACGAAACCTCGCCGGAAAGCAGACTATCGACATTTTGAAAGAGGCTCCGAATGTAAAGCTTATGGCATTATTTTCGCCCGAGCACGGCATTCGCGGGTTGGCGGACGAGAAGGTTGGTGATTCGGTTGACGAAAAAACGGGTCTGCCGATCTATTCGCTTTACGGCGAGACACGGCGGCCAAAGCCGGAGCAGTTGAAAGATTTGGATGCCGTTGTGTACGACATTCAGGACATCGGTACGAGATTTTACACCTACACTGCGACACTCAAGAATGTGATGGAAGAAGCGGCGAAGGTTGGCAAGCCCGTTTTTGTTCTTGATCGCCCAAACCCGATCACGGGCAACGCGGTCGAGGGGCCAATCGCCGATGAAAGCCAACTGTCGTTTACCGCCGCTCACACAACGCCGGTTCGTTATGGCATGACGATTGGCGAGCTCGGGACAATGATGAACGCCGAGCGTAAGATCGGTGCTGATCTGCGTGTGATTAAAATGGAGGGCTGGTCGCGGGCGATGTGGTTTGACGAGACCGGGCAGACGTGGGTCAACCCAAGCCCAAATATGCGTTCGCTGACTGAGGCAACGCTTTATCCGGGAATCGGCCTACTTGAGACGACAAACGTTTCGGTAGGGCGCGGCACGGACACGCCGTTCGAGCTGATCGGCTCCCCTTGGATTGATGGGCAAAAGCTTGCAAAATATCTAAATGAAAGAAATTTACGCGGCGTGAGATTTGTGCCGATCAGATTCAAGCCAAGTGCCTCCACGTTCAAAGCTGAAGATTGCGGCGGCGTAAACATCATTATCACCAACCGCGATGCGTTCAATTCCGTGCGGACGGGCATCGAGATCGCGGCCGCTCTTCGCAAACTCTATCCATCGGATTGGCAAGTCGATAAATACGGACGCCTGCTCGTAAACGCAGAAATTCACGACATGATGAAACGCGGCGATTCGCCCGAAAATATCGAAAAAGCGATTAACTCAAAAAATGACGATTTTGCTAAGCGTCGGGCATCATATTTGCTTTACAAATGAGTAGTTTAGAGTTATAAACAATTCAGATTTCACATTTTCGCGGGCAACCCGTTTGCTGTCAACGATTTGGCTATAATTGTAAAAATTCGTCTCGAATGTTGCGATAACGAAAATTTGAATAAATCTCCATCTACGTAAATATTTCTTATGGATTACTACTGCGGATTCACAAAGGCTTTGGAAAAAATGCGAGGGATTATGAACAAAAAATCAATCTGGTTGGTCGCGATTGCGATGTGCTTCTTGTCGATTATGCCTTCTTTCGGACAGGAGACCACGGGTTCGATCGTCGGAACCGTGCGGGATAGTAATGGTGCGGGTGTTCCCAACGCGAATGTAACGATCACCGACCCGTCTAAAAATAATCTTGTCGTACGTACGGCGGTAACAGGTGCGGGCGGCGAATTTTCTATTCCGAATTTGCCGACAAGCTCTTTCTCGGTGACGGCCGAGGCTCCGAATTTCAAGAAATCGATAAGCACCGGCGTCAAGATTGACGTTGGCCAGCGGCGTCAAGTTGATATTACCCTGGCGGCCGGCAAGATCGATGAATCAGTAACTGTCGAAGCAGGTCAGGCAGGAGTTGAACTGTCGACACCGACGGCCGCCACGACAATTAACGGCGACCAGATCAGGGAACTCTCGATCAACAATCGTAATTGGGTTCAGCTCATCGCTATTGCACCGGGCGTCTCAAATGATCTCTCGGACCAGGTGTATGTTGGGACCACGAATCCCGAAGGTCAGGCTAATACGATCAATATTTCGGTAAACGGCGGGCGAAGTAGTCAGAACACATTTACGGTTGACGGGGCCGACGTTACGGATCGCGGCTCGAATATTACGATCCAGGCGTATCCCAGCGTTGATTCTATTGGTGAATTCAAAGTACTCCGATCGCTCTATCCCGCCGAGTCCGGACGCAGCGGCGGCGGACAGGTTAACATCGTAACTCGTTCGGGCGGTAAGAATTTCCACGGCTCGGTTTTCGAATTTTATCGGTCGCCAAAATATAATGCGAATAACTTTCTTGCCAATGCCAATCCGATTCCTCAATTTGGCAGGGACTGTCCGCCGGATCGCCAAACCGATCCAACTTGTCGGGCAAATCGGCCGCCATTTCATTACAATAACTATGGATTTACATTGTCCGGGCCAATCATTGCTCCGAATTTTGGAGAGAATGACGGCCCATATTTCCATACGGTAAAGAGAACCTTCTTTTTCTTCTCGGAAGAGAGACGGCACGACAGCCGGTTTTCTGCGGCTGCCACCACAAGTGTTCCGGATGCGAGTCTTCGCGCGGGAATATTCCCGATCGATGTATGCATTAACCGCAACAATGTGACGACGGAAAACTGTGCGGTTGGGAATCCGGGTAGGCTTTCGGCCGGATCTTCGATTCCCGCCTCAATGTATAGCCCGGCGGCCGTGGCATACCTTAACGGCATTTATAACAAATTGCCGCTGCCAAATAGCCCGGGCTTGGGACCTTATGTTTTGACAGCGGCGATCCAAAATCTTTCAAATTTCCGGCAGGAGATCATCAAGATTGATCACAGTTTCAGCAATACGGTCTCTGCGTATTACAGATTTGAAAACGACAAGATTCCGACTATTGACGGAAATGCGTTGTTCTCGAGCGGCTCGGGATTGCCAGGCGTATCAACCACCTCGTCTAATTCGCCGGGAAGAACCCATACAGCTCAGTTGACATGGGTCGCAAGCCCGAACCTGATTTTCGAGGCGCGCTACAACTATGGTTACGGCGCAATATTGAGCGGAAACATCGGATCTCTGGCTCTAAGTAATACGACCGTTCCGGTAACGTTGCCGTTCGCAAATCAACGAGATCGTGTGCCGACGCTAACCGGTAACGGTTTCACCGGCCTAACAAGCTTTGGTCCTTACGACAATTTTTCGTGGAAGCAAAATTTCAATGGAAGCGTTACCTGGATCTCAGGCAGCCATACCATGAAGTTTGGCGGCGTATATTCTCTTTACCGAAAAAATGAAAACGCTCTTGCGGGTAGCAACGAAGGGGTTTTTAATACCTTTTCCACCACGCTTGCATCGGGTGTGACCTCAAATACAACCAATCAAAATCTTGCTCGCTGGGCTAACTTCCTTGTCGGTAACGTCAATGGATTTTCTCAGGCGAGTTTTGATTATACTGCCGACCTGAGACAGCGGACGATCGAAGGCTTTGCTCAAGACGAGTGGCGTTTTAAGCCGAATCTAACTCTTTACTATGGGGTTCGCTACTCATTCTTTGGCTCGCCTTGGGATAAGAACGGGCGGCTTTCAAACTTTGATCCGGCATTATTTACATCCGCTAATGCTCCACAGGTTACAGGGCTTGGGGCACGTATCATCGGCGCTGCCGGTGTCCCTAATGGGAATTGGTGCAACGGAGTAATCGTCAATTCACAAAACGTGACAACGGGACCGGCCGCGCTAAACTGTACCCCAACGGTTTCACCTTACGGTAAATATGTCATCGACGTGGGCAAGAAGGATTTTGCTCCCCGCGTAGGTCTCGCCTGGGACCCGTTCAAGAAAGGCACGACCTCTGTCCGTATTGGATACGGCATCTATCATGAACAGGTGTTGAACGGTACGTTTGAACAAAATATCGGGGTCAATCCACCGTATCAGGTAACAGCCACGGTCAGCGTAGCCACACGGCTTGACGCTCCGGCGGCCGGCGTTGCGTCATCAGCAACGGTACAGAGTCTTCGTGCGGTTCAAACTAATTGGAAAACGCCGTATATGCAGCATTGGTCAATGGATGTTCAGCATCAAATTGGCAAGAGCACGCTGTTTACGGTCGGATATTTTGGCTCGAAGGGCACACATATGATCGGCCTGACCGAGTTAAACGACATAAAGCCTGGCGTGGCCTTGGCTTCAAACTGCGCGGTCGGAGCGGCCTATTATGCTCAAACGCCTGCACCTACTTTGGTGCCATGCCAGCCGGCGGGATATGTTTTCCGTAACACCGGAGTTGCTCCTGAAAATCCAAACGGTACGAGTACGGATATTCTGATCCTTGACCAGATCCGTCCTTACAAGGGATTTCGTTCGATAGCGATAATACAGCCGCGTTATAATTCGAATTACCACAGTCTCCAGGTCTCAGGACAGCATCGGTTTGCCGGTGCGTCTCAGATAAATCTTGCATACACGTGGTCGAAGAATTTAACGGATAACCAGACAGATCGGTCCACTGCTCCGCAAAATACCTACGATACGCGAGCAGAGAGATCGAGAGCGACGCTCGACAGACGGCATGTGTTTAACATCAATTACGTTTACGAGTTGCCATTCTTTAGCAAACGCCGTGACTTTGTGGGACAGGTTCTAGGTGGCTGGCAGGCGTCGGGGATTTTCACTTACAATACCGGACTTCCGTTTACCGTAACTACGTCGAATTTTGATCCCGCCGGAACGGGTGTCATCAATGCAAATCCGGCAGGCAGGCCGATCGTGACTTGCGATCCTAATGCATTTACCGCGTCGTTTACCACGCGCACGATATTGCAATACTTTAACACCGCGTGTTTTCAGGCAAACCCCGCGCTTACTGACAATACAAGATTGTTGGGATTTAGGAATGTTCCCGGCAATTCCGGACGCGGTATCATTAACGGTCCGCCGACGGCCCGTATTGATTTCACCTTGGCCAAGAATTTCCGCTTCGGCGAGTCTGTGCGGGTTCAACTTCGCGGCGAAGCCTTTAACATTGTCAATCATACGAATCTCAGAAGCTTTTCAAGTCTGAACATAACGAGCACATTGTTCGGCAGGGTTGGAACCGTACGAGATCCTCGAACAATGCAATTTGGAGCAAAGATCAGCTTCTAGTCTGATCTGAATTGGTTTTTTACCCGCGTCGTACCTTTATCGGTACGACGCGGTTTTTTCGTTTGGTCGAAACGGAAGTTATATAAGAAGATTAGGAGATGAAAAAAATTCTTTTTAAGGATTCAACTGTTGTTTCTTCGACAGGTATGGCCGAGGTTACTTCCGTGTCCTTCGGCGACGGCGTAATCGAAAATATCGCGTACCCCGTGGACGAATCTGATTCCACAGGCCAGACCGATTACGAAGGCCTGGTAATCTTTGCTGGGTTTATTGATATTCATAATCACGGTGCGGTTGGGATTGACGTAAACAAGGCTAACGCCGAAGAATTACTTAATTTAGCTGAGTATCTGGGGAAAAACGGCGTAACGTCGTGGATGCCGACGCTGGTGCCGGATTCGGATGAGAATTATCGGCGGGCGATTGGGGCGATCGATGAGTTAATGCTGTTGCAAGAAGGCAAGCCGGTAGCTCAAGCGGTGGGTGTGCATTACGAAGGCGTGTTTGCGAGTGAGCAGATGTGCGGGGCATTGCGGCCGGAGTTCTTTAAGATTGGACAATGGGCAGCAAACGGTGGGCGGTTACCAAGACTGAAAAAAGGTGTTCATATGACGACGCTTGCACCGGAGGTCGAAGGCGGTATCGCGTTGATTGAGGAATTGGTTCGTCAAGGCTGGATCGTCGCGATCGGGCATACAAAGGCGGATGTAGAGACGCTCGACCGGGCGTTTGCGGCGGGCGCGCGGCATTTGACGCATTTTTTTAATGCGATGACCGGCATTCACCATCGCGATCTGGGCGTGGCCGGATGGGGATTAGCCAAGCCAGAGGTGACCTTTGACATCATCGCCGACGGCATCCATGTGCATCCGAAAATGCTTAAGATGGCGTGTCTCGCGAAATCGCCGGAAAAGGTTTTGCTTATCAGCGATTCGGTGGCCCCGACGGGACTCGGTGACGGTGAATATCAGTTGTGGGGCGAGAAAATATCGGTTGTTGATGGCCGAACTAAAAACGAGCGAGGCAGCATCGCCGGATCGGTTATTACGATGCACGATGCAGCGAAACGAATGCTCTCGCTTGGATTTTCGGAGGTCGAGGTTGCCAAGATGGCATCTTCAAATCCGGCGCGGCTGCTGGGCCTTGAGGGGACGCGCGGCTCGATCGAAATAGGGAAGCGTGCCGACCTCGTTGGCATCGACGCCGCTGGAAATATTGCGTTTACGTTGATCGGCGGAGAAATCGTCCAACGTACGTAGGCATTTGTTAGATTGTGTAAAGAATTGTAAAAGACACGCACGGGCATCATTTTTGACGTAGAATTCTTTTCAGGCATGAATAAGATCCTTATTATCGATGACGACGAAGAATTGTGCGAACTCGTGTCTGAATATCTGGGCGTCGAAGGATTTGAGGTCGAAACGGTTAACGATGGCGAGTCTGGCCTAAAGCGGGCGTTGTCGGGTGACTACGATATTGTGATACTCGATGTGATGCTGCCTAAGATGAACGGATTTGACGTTTTACGCAGTCTGCGGAGCGCGTCAACGCTGCCTGTCATTATGCTCACTGCTCGCGGCGACGATATGGAGCGAATAGTCGGCCTTGAGATCGGCGCCGATGATTATTTGCCGAAACCGTTCAATCCGCGTGAGCTGGCCGCCCGGCTTAGGGCGATCCTCCGGCGGGCTGTATCGGACACCGACGATGGCGATCCCGATGACAAGATCGATGTGGATGGCGTAGAGATAGTGGCATCTGCCCGAACGGCGACATGTGACGGCAGTAATCTCAATTTGACGTCGGTTGAATTCGAGCTTTTACGGGAGCTTTTGCGCGAAGCCGGAAAGATAGTGAAAAAAGAAGACCTGAGCGAACATGTGCTCGAACGAAAGTTGTCGCCGTATGACCGCAGCCTCGATATGCACATCAGCAATTTGCGAAAGAAATTGGGTTCGCGGCCTGACGGCAGCGAACGAATCAAGACGATCAGGTCGGTCGGTTATATTTACACGTTGGTATGAAGCTGTTTATTAAGATATTTCTCTGGTTTCTGGCCGCTATCGCATTAATGGTCGGCGTCGTTATCTTTGTCACGCGGACATTTCAGACGGAGCCGATGTTTAGCCGTTGGCAGCGGGCGGCCAGGACTCAAATGTCGATTTATGGCGGCACCGCGACACAAATCTATAACAGCGAGGGCGAGACGGGCTTGAAAACGTATCTCACCCGCCAACATGATTCGGAAACATTAAAGGAGATAGGTCTCATTGAATCCAGTGGCAAAACTTTTTTAGGCGAAGTAGCAAATCCGCCGGAGATAAATGGCGTGGTCGAACGCTCCCTGTTAACGGGTTCCGCCGAGATCGACACCTCGCCCGCCGATTCCGCTTTTGGAGCGGTTCCGGTTGTGTTCAACGACGGCAAAAAGCTTGTGCTCGTCGTCCGATGGGCGGCGCCCAGAGCGCCATCTTTGTTTTTCGATTCCTGGCTTGGGTATTTGAGGCTTATCGGGATTCTGCTGACGGCGATCCTCGTTTGTTATG
>JAYUDV010000242.1:0-1435 GCA_043739565.1 Chloracidobacterium sp.
GCTTGATAACACGCTGGCGGAAACACAAACGTCAGTTGCGTTCTACTATGTCACCTACGAGTGGAATTTCCCGGCGGCCGAAGAATATTTCAGGCAAGCCGTCGAACTCAACCCCAAGTACGGGCTTACTTATCATTTGCATTCGGCAAACCTTTTGATGTTGGGGCTCCCCAATGATGCGATCGCGGCTGGAGAATGCGGAGTTGACCTCGAGCCATTTACCATTATTTTCAATGCAGCTCTCGCATGGTGGTATTACCTCGTCCGCCGTAACAATGATGCGATTGCTCAGGCGCTGAAGACAATTGAGATTGCCCCAAACCATTTTTTCGCCTACTGGGTACTCGGATTGGCCTATGCCCTCACGGGCAGGTACGAAGAAGCCATAACCAGCTTGCAGGAGGGTATTAAGGTCTCCGGTTTTGTACCGCATCTACAAGGTGAGTTGGGCCGGGTATTCGCCCAGGCCGGCTTGGTCGAGGAAGCACGAGAGGTGCTTGCCACTCTTCAGGAGAAGTCTGGCACAGATTATATTTCGGCCGTCAACCATGCAAAGATATACGCCGGATTGGGTGAGAATGACCTCCTATTCGAATGGACCGAAAAGGCATTCGAGGAACGCTCCGTCAAGCTGCCTTATTTCATGATCGACCCATACCTCGATGAGTATCGCAGCGACCCGCGTTTTGTGGATATTATGCAACGAATGGGCCTGCCGGATAGAAACATATGAAACGATGCCCTGAATGCGGCCGCGAGTACGACAATACGATGATGTTCTGTCTGGATGACGGAGCAGAATTGCTCTACGGCCCTGCATCTGCGGACGAATTGGCAACTAAGATATTGAGCCAGGTGCGACCGTCGAGCGAGAGTGAGAATGAACTTCTTTTCCCGCATTCTGATCCGAAACCTGCAAGAGCCGCAAACCGACGCATATGGCCGACAGTCATAACGTTGGGAGTTATTTTCGTCGCGGCTTTAGTGGTTGGATCTTATAAATATTATTCGCGTGTGGTCCGACAGCCAAATATCAGATCGCTGGCCGTTCTGCCGCTCGAGAATCTTTCGGGCGACCCTGAACAGGAGTATTTTGCCGATGGGATGACCGAAACTCTTATCGGCAATCTTTCGCAGATCAGATCGCTGACCGTCACATCTCGTCGTTCAGTTATGCGCTTTAAGGGAAATATGGAACCAGTTTCCGATATCGCCGTTAAGCTTGGCGTTGACGCCGTGATCGAGGGAACGGTCCAGCGTTCTGACGGACGTATCAAGATAAGTACGCAATTAGTTTTGGCATCGACCAATGCTCCTATCTGGTCCCACAGTTACGAGAGTGATCTAAAAGATGTTCTTAAGCTGCAAAGCGATGTTGCCCGAGCGATCGCGAGTGAGGTCAATGCAAAACTCACGCCGGGCGAACAAAACCGTC
>JAYUDV010000243.1:0-1425 GCA_043739565.1 Chloracidobacterium sp.
GATCTTTCGCTCGGCGGGCACCAGAGCTACATCCATTACATAATTCGTAACGTCAAAAGGTGTACGCTTCACAGCCTGCGCAAAAAAGGGCAGCGTGAACATTGCTGTAAAAAGAGCTATCTTAAATCCGCTTGAAATAAACTTTGTCATTTTCGGGTATCCACAAAAAATTCCTAATAAATATGCTCTCTTTTGATGTTCGCAAATCTCAAATCGTTTGCTTATATGCTTCACGGTGGTAGACGGCTATTTGGCGGTGAAAAAATCGACCGAAATTACTTTTTCCGCGATCTCTTTCCCCAACGCGGCGACTGCCTGATGCTGCGGGTGAAAGGTGTACAGATCGAGCGCCGCGCGATCCGCAAACGTCGCGACGAGGCCCGTATCGAATGAGCGGTCGAGATGTAATATGTCGGCACCGACGTCAAATGTGATGATGTCCGTGATCTCACCGGGCAGTGCGGCAAGTTTCGAGCGGTGATCGGCCCGGGTCGCATCATCAGTTTCCGTTTTATATTTCCAGCAGACAATATGAGTAAGCATCGTGTTTATTTGCCCTTATTTTCGCACCATTCCGTCGTAATCTTGTGGCGAAACTCAAACATTTTTTCAATTTTCGGCAGGATCACGAACGGTGCCGCAATCAGACCAAGTATCCACAGCGGCGGCTCGAACTCGACTTCGTCCCGCAAAACCGCCCCGTCCGGGTGAGGCGTTACGATGTGACGGTGCCGCCAGCTTTTGAACGGGCCCGAAATCTGTATATCTTCGAAAGCACGCGGCGGGTCGTACGCAGTGTGTTCCGCAACCCATCGCGACGGAAAAATGCCGAATATTTTCTGCTCGATTATCGCACGCGAGCCGATCTTCGAAATGTCCGCCTTTTGAATTATGGAGGCATTTTCCCACGGCGGGATAAGCCGCTCAAACGCATCGGGAAGTTCGTGAAATGCGAAGACCCGTTCGGGCGACGCGCGGATGACGCTTTCCTTTACAAATTGCATATTCGGATAACCGCTTATTTTTGCATCTTCTGTTTTAACCGGTCGCGTGTAAAGATCGACTCGTCGAGCGTTGCAGGAAATTCCTGGCTCAGTATCTCAATCACGATATGGGCCTTGTAAACCGGATTTTCGACCTCGGTTCGGATTGCATACGGGTGGGTCGGATCATCATTAAATTCGGCCACGGTGTATGTGCGGATCTCATTTCGGTCGCTGTCAAACAAATGCAGCTCGGTGGGAACATAGTTGTCACTTCTGAAAAAAACTTTCGTCCGCATTACGACGGACTTCATCCCTGCTTTTAGTCCGCCCTCGACCTCGTAAACCTTTCGGCCGCCCAAGTCCTTTTCACCGACGAGACGGTAGCCGTATTTACCCCATTCGCCCAAAAGTTCACCGGCTGTCAGCCCGCCGAAAAACA
>JAYUDV010000244.1:0-1412 GCA_043739565.1 Chloracidobacterium sp.
ATCGGCGCGAAAAATGCCGTCCGCAATGGCGTTTTCTTTGTCACGATTAGTCGCCGCGATAAGGCGAACATCGACATCGACCTTTTTCACGCCGCCGACGCGGAAAAACGAACGGGTTTCGAGTGCACGCAACAATTTTGACTGTAGCTGCATCGGCATTTCCATGATCTCGTCCAAAAACAGCGTACCGCCGTCCGCGATCTCAAAAAGCCCAAGCTTGCGTGCCCGAGCACCCGAGAACGCCCCCGCTTCGTAGCCAAAGAGCTCGCTTTCAAGCAGGGTGTCTTGCAGCGCCGCACAGTTTAGATCGATGAACGGCTTGTCGCTGCGGTTGCTGAGGCGGTGGATCGCCTGCGCGATAAGCTCTTTTCCCACGCCGGACTCACCCGTAATGAGGACGGATGTATCTGACGGCGCGACACGCTGAACGAGCCTCAGCGCCTCTTTCATCTGTGGCGAATCTGCGACTATCTCCGGCAATGACTGATGTGTGCGTGCAATCTGCGCTCTGAGCCTCTGATTATCGACCTTTAACTGCTGTTTCTCGGCGGCGGCGGTCACGAGCGCCGAGAGTTCGCCAATGCGATACGGCTTGGTCAAATAATCGTATGCACCGAGCTTCATTGCCTCGATCGCCGATTCGACCGTCGCCTGGCCGGTGAGCATTATCACCTCGGGCGGATTCTGGCTGCGTTCACGCATTCGCCGCAATAATCCCATACCATCGAGTCGCGGCATATTGATATCGCACAGCACGACGTCAAAATCCTGCTCCTCTAGCAATTCCCATGCGGCCTCGCCGTCCGCAGCGCATTCGACCTCATGGCCCTGGCGAGCCATTTCCTTTTGTACGACAAGCCGCAGGTTTTTTTCGTCATCGACTACAAGTAGTTTAGCCATATTCTTTTCCGTTTATAGGAGAGTGGAGAGTTGAGAGAATACTTTCGATTAGCTCATCAAAGCGGGGAGAAAAATGATGAACGTCGTCCCCTTTCCCACGGCGGATCGAACGCTTAGACGACCGCCGTGTTCCGAAACGATGCCGTAGCAGACCGCGAGGCCAAGGCCAGTGCCTTTGCCAACCTCTTTGGTCGTAAAAAACGGCTCGAATACTTTTGACATATCGTCCTGCGGGATTCCTGAGCCGGTATCCTCGACCTCGATCATCACGCGGTTTTTACGTGCAAAGACACGCAACGTGAGTTTTCCGCCGTCAGGCATGGCGTCGATCGCGTTGGTCGCGAGTGCGATCACGGCTTGCTGGATCTGGCCGCCGTCGGCGCTGACCAGCGGAAGACCGGATTCGATCTCAATCTCATGTGAAATGCCGTTTCCGCGCTTTTGGTGCGAGATCAGATTTGCCGCCGACCGGACAACGTCGCCCGCATCGAGCTGATCGCGTTCACCGGTGC
>JAYUDV010000245.1:0-10101 GCA_043739565.1 Chloracidobacterium sp.
TAGTATCGCGCGGACGTGGCCGCGTTCGGTATCGCTGACGGCGACCGTGCATGTCCACGCCGTGATTCCAGCGCCGATCTGCGATGGCGTGTTTGGCATTGCACGGACGATCTTTGCGGTACCGAGTTCGCCAGCGAGTTTTTTGATCGTAGCACCAGCGACGATCGAGATCACCATCTGGTCGGGATGCAGCTCGCCATTAAGATCGTTCAGCACGCATTCGAGCCGCTGCGGTTTGACACATAAGAAGACCGCTGAATTTTCATGTCCGACGACAGCCTCGACCGCTTGCCGGTTTTCGGCGAATACGTTAATCCCGTATGTTTCAGCCAATTCCTTACGCCTCGCCTCACGCGGATGGCTCGCCGCGATATTGCTCGGATCGACCAGATTTTTTCTTAGCAGCCCCGCGACCATCGATTCGCCCATCACGCCGCAGCCGATAAACGCAAGATGAAAGTTTTTAAGTTCGTCGGCCATAAAAATTTTTCGTTTGTTAAATAATATCCGTTAGGGCAAAATGACAGTTTACGAAGCTTGATTTAACCATCTATGACCATTGACGAACAACTCGAATTCCTCAAAAAAGGCACGGTCGATCTCATCCGTGAGGAGGATTTGCGAAAGAAACTCGAACGGTCGGCCAAAACGGGCAAACCTCTGCGTGTAAAGCTCGGCCTTGATCCGACCGCGCCGGATATTCATCTCGGCCACACGGTCGTCATCCGCAAGCTCAAGGCGTTTCAGGATCTCGGGCACACGGTCATCTTTTTGATCGGCGATTTTACAGGGATGATCGGCGACCCGTCGGGCAAAAACGTAACGCGGCCGCCGCTCCTCCGTGAAGAGATCGACGCCAACGCCGAGACGTATAAGACGCAGATGTTCAAGCTGCTCGACCCGGCAAAAACTGAGCTGCGGTTCAACGGCGAATGGATGGACAAATTTACCGCCGCCGATTTTGTAAAGCTCTGTGCGAAAACCACCGTCAAACAGATCCTTGAACGCGACGATTTTACAAAGCGGATGGCCGACGAAAAGCCCATTTCTTTGCATGAGCTGCTTTATCCGCTCGTGCAGGGCTACGATTCGGTTGCGCTCGAGGCGGACGTCGAGCTTGGCGGCACGGATCAAAAATTCAACCTGCTAATGGGCCGCAATCTCCAACGCGAATTCGATCAGGAACCGCAGGTCATCATCACCACGCCGCTCCTCGAGGGTCTCGACGGCGTGCAGAAAATGTCGAAATCGTTGGGTAACTACATCGGCATCGAGGACGAGCCGAATGAAATGTTTGGCAAGGTGATGTCGATCTCGGACGATCTGATGTGGAAATACTACGAGCTTTTGACCGATCTCAGTCCATCGGAAATTTCAGGTCTGAGATCTAAGTGCGAATCCGGTGCCGAAAATCCACGTAACGCAAAAGTTAATCTCGCAAAGCTCATCATCCGCGATTTTCATTCGGCGGAAGCCGCGACCGCCGCCGAGGATGAATTTAACCGCCGTTTCGTGCAAAAAGAGATCCCCGACGAGATCGAAGAATTTGCGGTCTCACCGGGAGATTATGAACTGATTGACTTACTCGTGAGCACCCGTATGGCATCGTCGAAAGGTGAGGCGAGGCGCCTAATCGATCAAGGCGGGGTGCGGATTAATGGCGAAAAAATAACTAATTCAGATGTCACAATTCAGCTGGATGGAACATTTCAAGTGGTTTTCAATCGCCGATCGGGGAGCGGAGGCGAGGTTTGGTTGCGGGGCTGCCTCGAAATAACGCTACAGACCGGGAAGCGAAAGTTTCTAAAAGTTATCGGCTCATAACTCGCATTAGCGACAAGACGGCAGTGGGGCGTCTTATTCTTATCAGGCATAGTCGGGCCTTTATGGTGAACTACGCTGCCGACAAAGGGCTTGACGAAAAATCCATTGTAATCCCGCCGTTGACAAGCTATAATCTTCAAACACCAAATGGAAAATACTGGAACAAAGCGGGTAAAACTGTCTGATCGCATCAACGCCTACGTGGGCTCCGAAGCCCCACTCAGGGCGCTTGCGGGGAACTGGTCAAAGACGGCACAGACCGCGATGGACGAGGCAAACAGCCTCTCGCTCGAACGCGTTACGATCTATCTCAAACGTCTGCCAAAAAAGCTCGACGGGTTTAAGGTCATCCATCTCTCCGATACGCATCATAGCCCGCTTACAGGCCTCGATCACATAAAACGCACGGTCAAGATCGCAAACCGGCTGCGGCCCGACATGTTTTTGCTGACCGGCGATTACGTCTCGCATGATCGTGAATACATCGCTCCGGTTGCCGCTGTGCTCGGCAAACTCAAGGCTAAATACGGAATTTACGCCTGTCTCGGCAATCACGACCATTGGACTGACGCCGGCCTCGTTATACATCTATTTCGCGGCGAAGGCATCAACATGCTCGTCAACGAAGGCCTACGAATCGAGGCTCGCGGCGCGTCGTTTTGGCTCGCGGGCGTTGACGATTACATGGTCGGCAAAACCGACGTGCCGGCCGCTCTTCGCGGTTCGTTTCCGGACGAAATGAAGGTGCTGCTCGCGCACAATCCGATCATCTTTCGCGAAGCTGTTCGGGCCGGAATTGACCTCACACTCAGCGGCCACACGCACGGCGGCCAGATCAAGCTCCGGGACGATGAGAAGCGAATTCTGCGTCAACGAAAACTCAAAGCCGGTTTGCACGCAAAACGCGATTCCCAGGTTTACATTACACGCGGCATCGGCACCGTCGTCGTCCCGATGCGGTATCAATGTCCGCCCGAGATAAGTTTACTGGAATTACGGTGTGAGTAATGCGGAACGCGGAATTCGGAATGCGGAATTAAGAAGCTATGGCAAAGCCAAATGATCTAAAGGATCGATCCAAAAGGTTTGCCTTACGTATTTTGAAATTGGTTAATGCTCTACCCAACACGCTATCGGCGCGGACGATCGGAGGACAATTGGTCCGTTCAGCGACGTCGGTCGCTGCAAACTATCGAGCAGCATGTCGCGGTAGGTCGAATGCCTAATTTATCGCTAAGATTAGGTATTGTCGAAGAAGAAACCGACGAGTCGGCTTTCTGGATCGAGATGCTGGTTGATGCGGAAATAGTGAAAGCCGAACTTGTAGCTGAGCTTTTGGACGAGGCGGATCAACTGACCGCGATTTGGGTTTCGTCCATTAAGACTGCCCGGGGTAAAAAAAGATGAGATGTCTTCATTCCGCATTCCGCATTCCGTACTCCGCATTCAAATGAGCGAATCTCAGGTTTCAACCAAAGTCCTCACGATCCCCAATTTATTGACGTTTTTGCGCATGGCGTTGATCCCGGTCTTTGCCATTATGCTCGTCTATCACCGCGAGGGCTGGGCGCTTGTCGTGTTCACGATCGCCGGCGTTTCCGACGGTGTTGACGGTTTTATCGCCCGCCGTTTGAAACAGGAATCCGAATTAGGGACGATCATCGACCCAATCGCCGATAAGCTACTGATGACGACTGCGTTTGTGATGATGACGATTCCGAGCCTGCTCGGAACAGCACGTCATTTGCCCGTCCCGTTTTGGGTAACGGCCACGGTGATCGGACGTGATGTAGCGATTATCGCCATCGCCGGTGCGATCAACGTAATGACCGGCTTTCGCGGTTTCAAACCGTCGTGGCTTGGCAAAGCCAGCACGTTCGTCCAGGTCGTCGGCGTAATCCTGATCCTCGTTGCTGCCGCGTTGCCGTCGCTCAACGGTTTTTACCTGCCGACCGTCTACACGACCGTCGTCGCCTTCGCCGTATTCTCCGGCGTTCACTACATATTCCACGTCGCCCGCCTCATGCGTGACGACACGAGTAAGAACCGAGACTTCTAGTTGACCGCAAAGCTGACGTTTACGACGGCGGTCATGTCTTTGTCGATGGTTCTGGTGTCGTAGATGCCGGAATCTGAGACTTCGGTTGAGTCGGCGGGTGTTATCTGGAGTACGCCCATTTTTGCCGAGCGGACGGCGCCGATGGAGTTGCCGGTGCTGGCGGCGATCCTTTCGGCACGCACTTTTGCGTCCGTGGCCGCAAGCCCAAGCATCTCGATCTTGAGGTCGCCGATCGCGGTGTAGTAGTAACGCGGTGCGTTCGATTCGATCAGGATGCCCTGATTTATCAGCTCGGTCGCTTCGCGGGCGATCTGAGCGATCTTGTCCACATCGGTCGATTTGACCTCGACCTCCTGTTTTAAGGAATAGCCTGTTATCTCGGATGTTTCGGTCCCGTTACTGTCCTGTTTCTTGAGCGTTGCGGTCGTGATAGATGAAACCGTCATCTGGTCTGCAGGAATGCCTTTGCTTACTAAATATTCTTTGATACGCGGAACGCTTGCGGACAATTGGCCGTAGGCGTCGGTCAATTTTGGCGATTGCACTGAGACACTCGCCGACCAGACAACGAGATCCGATTTTATCCGCTTTTTCGCCGCACCGGTGACGGTTATCGCCTCGTCGCCCTTTTTCGTCTTGGCGTAAAACCAGCCGAATATGACCGACGACAAAACCAGGCCGATAGCCAACGCAACACCTGCGTTTAGCCAATAATTATTCTTTTTTTCGTCCACTTTATCCTCTGAAAAATCCTTTAAACTTTGAGCATATACATACACACTCCGTGCGTGATATGAGTGAACAATACGCTTGTCTCCGATGGCAGTCAACAACTATTTTCAGCGGACGCAAATATTCACCGCTAAGGCCCAAATTGTAAATTTGTCCGTTGACTTTTTTAATGGAAATTGCCGGTCTGCTCGTCTTTTGTCCCTCGGCCGTTGCGCTCTCTACACACGCTCGGACGACAAATTAAAATCTGACACGCGGACATTTTCATTTTCGGTCAACTTTACGCCGACTCGCGGCATCTATTCCCTAGATTTGTTGGATAATGGTGAAATGATGAAAAGACCGGTTATTTTAGCGTTAGTTTTAATATGTCTTTCGGCGGTCGCAGGGTTTTCTCAGACGGCAGTTGCGGAGAGTAACATTGTCAAAAAAGACCTGAGCCCGGCGGAGCTAAATCGAATCATCAAGAAAGTGACCGAAAATGAGTCGCTTTTTCGTCGGGCTTTGACCCTTTATGTATTTGACCGTTCGGCCACGATGCAGACCGTTGGAATGGGCGGGCAGATATCCGGAACCTACAGGCGCGATTCCTTTTTGAGTTTTAATGACGCAGGAGAGCGATCCGAAAAGATCGTTTTCTTCCCAATGTCAACGATAACGGATCTAGTGATAACCCTCGCCGATATCGAAAATCTCGGAGGCATCGATCCGTTTGCCATCGAGCCAAAGGTTGCGGACCAATACCAATTCACATATCTCGGAAAGGAACACGTCGATGAACTCGATCTTTTCGTTTTTGACGTTGCGCCAAAGGTAATGCCAGATCCCAAAAAAGGCATCGCAAAGTTTTTTTCGGGCCGCATCTGGGTTGACGATCAAGACCTGATGATTGTCAGAACAAAAGGGAAAGCGGTCCCGGAAGGCAAAGAGCGTTTTCCGATAGTAGAGACGACCCGCGCCAGCGTCGACAATAAATATTACTTTCCGATCGACTCAAGATCGGATGATACGTTGGTTTTTGAGAAAGGCCAGGAACAGAAAATAAGGTTTCGTGTAAGCTACAAGAATTACAGGCAGGGCCGCAGTGATGTTCGCATCCTCGACGACGTCCCCGACGCGAAACCGACGCCAAGCCCGACGCCGAAGAAACCGGAATAGTGAATAGTGAAAAGTGAAAAACGGAAGAACGCTTCCCGCTTTTACCCTTAACTCGTAACATTTCACTTTTCACTTTTAGTTATTAGATTTCTAGTTCCGCCGCAATCGCGGTTCGCGTCTTTCGCAAAAGGTCCATCACATCATCCGCGCCGAGACCGGCCGTTTCGATCGGCGGCAGCAACGTCATCTCGATCTCCCCGGCGTAGGCGACGCCGGTTCGTTTGCCCATCATCCAATCCGTGTTTTTTATCGCGACCGGCACGACTGGCGTTTCTGTTTGGATGGCGAGGTGAAACGCTCCTTTCTTAAACGGCAGCAGCTCGCCCGGCATCCCGCGTGTACCCTCGACAAAGACGCCAAACGAATAGCCGTCGGCCAAAACCTCGCGGGCCTGCTCCATCGAACGCATCGCACGTTCAGGATTTGAGCGGTCGATGGCGATGATATGGACAAAACTCATGCCCTGGCCAAGCACCGGCACCTTTAGCAATTCCTTTTTGGCGACAAGGCCCATCTTTTTGCCGACGCAGAAAAAGAGTGTGGCCGTGTCGAGATAGGAGCGATGATTTGACGCAAAAACGTATGTTCTCTCGGGGTCGAGATTTTCGGCGCCGGTCACTTTTACACTAGCTCCACACGCCTTGAGCCACGTTTTGGCGCCCCATTTGGCAAGCGGATAGAGCCAGATGCGGCGGTTGATTATCCACAGAAAAATCAACGCCGGCGTCGCGATCAACAGCAGCAGCGAGCCGGCCACAAACCAGCTCCACCAGTAGCGAAGTTTCCCAGAAACTCGCGATTTGTTAGACTTTCTCACAGGAAAAGTCAGCTTTTTATTTTCAGCTATCGCTTCGAGAGGAAAATCCGACATGCCAATTAGTCTAAGGTCTAAAGTTCAAAGTCCAAAGTCGTTGAACGGGTCGACATTACATCTGCGTGCATCCGTGTTTATCTGTGGTTTCGTCCTTCTTTTTTCCCTAACTGTTTTATCGCAGGTTCCGAGCCCGAGATCGGTGCTCGGCTTTACCCCGGCGGACGACAAAACGATTGCCGACTGGCGGCAGATCACCGACTATTTTGCAAAGCTTGACAAGGCGAGCAACCGCGTCTCGGTCAAAGAAATCGGGAAAACGACAAATGGTAAACCTTTGATCGTCGCCTTTATTTCGTCGTCTGACAATATTAAAAAACTCGACAAATATAGGCAAATCAATGCAAAGCTCGCCGATCCGCGCACCATAAAAGACGCCGGCGAACTTGAAAATCTTATCAAAAACGGCAGGTCGATCGTCTCGATCTCGTGCTCGATCCACTCGACCGAGATCGTCGCTTCGCAGATGTCGATGAATCTGGCGTACGAGCTGGCGTCGGCAAATGACGCGGACACAAAAGAGATCCTGGATAACACGATCCTTCTCCTGATCCCGTCAGCGAATCCCGATGGTGTCGACATCGTCGCCGATTGGTATCGCAAAACGCTAGGCACCAAGAGCGAAGGCACTTCGCCGCCTGAGCTTTATCACCACTACGCCGGGCACGACGACAACCGCGATTGGTTTATGCTCAACCTCGCGGAGACACAGGCGGTCACGAAACTCTTTTGGCAGCAATGGTTTCCGCAGATCGTATATGACATTCACCAGCAGGGATCGAACGCCTCGCGGTTCATAATCCCGCCGTTTTTCGACCCGCCAAATCCGCGCGTCTCGCCGTCGATTTTGCGTGAGGTCGGCCTCATCGGTTACAAAATGGCGGCCGATCTGCAGGCGAAAAACATCGCCGGTGTCGCGACAAATTCGACGTACGATACGTGGTGGCACGGCGGTTTTCGCTCGGCGCCGTATTTTCATAATTCGATCGGCATTTTGTCCGAGGCGGCGAGCGCAAATCTAATGTCGCCGCTAACGGTGACGGTCGAGGATCTCAAGAAAAATCGCGGTGTTCGCGGTCTGCCGTCGGTACTGGAGACGGCGACGAACTTTCCCGACGCATGGAAAGGCGGCCTGTGGCGCCCGGCGGATATCAACGAGATCGAGATGACGGCATCGCGGAGTTTGCTGCAAATGGCGGCGAAATTCCGCGCGCGATATTTGCGGCAGTTTTACGAGTACGGCAAGGCAAATCTGACGCCAAAAACGGACGAGCCGCAAGCCTTTGTTGTCACCGCTGGACAGCCGAATGCGGAGACGGTTTCGCGGTTTTTTGAGATCTTGATGGCACAAGGAATCGAGGTGCGTCGGCTGACTAAGGAACTGCACATTGCGAACGCCCCAAATGTGTCAGACATTCACGAAGTGCCGCTTGGCAGCTTTCTCGTCTATGTAAATCAGCCGCAAAAGAACAACATTCTCAGTCTTTTCGAAAAACAGGTCTACCCCGACCGCCGCAATGCCAACGGTGACGCCGAGGTTCCGTACGATGTCGCCGGATGGACGCTGCCGATGCAAATGGGCGTCGATTATGAGGCGGCGTGGCAGATCAAAGACACATCGCCGATGGCTGCTCTGAAGCGCGTCGATTCGATCAATGACATTCGCTCGACGCTCAATCTCACGCCAAACACAGCGTCATTTGCAAAGGTGCCGAATCCGCTCAAAACGAACCCGAAGATCGGGTTGTATAAAGGTTTCACAGGCTCGATGGACGAGGGCTGGACGCGATTTGTTTTCGATACGTTTCAGATACCGTTTCGCCCGGTTTCGGATGCTGATATGCGAACCGGAAAGCTCGATCTCGATGCGTTGATTTTGCCGTCGGACGGCGAAAATTCGATTGTAAAAGGTTTAAGTGCCGACCGTTACACGGACGAGTTTGCGGGTGGCATCGGCGAGGCCGGTGTCGAAAATCTGAAGAAATTTGTCGCAGACGGCGGCAAGCTTATTTGCTTTGACGCATCTTGCGAGATGATTATCAAACGGTTTAGTCTGCCGATCAGAAACGCCCTCGCAGGTCTCAAACGCAGCGAATTTTACAATCCCGGCTCGGTCGTTCAGCTCGATGTCGACACCCGGAGCGATCTCGCGAAAGGCTTGAACCAGGACACGGCAGCCTATTTCACATCTAGCTCCGCCTACGACATCGCCGCCGACGCTAAGGTCAAAATTATCGCTAAATACGCCGCCAAAAACGCCTTGCTCTCCGGCTGGATGCTCGGCGAAAAATACCTGAACGGCAAAGCTGCCCTCGTCGAAACAGCCTACGGCAAAGGCAGTATCGTACTCTTCGCCTTCCGCCCGCAGCACCGAGGGCAGTCGTGGGGGACGTTTCCGTTTATATTTAACTCAATTGTGCGGTAGTTCGTCTTGATCTTTAAGGGCGCGAACAATTTGGCTGGCGGTAGGGAATTTTTGTCGGCAGTTGTTAAGGTGTACGATCCGGATACAGTTTTCTGTTTCGTCGAATCGATAAATGGTCCGGTATTTTTTTCTGTAAATCAATTGACGGTAATTTGACAGGTGTTTGGGACTGACGATTTGAGTACCCATTTTCGGAAACCGGCGCAAATAATCGGTATGGCGGATGATCCCAAAAGCAGTAGCTTGCGGAAGAGTTTCCAGTACAAGGAAAGCTACCGATGTCCAGATCACGTCAGCCATCGGCTATCCCGGAAAATTTAGACGACGTTTGACCTCGTCGTGCGTTAGCGTATTACCCGCTGCAATATCGCGCTCACCTTCCGAAATCAAACTTTCCAATTCATGATCATCAAATGCCTGTAGATATTCCTCGATCTCGGCGTAGCGCTTGGCCGACACCATAACGGCCGAGGCACGGCCCCGCCGGGTGATTATTACGGGTTCCGAAGATTTGTTCAGATCGGTCAAAATCTGCGCTGCCTGACGTTGTAAATCGGAGACAGGGATTATTGTATTCATACTTAGATATGAGCTTAACGCCATAGTTAAGCGTACGAACAATAATATATCGAGATTTGGGTGAGATGCAAATTTATCGAGTTGGATATTCATTTTACCGGCTCTCCAATTTCGTGAGTAATCGTGGGCCTCACGCAACACGCGAGCTTTTTGCTAAGATTGAAGAATGAAATTACGAGGAGTTTTGTTTGTTTTTGCCACCCTCTTTTTTTCCAATATCAATACCTCTGCAAGCGACTTCGCTTTTCTGACGCACGAGCCATTGATTCGGATCGGCCTATCGACGAATTCGGGTTCGGTTTCGATCACGACGAGTGATTCGTCGTTGGTGGCGGCGAGTCCGGATGAGGCGAATAAGCTGTTGGCGACTAATCGGGTGACGGTTTCGGCGCGGGCTTACAGGCCGCTGGAGATCGATATTTTTCGGATCGAATTTCAGAATTTGCCGACGCA
>JAYUDV010000246.1:0-10081 GCA_043739565.1 Chloracidobacterium sp.
GGCGTATCCCAATCCTGATAAAGCAAAAAATTGAACCGGCGCACTTTATACGGACAGTTATTCGAGCAATACCGCGTGCCGACACAGCGGTTGTAGGTCATGTCGTTCAACCCCTCTGCACTGTGAACCGTGGCGTGAACCGGGCAAACCACCTCACACGGAGCCTGTTCACACTGTTGGCAAAGGACTGGTTGAAAATGCGGGCCCTCAGGCTCGTTGATATTATCGCCGCCATAATAGGCGTCGATCCGCATCCAGTGCATCATTCGGTGGCGTTCGACCTGCTCTTTTCCAACCACCGGAATATTATTTTCAGACTGGCATGCTAAAACGCAGGCGTTGCAGCCTACGCACGAATTGAGGTCAACCGACATTCCCCACTTATGGTTCTTGGCGTAAACCTCCTGATGTTGCTCAATCGGATACATCGACATTTCGTATTCGTTATGTTGATGGCCCATCGCCGGATTTTTTTCAAACTCATCGACGTCCCAAACCCGCAACAGATCGCGGCCTTCCATATTAAAATGGGTCTGCGTCGAGGCGATCGTCGCCGTCTCGCTTTTCCTTGGGATCTCGCCAAAACCAAAATTCATCGCATCCGACCGGAGAACATCGAAGACGCTGTATCCGAGACCTGTGCCGACCTTGCCCGCGCGCGTCCGGCCGTAACCCATAAAAATGGTTACCACATCGTCCGGCTGGCCGGGTGACACCCACATTGGCACGGGCTTTTGAATATCCGCACCTTGATATTTCAACGTAACCAGATCGGAGAAAAGATTTCCGCCCTTGGTGTTGATAAAGGTATATCCCTGTTTGCCGCCCGTGATTTCACGGGTATCACGCCCCTGATTAATACCGAGACGCTGGGCAGTATTCGGGCTAATGAGAGCAACATTATCCCAAGTGACTTTATTTAGCGGATTCGGCAATTCCTGAAGCCAGCCGTTATTTACAAAGCGGCCGTCGTAAACACAGGGATCGGGAAGGATCGAAATTTCAATGTTGCCGCTGCCCGAGGTTTTGGTTTCAGGCTGGCTCAAAAATGCCATATTCGCGACGACCGTTTTCTGCGCAACGGCGGTATTCGGCACAACGCCATCGTGAACCGCCTTACGCCAATTATCCTCGAAAGTTCGCGGGGCAAGTGAGGCTGGAGCGTTTGGGGCCGGAGTATTTGCGGACGGGGCCGCCGCCATGGTATTTGTGGACGTTGCTGCTGGCTTGGTCGCCGGTTTCGGAGTTTCCTTATTGGCTGTATTCGAAGCCGTTTTCACTGACGCCGCAGTAGGCCCCGCATCCGGCTTAGGTTCCGCTTTAGCGTCCGTTTTGACTGGAACGGCAGCCGTAATATTCGTACTTTGCCAGTATTCTTTTACGATGTCGTAATCTTTTTTGTCAAAATTTTCTTTTAAGAAAAGCTGGACGACCTCGTGCGTATTTTTCCCATCATAAAGGGGCGCGATCAGCGGCTGGACTATCGAAGCAGTACCGTCAAACGCTCGCGCATCACTCCAGCCTTCGAGAAAGTGTTTTTCTCCAACGTGCCATAAACACTGTTCAGCCGTCTCGTCAAAATGCAATCCAAGATGCACGGTGACGCCGGTCTTGGATAAATTCTGTAGCCGCTCAGCGCTCAGCTTTAAATCGGAAGGCGTGTTGTAGACCGGATTTCCGCCCAAAATGACAAGTATTTTGACGCGTCCGCCGTCGATATCACTTATCAGCTCCCGGAGTTGTTCGATCTGCGATCTGTCCGTCCCCGCAAACATTGGGTCAGCATAAACCACCGTCTGTCCGGCATTTCCGAGAGCCGCATTCATCGCGTGTGCCAAAGCGTGAACTATCGGAGACTGGTTGTCACCGGCCACAACCAGAGATTTGCCCTTATGTTCGACCAGATCCTTGGCCATCACGGCAATCCACGCAGCATTTTCCGTATAAGTTGAGGTCGCACCGGCAACGCCGACGGCTTTCGCGATCGCCTTAGCGATCTCCGCCATCTGGCTAGGCTTGACCGCCAACCGGTGATCCGCCTTGGCCCCGGTCAGGCTGATCGTCGTCTCAACGCAATAGAGACGGCTGATATCCTTTTTCTCTTCGGAAAACGCCTTTCCCTTGGCATAGTCCTTAATATAGGCGACATTAAAGCCCGAGAAAATATCGGCATCGAGCGACAGTATGCGTTCCGCCTTATCAAATTTGTAAATTGTCTGAACGGGCGAGCCAAAGGCCATCTTCGCTCCGGCCATCACATTGTCCTGATTTACCGGCTCGTATTGGACCCATTTTGAATTGGGCAACTCGGCCTTGACCTTTTTAAATTGATCGATCAATGTCGGTGAAGTTACCGTCTCGGACAAAAATCGAATACCGGCACCGCCGTCTTTACGATTTTCGTCGATCGCCGCACGCAGCCCGCCCATAAAGGCTTCCCACGTTTTCGGATAACCTCGATAGGTGACTTCCTGCGAGCGATCTGGATCATACATGCCCAAGATCGAGGCCTGAGCGAGGACATCCGTCGCTCCGCGGCTGCCCGGATGATCGGGATTGCCCTCGACTTTTACCGGACGCCCTTCAAACGATTTTGCCAAAAGGCCCGTCGCGACTCCGCCAATCGACATTGCTGTCGCAAAGAAATTCGGCTTGCCCGGCAGCATGCCTTCGGGCGATTTTACATACGGAACGATCTTCTCCGGCGGCTGAATAACGCAGCCGCTCAATCCGGCGAGAGCAAGCGACGCACCCATAACCTTTACAAAATTACGGCGGCTAAGGCTGTTGTCCCATTGTTCGATCTCGTGCGGATATTCCTCCGTAATAAAATCCCTAAATTCCGGCGTGTCGGCGTGTTCCTCGATGCTGCGCCAATATTCCTTCCCGTTTTGCGACAATATCTTATCGCGTAAAGAGGCAAAGTGTGTTTTGTTTTCCGGGCTGGGCATTTTCGTTACAATTCCTTTTAGTTAGCCGCAAAAAGACGCAAAAAGCACAAAATCAAATTTTTGGAATAAAGGTCGTTACCTAACCAAAAAATAAATTTATTATTTGCTTTCTTATGCTTCTCCTACTTCTCCCTTTTGCGCTTTCTGTGCCTTTTTGCGGCAATTCTACTATCTGTGACAGGTCGAGCAGCTCGTCATCATTTCCTTGCTTCGGATCTTGAGGTCGACTTTTAACTTATCGCGTTCTCCGTCATCCAGATCGCCGTCCTGCCACTGCATATTAAAAATTTCGGATTTCGGGCGAATAAATTTCTCCGGTGCCCGGTGACACGCGATGCACCATTCCATTTGCAGCGTATTTTCCTGATAAACGGCGGGCATTTTGTCGATTGACCCATGGCACGTCGAGCAGCCTACACCCTTTGCTATGTGAATACTGTGATTAAAATAAGCGTATTCCGGCAGATCGTGTACACGTTCCCATTCGATCGGTTTGTTGTCGCGAAAACTCGCACGTACTGGCTCGAGATACGGGCTGTCCGCCCAAATCTGACTGTGGCAATTCATACACGTCTGCGTCGAAGGCATACCCGCCGAAGCCGTGGTTTCGACCGTTTGGTGGCAATATCGGCAATCGATACCGTCATCACCGACGTGGTGCTTATGGCTGAATTGAACGGGCTGCTGCTTTTCGAGATAACGGCCCGTTAAATATGACGAACGGGCGATCTGCGTAAAAGCGTAAAACGCGGTCGCGCCTAAAACCACGACCAGAACCATGCTGATTCGGGCAATGTTGTTTGCACTTTTATTAAAAAATTGCGCCATTTTATATCTTCTCGCGAACGACGACTTACAGAACTCAGGCCTGAATGTCCACTGTATCTCGAAAAGAAATAACTAAGATCAAACGAGCTGAATCAAAACTAAGGTTGCTAACCGTAAAACTGTAATCGATTTTACTAAATCTTCAATAAACCGCAAAATGCACAATAAAAAAATAGCCAATTCGGCCATTTTGTACGATTGTTTACTAAATTAAGCTGCGCTGGTCGCCGGAAAAATTGCTTTGACAATTGTAAGTTAATTTATTGTGAAAGATAAAATCGCGGCCCCGATAGCGGCGGCGTCCTCGCCGAGGTCGCCCTCAACAATGCTGGCTGCCTCAAATGACGGCGCAAATGACAACTCGCGTGCTCGTTCAATGATGGCGTCCAAAACCAAATGCTCGGCCTCCATTATTTCTCCGCCCACCACGATCCGCTCCAGATTTAAGAGATTGATCACCGTCGCAATTGCGGTACCGACATAGATGCCTGTTCGCTTCAGCATCATCTGGGCAAAATCGTCTTCTGCTCTGGCGGCGTCGATAATGGCCTTGAGCGTGATCTCCTCTTCGGCCAGCTTGTTTAAGGATGAGGTGCTGTCCCGGTTAAAACGGCTTCGGGTACGGCGGACTATGTTGGAGGTTGAGGCAACCTCTTCTAATCGCATGCCCTCAGAATTGATCGGAACATATCCGAATTCACCGGCAAAGCCCGACGTTCCCCGCCAGAGCTTGCCGTTGAGAATAAATGCTCCGCCAATCCCTTCGCCGAGTGTCACATAGAAAAAGTTTTGGCTCCCGCGAGCGGCTCCGAGAACAAATTCTCCGTAGGCGGCGGCATTGGCATCATTTTCAAGCGATGCCGACAATCCGGTGGCTTCATGAATTGCTTTGACCAGATCGACATTCGAATGTTCGGGAAAGTGGGCTGAAAATGTAACGCGGCCGGCTTCCCGGTCAATGAGTCCGGGGGCCGCGATACCAATATGGTCAAAGTCGCCCAGGGCTTTCCGCAACCCGCCGATCAAATCCGTAAGCTGCGACAGCGTTTGCCCGGGCGCGTCAAAAGGAAGGGTGCAGCGGGCCACCAATTTGCCGTCCTGGTCTATCGAGACCGCCCTCAACGCCGAGGTGCAAATCTCGACGCCAACCCGAATCTTCGCGCTATCGGTAATATCGCTCATGGTACAAAATACTTTCGTGTTTTTTTACTAACGCGATTCTAGACACTGGCTATTCAACTGTCAAACATTGGGGCGGGCACGGTCTGATCAATAACTACGCGGTTCACCTTGCCGCTCAGTTTGGCACCGAGTGTTAATAAGGACGGAAATCTTTTTAGGGCACTCGCCATCGCGAAATGTCCACGGCCGCTCAATGCCAAATAAGCAAAAACGTTGGCTGCTTTTATCCGCGGGCCAAATGCATTTAGCCAATCACGATCGTATGCCGACGCCGTGTCGTTCAGGTTTCCTTCGCCCTCCAGCAATCTTTGACAGAGAAGCCAGGACGACTGAATTGCCATGCTTATTCCCTCGGCAATTATCGGCTGCGACTCGCCGGCGGCATTGCCGACTACGAACACACCGTCTTTATATCTTGAGCGAAATCCCGGACGGATCGGGCCGGCTGAGAGCCATTCGCCGCAAATTTGCGCACCAGACAGCGCGTCCGCCACGCCTTTTGTCGACCCGATAATGTGATCCTGGACGGCTTCGCCCGCCTTTTTCTTTGGCACATTCCGGCGAATCTCATGCAGCATATCGCGTTGGACACAGCACGAAATGCTTACGTAATCATCGTCGCAGCTAACCATACCGCCATATCCGCCGGGGAAAACTATCATCGGCATCATATCGGCGGGAAGCTTGGTGTTCTTAAAATGAGCTTTAAAGCCTAACAAATCATGTCCATCCGGCCGTTGTTTTTTCGCCTGTGTTTCCAATTCGCCGATCTCCCACGATCCGTGGGCTGCGATCACTATGTCCGCTTTGACGACTAGAGTTTCATTCATTTCTTTCGATTCCAGTCGAACCGTACTCTCTGCATCTGTCCGCGTGATCTTTGTAACGGCCCACGGCTGGAAAACGGTCGCACCGGCCTCGACCGCGCGGTTCAATAACCACATATCGAGCACATCGCGTCTCAAAGCCCTGCCCCACTTTGCCTTCGTCGATTCAACGCGCGGCATTGGTGCTGTCAACAGCGAAGATTCCGAAAATATGCCGACACGTGAAATTTCCGGTCCCGCCATAGCGGTGAATTCATCGAGAAGGCCCAGCCGTTTAAATATATTCAAACTTGTAGCGGATAAAAACTCTCCGCAAACCTTGCGTCTGGGAAACGCTGCCTTTTCGATAATAGCTACCGAACGCCCCGCCTGTGCGAGCAACAGCGCGGCTGTCGCACCGGCCGGGCCGGCACCGATTACGAGGACATCAAATAATTTTTTGATCGAACTATCCATCTGTGTCGGTAGCCCGCACGTAAGTACGGGCTTGGACATTCTGTACTTGCAGGCTTCTTTCTACTGCCTACTGCTGCCTGCCGGACAGGATGAGCCTGTTTGCCTTCGACCGCTCCACTTTCACATCACTAAGTCCCGCTTTTTTTGCAAGTTCCAACATCTCTTCCGGCGTAAAACTGCGCAGTATCGACAACGCTCCGTCGTCCCGCGTAAACCGCTGTAGAAACAATCCTACGATAAATTTGTAAAAATAATAGGCCGTCGGATGACGATTAAGATCGATCACAAATATCCGGCCCGACGCCACGCGGCTCATTTCACGGAGCAGCTCGACGGCAGCTTCGTCGCCGAGATGATGCAGAAAAAGGGAGCAAAAAACGTAGTCAAAGCTGCTATCGGCAAATGGCAGCCGCAAAGCGTCGCATTGAACGACGTTGAGTTTTGCTTTGCGCATAACGACCGTCGCATCGGTGCTGATCTCAGCGCCAACCAGAAACGCATCTCGGTCAGCCGTCCATTTTCGAAGCTCGCAAAGCAATTCGCCCGCTCCGGCACCGACATCGAGGATTGAAACCGTCGCGTTGCCACTTCTCTGAATGGTTTTGAAAAGCGAGCCTCTGAGCGCACGCAACTCGCCAAAAATGCGGTGAATAAACCACATTTCACGATGCCATCTCGCGTATTCTGCGAGCGTGTAATCGCCGGTGTCGAGCCTTTCGAGCTTATAACTTCTCTGTTTAAATTGGCCGAACATATTTACCCGGCGTACCTTTGCAGCACGAGAGCGCTATTTTTTGAGCCAAAGCCGATGCAGTTGCAAAGGGCGACGTTTATCTCGCCTTTTCTGGCAACATTTGGCACGTAATCGAGATCGCAGTCGGGATCTGGCTCGTCGAGGTTTATCGTTGGCGGTATCACGCCCGTCGTCATCGCGCAAAGAGCAGCTCCGATACCGGCTGCGCCGCTCGCACCTTGCGGATGGCCGAGTTGGGATTTTGTCGCCGACATGGGCGTTTGGTAGGCGTGATCTCCCAGGGCGATCTTTACCGCGGTTGTCTCGATCTTGTCGTTTAAGACGGTTGACGTGCCGTGCAGGTTTACGTAATCGACTTGGTTGGGAGCAATACCGGCGTCTTCCAGAGCCATCGACATCGCCCGGGCCGGTTCGATGCCCGAATCGTCAAGCCGCACGCGGTGATATGCATCGCAGGTGGCTCCGTAACCGGATATTTCGGCGTAAATTTTTGCCCCGCGCGCCGTGGCCGAATCGAGAGATTCGAGAACGAAAATATATGCTCCCTCGGCAACGACGATACCCGACCGATCCTTTGCAAATGGCCGCGACGCCCGGTGCGGTTCGTCATTCCAATCTTTAGTAAGAACAGTCATGAGGTTAAACCCGGCCAAAATCCCCGGTGCGAGCGGAGCGTCAGCACCTCCGGCAATCATTACATCCTGACGACCGAGAGCTATATGCTGGGCGGCGTAAAAAATAGCGTCCGTCGAACTCGTACAGCCGGTTGAAACCACGTGCGACAGGCCGCGAAGCCCAAATGTCATCGAAATTTCGGATGAAAGCCCGCCGTGTGTCGATGCCGGAATAATATAGACGCTGGCATGGGTTTTCGGCCCGAGATACCAATACTCGTAATGTTTCTCGGCAAAGGCGAGGCCACCGCCGCCGGTACCGATCTCGACGCCGATAGACCTTCGCTCATCCATCGAAATATCGGTGGTGTCGATACCAGCATCGGCTATCGCTTCGTGGGCAGCCGCCAACGCGAGCGGTACCGTTCGCGGTACATGTTTACGGTCTTTTGCGCTAAGCTGCGATTCCCAATCAAAGTCGCGGACCTCGCCCGCGATCTTGACGGCCGAATCCGAAACATCGAAACTCTCGATCCGTCTCACGCCGCTGACGCCGGTTTGAAGCGAATGCCAGAACGCTTCGCGGCCAATGCCGATGGGTGTAACACAGCCCATTCCCGTGATGACAACTCGGCGTGGGCGTGAAAAATTGTTGAGCATTTAGGTAATTCCTCTAACGGTTTGAGGATAGCATTTGACAGGACGATGCCAAAAAAGATCGCCAAACCGGCCCTAAAAGGCGCTCCCGATGCAGAAATATTGTTTTACCGAACCGGATAGGTTCGGTATTCCTCTCGGTCAACCCTTCCTACCTACCGGGCCGGCCAACGAGTCCATTATTGACTCAATTACTTCTGAAAGTTACTCTTTTGGATGCAGCTCTTCCGGACGGCCCGGGCATAATTCCGCCATTGCGTTATGGAACTTCCCTTTCAACAGCTAATCGAACAATACGGGATCTACGCCGTTTTCTTTCTCTGTACTATTGAAGGCGATATTACGCTCCTCATCTCCGGCGTAATGGCCCACGGTGATTTTTTCGGTCCATACAGCTTTTTCAAGGTGATCTTTTTCGGCACGCTCGGCGGAATGGTCGGCGATAGTTTTGGCTATATGATCGGGCGTATGTTGCACGAAAACGCCAAAAATTATCGCTTTTATCAGGTCGCTCAGCCTCGGGTCGAAAAATTAATCGAAAAATTTGGCGGATCAGCGATAGTAATTTCCAAGTATATTTACGGCATACGTGTCGCCATGTGCGTATTTTACGGCGTGGGGAAAATGCCGTTTTTGCGTTTTCTGGGTCTTAGCGCACTTAGCTGCGGTTTGTGGGTAACGCTGCTCTCGGGTGTCGGCTATTTTTTCAGCGGTGCCATCACATCGATGATCGGTGACTATAAGCGAGTGGGTATCGTGTTATTTTTCATCGTCATGGTGGGCGTGATCGTTTTTTACGTCATCGAACGATACTGGCTGTCGGAAAAGGTCGAAGACGCAAATCCCGAAACGATCCAAAAGATCGAAGAAAAGCTCCTCGCGGTCGAAGACATCGGCAAGATCACGCTCCACGATCTGGGCGAAAGGCTGCATTTGACCCGCGAACCGAACCGAGGTGAAGACGGGGAACGGAGGAGAAAGGGAGAAGAGGAGAAAGCTGACGCGGAGACGGCGGGAAAAGAAGGGGAGAAAAGAGTCAACTGACAACCGTCCGATGACAACTGACAACCGACAACTGACAACCGACAACTGACTACTGACAATGATAATCGAATCATCCGCCCCGACTCGCGTCGATCTTGCCGGCGGCACAATTGATATTCCGCCGCTGTTCCTTTTTCACGAGGGAGCCGCGACGGTAAATTTCGCGGTCAGTTTGTTGGCCCGCTGCCGCATCGAGACCCGCGACGACGATAGGATAATTTTGGAATCGATAGATCAAAATTCCGTTGTCGAGACAACGCTCGCCAGCATTGATTCGCTGCGTGATGAGCCCCAACTCGAACTGCTGTCTAAACTTGTCTATTTCTTTCACCCTTCTACTGGTTTTCAGATGACGACCGAGTCTCACGCTCCAGCAGGAGCAGGGCTTGCCGGCTCGTCAACCTTGAACATTGCCTGTATCGGAGCGTTGAATAAGCTCGTCGGCGACCGCTACGCGCCGGATCGATTCATCCCGATCGCGGCAAATGTCGAGTGTCAGGTGATTAAGGTGCCGACCGGCTTTCAGGATTACTATTCGGCGCAGTATGGCGGCGTGGCGTGTATTCATTTTGGCCCGGAGGGCATGACCCGCGAAGCATTGGATATCGACACCGAGATGCTCGAACGCCGCGTCGCCATCTGTTATACGGGCGAGCCGCGAAATTCGGGTACGAACAACTGGGAGATCACAAAACGGCATATCGACGGCGACCGCGAAATCTTTGACATATTTGAAGGCATTCGCGATACGTCGCTAAATTTGCGTGC
>JAYUDV010000247.1:0-4019 GCA_043739565.1 Chloracidobacterium sp.
GCTTCGGAGCGAGGCACGCGCATCCTTTGTGATTACCTGACAGTGATCGGGTTTCTCACCAAGACCGGAAATCGCTTCGCCCTAACGCAGGACTCGGCGATCTTTTTGGACAAGCGCTCCCCCGGTTATGTCGGAGCGGCGCTTGAGTTCTTGCTCGCACCGACACAGACCGACGCCTTCCGGGATCTGGCAGCCGTCGTTCGAAAGGGCGGAACGATCATGAGTGATGATGAGGGGGTCGTAGCTCCCGATCATCCGGTCTGGATCAAGTTTGCCCGCGCGATGGCTCCGTTGATGGCGCTCCCCGCGGAATCTCTGGCAAACCTTTTGGTAGGTGGGTCAGGAGAGAAGTGGAAAGTTCTGGATATCGCCGCTGGCCATGGCCTATACGGCATAGCCGTGGCGAAGCAAAACCGTAATGCAAACGTATTCGCCGTGGATTGGGAGGGCGTCCTTACCGTGGCGGAGGAAAATGCGTTTGCAGCGGGCGTGACAGACCGCTACCACATCATTCCGGGCAGCGCTTTTACCGTTGACTATGGCACCGACTACGATCTCGCTCTGCTCACTAATTTCCTGCACCACTTCGATGCCGCTACGTGTCAAAAGCTGCTGGTAAAGGTCTATGCGGCACTCAAACCCGGCGGACGTGCCGCAATTCTCGAGTTCATCCCCGACGAGGACCGAATCTCGCCGCCAGTTCCTGCTCAGTTTAGCTTGATGATGCTGGCTACGACTCCGGGCGGTGACGCTTACACCTTCTCACAGTATGAGGGTATCCTGCGGGAGGTAGGCTTTGTCGAGAGCCATCTACATCCGCTGCCGCCAACTTATTTTCGAGCCGTCATCGCCACGAAGTAGCAAGATTCTGATCGTGGCTCGAATGCCTAGAGGTCTTTATATTACACCGAAGCCGGGCCTAATAACTCGTTGCGGGCGTCTTTACGGACGATTCGCAGCACGTCACGTTTGACGGCCTCACGGCGTACACCATTCAGGTCCGGGCCCCCCGGCGGCGTGACAGGCCAATCCGATTGGAGCGATCCAATCTCGCATGTGTCGATGTAATCGCTTAAATTTAGGCAGCGAAAAATAGGGGCCTATTAGAGGCGCAGAAAAGACGTTAACCGAATCTTCAAGATATGGTGAACGTCTTTTCTCATGTCCACTACTTCCCATAAACCAGAATGACAAACGAATTCGGTATCATCGGAGCACGCGGACGCGGTTGGGCGGTGGTAGCGGCGGGTGCCGGGCCAAACTGTGCGGTGGCGAGGTACACTTTGTGGTTTTTGGTATCGACTGCCATCGTCCGCGCTCTTGGCTGGGTCGTGACGTTTTCCGCGACGCTAAATTTGTCTTTTGAATCTTCGTGGACGACGGTCAATGTGCCATCGCCGTTCGAGCTGAAAGCCATCTTTGTGTCGGGGTCAAAACCCGCTGCGTCCGTGCCGTCACCAATTGCCAGATCCGAGATCACTTTGCCGGTAGCCGAGTCCATCACGACCATCTTTTTGTTGCCGCAGACGATAAACAGCCGATTTGTTTTCGGGTCAATCGCCATGCCCGACGGGTCTTCGCCTGGCGCAACCGCCCAATGAGCGTTGACTGTCAGCTTTTTCGAGTCGATTGCGACGACCTGGCTCTTATCGTCCAAATTTACAAAGACCATTCCCCTGCCGTCCGCCGTTGCAAATTCGGGGTGGCCGCCGAGATCGATAGTGCCGGCAACTTTTCCATCGGCGGCGTTAATAGCCGTGACATTTGACGCACCGCGATTAAATGCAAAAACACGATTTGAGGCTGGATCGAAAAGTATGCAGTCGGGGTTTTTATCGACTTTGACGTTGTCGAGGGTTTTCAGGGTTTTCAGGTCAAATATCGTGACCGAATTATCGCGGCCGTTACTAATAAAGCCTTTCCCAAGCTTCTCGGCAAATGCTACCCCGTGAACGCCGTTCGTATTTGGAATGTCACCGACGATTTTATCCGTTGCGGTATCAATTACGACAACATGCGTAGCATGAGACACGTACAGCCGATGAGCATTGCTGTCCGCGATGATGTAATCCCAGCCTCCTTCGCCGCCGACCTCGATCTTATTCAGCAAATGGTAGCCGTGTGCTGGCTTTTGAGCAATTGAGACGTTACTGAAACTTGCAATCGCTCCAATAATAAAAGACGCCGTTATCAGAAACCGTGTGATGTTTTTCATAAACCGATTATCTAATAAATCAAAAGCAAGTCAAGCAATCGGAGTCGGGAAACGATGTGAGAAGGGCCGACCAAATTTGTGGCCGGCCGGAGATCGTCATATTGCCTAAATAAAAAAAAATTATTTTGAGCGGTTTTACGTTGAAATTTCGCCTTATATAGTGAGGTTGAATAATGTGCAGCAAGATCCACTCGAAAATTCATGGTTTCCAAGGAGATTTTAATGTCTAATCGCCCTGATTTGCGAGTGTGTAGGAGAATATTGTGTTTTCGCATTAGGTGCTGGTGCGCGTTATTAAACCGAGCTATATTTGGCCCGATTCGGAGGCTACATATCGCGAAAAAAATTTTAGAAATGGCAAATTTGAAGTATTCTGATTAGCAAATGGGGTAAAAATCATGTACAAAACTAAGAAAAATTTTCTTTCAGCGGCAATATTCTGTTGCTTGGCGTCCCTTGTTTTGCCGGCAATTTCCGCCGGACAGGCGTCTCCGGCTGACGCTAATCCGACTGACGACCCGGATTTTTTTGTTCGACAGCATTATCTTGACTTCTTAAACCGCACGGCGGATTCGAGTGGTTTAGCCGTCAGGGTCAACCAAATCACTTCGTGCAACGGCAACGCACAGTGTGTTGACCTCGCACGTCAAAATGTCAGCGCGGGATTCTTTTTGTCTCGCGAATTTCAACAGACGGGCTATTATGTCATCAAGCTGCAGCGCGTTGCATTTGGCAAATTCTCAAACGATCCGACTAAGCGCCTCAGTTTTTCGCAATGGTTAACGGATGCACAGGCGGTGGGTGCGGGATTTATTGACGGACAGCCGGGAGCGGATGCGGTTTTAGATCAAAACCAAACCACTTATGCACGGAGTGTTGCCGGGAGTGCCGCATTCATCACCACGTATCCGACAACTCTCTCAGCTTCCGAGTATGTGGACGCGTTGTTTGCAGCGGCCGGTGTTATACCACAAGACACGGAACGCCAAATCGCGATCAATGCGTTTGGCACGGGCGATACGGCCGGGCGCGCGGCGGTGCTGCGGACATTAGCCCGAATCGACACTGTAAAGGACGCCGAGTGTAACCCAGGGTTTGTCCTCATGCAGTATTTTGGTTATCTGCGTCGGGCCCCGACCGATCCGCCGGACAATAATGACGATGGCTATCAGTTCTGGCTTGGTAGACTGAACCAATTCAACGGAGATTATCTTAGGATCGAAATGGTACGCTCTTTTATCCTCTCAACCGAATATCGCACGCGTTTTGGTGCTCCGTTGCCTCAGCCTTTGCGCGAAGTTTCCAGCGAGTTGGCAACGACCGCTTCGCGTTGTCTCTCGTCACCGCTATCGATTCCTGCCAGTGTGAGTGGGCGTGTTACCGGGCCTGACGGCCGTGGCCTAAGAAATGCATCCGTATCGATTACGGACTCGAACCATGTCAAACGCACATCGACGACCAGTTCATTCGGCTATTACAGCTTTGACAATGTCGCAACGGGCCAGGATTATACAATCGCCATTTCGTCACGCCTATACCGCTTTGCACCGCGTGTTGTAAGGGTTTCGGGTGACCTGGCAAATGTCGACTTCGTTGGTCTCGAATAATGTTGAGATCTGAGTAAAAATGGCGAGTAAAAAAAATGGAGCAGCTTTATAGCCGCTCCAAGCCATTGATTATATTGGTACACCCGGCATGATTCGAACATGCGACCCCTTGATTCGTAGTCAAGTACTCTATCCAGCTGAGCTACGGGTGCACAAAAGCGAATAGTTAGACTACAAATCAAACGGCGGAGTGTCAA
>JAYUDV010000248.1:0-4018 GCA_043739565.1 Chloracidobacterium sp.
TTTTGCGCGCCAGGCGAGGCTCAGGAAACGCGGTTAGAACAACTTTGTAATCAGAGTCTTTCGGCAGATTCTTATGACGTTGCTTTACCTCGCGCTGAACGTCCTTAGCAAATGCATCTATCTCGTCAGATGTGGCGGAATAAAGCTCAGAAAGCTCGGCAAACACGGCCTTCATTTCGCGGGTATCGCGGTCAAACGTGCCAAATTCGATCTGTCCGGCACCGTGGGCGGCAAGCACCTTGTAGAGCTTGAAATCCAGCTCGTCGTCGTCAAATTCGGCGACCGACGTGGGCAGGTAGATCGTCTTTCCGTCGCCGATCCGGGATTCCTGCGGTATGGCCGAGAGCGGTGCGATCTCAATTTCCTTACCAGTCAGAGCCTCGACGTACATGCGTAAAACTGCCTGAATCTTCTCAAGCGGCAAGCCGAGGCTGGTCTGCTGGAGACGCGTCTTCGACGCGCGTGTTTCGAGGGCGAAATAGCTCCGGCGGGCCTTTGTCGAATCCGCAGCGTGCGTCCGAATCCCGTTCTCAACCCACTCCTCAAACTGCTCGATCGAGACCTTTTTCAGTGCCAAAGCACTTGATTTGAAAGCCGCCAACGCGCTCTCGGCATCAATTTTGGCGATCTTGCCCACCAACAGCAGAACGCGTTGGATCGATCCGGGGTCAATACGCCTTTTCTTACCGGCAAGTTGAGCGAAAAATTTTGGTGTCGCCCGCAAAAACGAGATCAAGACGGCATTTCCGTGGTGGGCTATCGCTCGCGAAACCGCACACCAATCCCCGAAAGCACCTTCGTCCGCCGCCAAAACCTTGCTGCCCGACGCGACAAAATGGAGTGTGACGCTGCCGCCGAATTCGAGAAATTCGCCGGAGCGTTCCATCAGGATCACGGCGTTTTTGGCCGATAACCCATTAAGTGCATCGGGCAGATTTTGCCAGAGATCGGCTGTCAGCCCGCCGGTCCGGTTCGCAAAATTTGATGCCAGAGTAAGCACGGCGTGCGCAACATCGTCCGCCTCTGCCGCGAACCGGGCCAGGGCGTTTGTGACGGCAGGCGTATGTTCGAGAAAATCAGCGCTGTGCTTTGCGGAGCGCTGAGCGATCTCGACAGCGAGACTGAGTATGTCCGAAAGGAGCTTGCGGTTGCCGATCTCGCGTGCCAATCCGGGTATTAAGTGAAATGTTTCGAGTGCGATCGAGCTCGACAGCACAAGCTGCCGTGTGCAAACCTGAAAGACGGCGGCCCTCGATTCGTGCGGAATTTTTTTTAACCCATCAACGCCCGTCGAAAAGAATTTGACTCCGGTTTCCGCGTTACCCATCGCGAGCCGGCGGCCAAATTCGCCCCAGTTACGGATGTCGTCCGCCGAGAGAATTTTCGCCGCTTTAGGCACGGCCTCGACAAACTCGCGGCTTACGCGCAGAGACACACCGGCAAGCGCCGCGCTCAACTCGAGAGCTGCGCGCCTTTTATCGCTTGGCAATTGCCCGAGCGTGCGGGCAAGTCCGGTCAATGTCGGCTTAGTTTGATTGCTGCTTTCGTCCACAATTCGATTTTAAGTGAAAACGCGGCAAGGTGGAAAAGTTGTTGATTACGTCAATGATGGTGCTCGCCCGTGACCTCGTTCAGCTTGCTGATGTCGAGCAGCTTTGCGAAATCGTCAAAGTGGAACATCTTATCGTCCTTACAATAATCGCAGAAAAAAGTGACATCCTCGCCGAGGTACATATCCTTGAGATGATATGCGATAAAGCAGCCGTAGCAACGCTGGATGCGCTTGCCAAATTCCTGTAATACTTCTTCTTCACTGTGATCGTCCATAAGATTATTGAGATTTTATCACACGACCGATACCCGTTCTCCTTGCAATCTTGTTTCGATTATGTTTTTAATAGTAAAAACGATGAGCAGAATTGCTTTACATATCAATCATCTCCACCATCATCATGCGTCACACACGCCGCGTGAACTAATCCTGGTTTTCTAACAGACTCGAAAATTAGTTTTTATATAAACGCCGCGAACTTAAAAAAGTTCCACGGCGGAGTTTTGCCTTTTTGACGGCATTGAATGAAATGAAAGAAACAAAATTAAAAATTGCTTTGCAGAAACAAGGGCGACTTGCCGAGGGTTCGACCGCATTGCTGAAAAAATGCGGCATCGGGTTTTCGAATGGCCTCGGCAAGCTGCGTGCGGAGTCGGAGGATTTTCCGCTTGAGATCTTTTTTCTGCGAGACGACGACATACCCGAGTATGTGGCGGATGGCGTGGCGGATATTGGCATCGTTGGCCAAAACGTCCTGGCCGAAAACCCAAAGCCGGTCGAGACGGTCGAGACGCTTGGCTTTGGCCGCTGCCGTTTGTCGATCGCGGTTCCCAAGAATTTCGATTACAACAAACTTAGCGATCTATCGGGCCGGCGGATAGCTACGAGCTATCCGAATATCCTTACCAGGTTCTTTGCCGATCGATCGGTCACAGCGGATATTCACGAGATAAGCGGATCGGTCGAGATCGCGCCATCGATAGGATTGGCGGACGCAGTCTGCGACCTGGTAAGTTCCGGAAGCACACTGTTTTCCAATGGTTTGAGCGAAGTCGAGACGGTTATGAGATCCGAGGCTGTGCTGATCGCCAAACAAGGTTTGGAAGCGAAGCCGCGAGAAATTTTGGACAAGTTGCTTTTCCGCATCCGAAGCGTACTCGCGGCGCAGGCAAATAAATACATCCTGCTTAACGCGCCGTCGGAAAAGGTAGCCGATATCACAAGGATCTTGCCGGGAATCAAGAGCCCGACGATGATGCCGCTTGCCGAACCCGGATGGGTGTCCGTTCATTCGGTTATCGGCGAAAGTGATTTTTGGGAAGTGGTGGACAGCCTTAAACGGGCCGGGGCCGAAGGGATCTTGGTGTTGTCGATCGATCAGATGATCAAATAAAAAAAATGAATATTAGCAGATATCCGGAACGCACAACCTGGGCTGACTTGTTAAAGCGGCCGACTCTCGATACACGATTTCTTGAACGCACAGTCGCAAACATTCTGAATGACGTCCGTGAGAATGGCGACGCGGCTTTGCGGCATTGCGCCCGGCAGTTTGACAAGGTTGAGATGGATCGGTTTCTGGTGTCCGAGGATGAATATACCGAGGCCGAGGCACTTGTGCCTAATGAATTGAAGGAGGCGATCGCGGTCGCTAAGGCAAATATCGAAAAATTCCATGATGTTGTGATCGAAGAACGAAAGGTGATTGAAACTACGCCCGGCGTACTGTGTTGGAAAAAATCCATTCCGATAGAAAAGGTCGGCCTTTACGTTCCTGCCGGCAGCGCTCCGCTATTTTCTACCGTGCTCATGCTTGCGATCCCGGCGAAACTCGCGGGCTGCGGCGAGATCGTAGTTTGTTCACCGCCGGACACGAGGGGCAAGGTAAGCCCGGTCACGCTTTATGCGGCGAGGCTTTGCGGCGCAACCGCCGTTTACAAGCTAGGCGGAGCGCAGGCTGTCGCAGCAATGGCTTACGGTACGGAAACCGTCCCGGGTGTCTACAAGATCTTTGGGCCCGGGAATCAGTATGTGACGGAGGCGAAGCTGCAAGTGATGCGTTCCGGTGTAGCGATCGACATGCCAGCCGGACCCTCGGAGGTTGCCGTATTGGTTGACGATTCGGGTGTCCCGTCATTTGTGGCGGCGGACCTTTTGTCACAAGCCGAACACGGGCCGGACAGTCAAGTCATTTTAGTTTCGACATCGGAGAAAATGATCAGAGAAACGCTTGACGAGGTGGACAGGCAGATCGAGACGCTTCCGCGCCGGGCAACTGCACATGCTGCCCTCGAAAACTCAAAAGCTATTCTTGTCGAAACAATCGAAGATGGGGTCGAACTGCTTAACGAATACGCTCCCGAGCATTTGATAATTGCGACAGATAACGCTGACCATGTTGCCGAGATGATCGTCAATGCCGGCTCGGTGTTTATCGGAAACTACTCGTGTGAGAGCGCCGGCGAT
>JAYUDV010000249.1:0-4016 GCA_043739565.1 Chloracidobacterium sp.
GACCGACCAGCAACAGGCCGATGACAGGTATCTGCAACGCGCTCGAGCTGAACAGTAAACCTTTTGCTTTTGACGATTCGGCGAGCCAGAGCGAAACTATCGTGGCCCAAAATATGAATAAGATGATCCACGTCAAATTATCGACAGCTCCAAAAAACACAGTCGAAAATACCGGCACAACGCACAGTAAAATGAAGATGGCCGCGCTCAGGCGCGACGACACATCGCCGATCGCCACATTCTCGATCCGGCTTGTCTGCGGTGCTGTTTCGGGCGTATCGTTCATAATCTCAGAGCCGCTTTATCGAAAGATCGTCGAACGAGAGTTTGCCGCCCGCCGCACATGTACCGCCAGCACAGCCCTCGCGGACAAACCGGATCACCACGCCGTCGCTACCCGCCGGAACGGTGAATTTAACTTTGAGCGGGGTCCAGTCGGCGGCCGGCGTAATCGCCGCCGTGCTCGCGATGGCCGCGCCGGTCGATGCATCGGCGATCTCCCATTTGAAGGCAGCCATTGTTTTGAGGTCCGAGCGGTAAAATGCTTCGAACTCGTAAGCCGCACCGGGGACGACCGCCACGGTTTGCATAACCGGGCGAAACGCCGCCGGTTCGGTCGTGTTGAACGACATGGAAAGGCTGAATCGCCCGCCGTGTTTTTCGCCTTCGCTAAGACCAATCTGCGGTGCCGCCCCTTCGGCGATCTGCCATTCGAAAATGCCCGCGCTTCGTAGTTTTACGCCGTTCTCAAATCCGCCGTTGTTTATCTCTCCTAACAACGGCTTTTGGACACCTTCAACCGCGAGATCAGCCGTCACCCGGGCAGCAAGATTAAATTTTTTGGCCGCTGCAAGCTGAGCGGCAAGCTTGTCACCCATCTGTTTGTATTTTGATCGTTTGTCGTCAGCGGCAAGTTTGACCCAGGCTTCGGCTGCGTCGTCATAGCGAGTCTGGACGGCCAATACGCTCGCGAGGCCTGCATTCGTCTCGGGCGTATCGCCAAGAACGCATCGCACTTGTCCCGTATCGCCGTCAAATATCTGTAGGGCCGTCGCGACGGCCGGACTAGAATACTCGCGGCCCGACGTGGCGGCTTTTGCGATAAGGGCAAATCCCTCGTCGGTCTTACCGTGCCGAATGAGCGAATTACCGTACGCCCACTGGACCGCAGCGTAATTTGGAGCCAGGTCGAGCGCACGGTGAAGCGCGGCCTCCGCCCCCGATTGGTCACCGCTGCCGTCACGCGCTTTGCCCAGATCGAGCCACAATAAGTAATTATTTGGCGAGAGACCGGTCGCGATCCCGTATTCGCCGAGCGAACGGGTGAGGTCATTGGCGTCAAATGTCTTTTCAAAAATACGCGCGGCGGCACTGTGCGTTTGCGGATCGCCCGGCGACATTTGAATGAGCGAATCTGCGACCAATCTCGCCTCTGGCCGCTCAATATCGATAGCGGACGCTACCATATTCGCAAAATTCCACTTTGCGAAATACCACGCGCCGGCAACGCACACGATCGCTACCGCTACCAAGTAGATATTCGTTAGCCCACGGTCAAATCTGATGATCTTTACAGACAAATTCTGAGTTATTCCTTTTTCTTATATGAGATCGACCGGCTCGATCTTGATCTCGGCGCGTTTTAACGTGACATTTGTTTCGCGGCAGATCTCGCGGACCTTTTTCAGCCGGTCGGGCGGCATATTGCGTATCGAGACGAGAATCTCGGCGATATCTTTTTGACTGCAAATTTCGGCGAGCGAGCCATTCCCGTCAAAAACCTTGAGGCCATGAATCAGCTTGTCCTTTTTTAGCGGATCGTCGTCAATAAAGCCGACGGCCGTGTAGTTCCATTCGGGATTGTTGTTCAATTCCCGCAACACCATCTCGCCGCCATCACCGGCGCCATATATCAGCACCTTTTGGCCATCAACCGAAACCGGGAGTGGCAAAATCTGGCGGATGACGCGAAAGGCCACGCGACTGCCGACTACCGCAATAAGCAGGAGCAGACCGTCGAGAAAAAAGACCGTTCTCGAAAATCCCTCAAAGCGATAAAGCAGTAAGATGGCCAAAATACTCAAAACCGAACCCAGCATCACGCCCTTAATAAACGTAATAATGTCGCCTATGCTCGTATATCGCCACAAACCGCGATAGACGCCGACCGACAGAAATGCCCCGAGTTTTATCAGTATCAGTAATGGAAGCGTTTTTAGGAAGAGGCCCCAATTGCTCGCATCCTCAAATGAACGAAACATGGCGAAAGCCGAATAATATGCGAGCGTGATGAGAAATGCATCCAGAAAAACCTCGAAAACACGGCGTTTGTGCGACACATTAACGAGAAATGCGAAAACGGCATTCTCCTCGGCTGCCCGAGTCTCATCCGACCCCTCGTAAACCTTTACTTTTGAGAGGTAAACACCAGCTATAACAAGTGCCGTAATAAAAAATCCGATCAGCGCAAAACTTTTAACGGGACCGATCTGACCTACCGAAAGTGCGAGACCACCGGCAATAACAGCGAATGCGTAGAGCATCAGGACGGCATTTCGCTCAGAGAGGCCAAGCGCGACGAGCCGGTGCGACGTGTGGTCGCGACCGCCCTGCGACGCCTTGCGGCCCCACAATTTTCGCAAAACCGTGACAAAAGTCGTGTCAAAAATCGGTACGAAAAGCACGAGAACAGGCACGGCGAGAATAGCCACAATGCCGCGCGAGCGCCCGCCAACCTGATTTAGCAGAACAGACCCCGAAAGCAAAAAGCCGACAAACATTGATCCGCAATCGCCCATAAAGATCGACGCCGGATTGAAATTGAATACAAGAAATCCAAGAAGACCACCAATCAGCGCGGCCGAAAGCAAAAGCTCGTTTGTCAGGCCGCTCGCCGCAAAATTGAGCGCGAGCGAAACGCAGGCGATCGCCGAAATGCCGACGGCAAGGCCGTCCATATTGTCGAGCAGATTTATCGCGTTTGTGATGCCGATGACCCAAAAAACGGTCAGCCAAATGTCAATGATCTCAAACCCAGTCAGCGGCAGCTTGAGACCGGACAGCACGAGAATACCTGCACCGATAAGCTGGCCGATCAATTTTTGATACGGCCGGATCGTCCAAATATCGTCAATTAACCCGACCAAAAAGAGGAACGCGCTGCCGCCAAAAACGACCATCGATTCGCGAGTCGGCGGCACAAGCAGGAAAAAAACGATCGCCGTTGAGAGAAATATTGCGACGCCGCCGAGCATCGCGGTCGGACGCTTGTGCCAGCGGTCGGATTTGGGTTTGGCGACAAATCCACGCCGAACGGCGAACGCCCGGACGGCGAGCGTCAGGAATACCGACAGAATCGCGGCCATTCCTCCGACAAAGATCGGGTTTGAAATCAAACCTTGCATATTTAAGAGAGAATAGAATACGGATAGACACGGAAAAAACCCGATTTACACAGATCTGAATTTGCTAATTAGAGTTTTTCCTGTGCTCATATCCGCGCTAATCGGTTCTCTTCCGTGCAGATCCGCGTTCTATTCTAAAGTTAAGCGCTATTACAAGCCAATTATCGCAGAAAATCAACCGTCAAAGCTATTGTACATTTTTACGGTCAAAGGCTTTTATGCGATCGGAATACTGCACGAGCAGCATTTGATAGACCTCGGAAATATCGGCGACCATCTTTTCGGTGCGAAAATTTGGATCAACGTGCCGTCTGCCATTTTCGCCGAGTTTGCGTCTTAACTCGTCATCCTCAAGCAACTGCGCGACGCGCATTGCCAGTCCCTCGGAATCGAATGCCTTAACGAGATAACCCGTGTAGTCGTCGATCACCACCTCAGGCGCACCATCGATGTCGAACGATACGCAAGGCTTGCCCATCGCCAGCGACTGTGGCAGAACGCGTGCCAAACCCTCCCGCAAGGACGTGTGGACAACAACGTCCATCGCCGAGATCATCTCCGGTATGCGCTCGCGGTCGATGAGTCCGGCAAAAACAAAATTTTCAAGTATGC
>JAYUDV010000250.1:0-1374 GCA_043739565.1 Chloracidobacterium sp.
TTCCTCGCCGCCGCGAAACGTAAATTCCGTATTTTGATAAGGGTAAAACGAACTCCACGACAGCCGTGAAAGCTGGTCGATGCCGATAGGCGGCAGCAACGGCGCCGGCCCCGCCTTCTGCCCAAAAGCAATGCCTTTCAACCCCAAGACGGCTCCCGCGATAACGGGTGCCGCTCCTATAAACTTTCTACGCGAGATCTTCATTGTTTAAGTACCTCCAACGAATCGTGCCGACCTTAGATGCAAAATTGAAACCCGAAAAATCTACTGGCTTTTGAAACGATTAAATACCGCTTCGTAATAGATCCCATTCTCATCCTTCTTTACCGGGACCAGGAAAAGATCCATCTTTCCCAACGCTTCGTGCGATAACTGAAAAATATTTTGTATCGGCGGGGCGTCCGACGGAGCCTGAAATAGAAGCGAAAAATTCTCCTGAACCGCGTTCGAAACAATATCGTCAAACCGCACAAGACGGAGATCAAAGGGCAACCCTTCGCTCACGCGGGCCTGAAAAATCGAATCAACCTGTTCCGAGAATTTCTCCTTGGACGGCATCTTCCCGGCAATATCACTCATAGGTACAACGGAGTGTGTAAAACTTACTAATAATTTGTACTACAAATTAGAATTATGATAGCAAAATTTCGAGGCATACAATAGTAAAAACGCATTTTTCTCTCGAAAAATTAATTTTTATTTGCGGCCGTGGGGTTATGCCACTCGAAACGTAAATTCACGCCGCTGTCATCGGTCACCTCGAAGCCAAGTTTACGGAATAATTCCTGCGATGGATTGAAATTCTCGATATAAATTCTAAGCGATTTACCGACCCGCGCCGCCTCGGCCTGAAGTTCACGGATGAGACGCGAGCCGATCCCTTTTTTCCTGTATTCCGGCATCACCGTTAGGTCGAGTATCGCGATCTGCTCCGGGTCGCCGCGGCTTACGAAAAGACGGCCGGCAGGGTCGTCGTCATATAGGATAATGTCGTGTTTTACGTCGTGGTACTCGGTTTCATAGTGGCAGGTCTGTGCGTTAGATTGATGCTCGACGAACAGCCGCCGCTGGGCGGCATCCCACGGCACCATCGACAGCTCGATCTCACGCGACGCCGCATAGACACTCAATAAAAACTCGCGATCATCGGCGGTCACCGGGCGTAAATGTATCCGATCGTCCAGCGGCGTGCGATCAGTCTTGCTTTGCCTCATATCGATTCAGCTTCGGAAACCCACTCCATCTCGTACATAAGCTGCGATTCACCGTTGATCGTGAAGCCGAGCTTTTTATAGAGATCGAAGGCGCGTGTATTAGCTTTGTCAATCTTTAGAGCCAGTGGCTTCGACGCATCCGCCGCCTCTTGCTGAAGTT
>JAYUDV010000251.1:0-1366 GCA_043739565.1 Chloracidobacterium sp.
CACTATCCACTATTCACTATTCACTAAAACAATGGTTTATTTTTTATACGGAATATTTTTTCTCTCGTGCATCGTGCTCGTCGCGGCGGTTTTGCTGCAACCGGGCAAGACGGATGCGGGAGCGCTTTTTACTAGTAATGTGTCGAGCTCGGCATTTGCACCGCGCGGCACGGCGACGGTTTTGTCAAAGGTGACGATCGGCGCGGCGACCATGTTCATGCTCTCCGCATTATTTCTCGCAATGCCCGCGTTAACAGGCAATATCTCGGTCCTACCGAGCAACCCCGACGCACCGGCATCGACAAATTCGAACGCCAATACGGATTCCAACTCTGCCGTCACGACACCGGACAGCAACGCAAATGCGTCGGCAAATACGAATACGGCCGCAGACAACAGCAACAGCGCGTTGATTGAAACCCCGGCGACGGACGAGTTTCAGAAGAAAGCGGCCGATGCTCAGACGGCAAATGCGGCACCGGCGAGTAAGCCCGCTGCTAATGCTCCGGCAAAGAACGCCCCGGCCCCGGCCAAGAAATAGTTTGAGATCTGAAATTTCAGGTCTGAAATTGATTATTTGAAAACAAAAGCTCAGGTGGCGTAATTGGTAGCCGCGCACGTTTGAGGGGCGTGTGGAGTAATCCGTGCGGGTTCGAGTCCCGCCCTGAGCACCATCGAATAAAAAAGGCTTCGTCGGTAAAAGATGAAGCCTTTTTCAGCGCCGTAATTACAGCTTACATTACAACGAAATGTGAGTGATCGGATCGCTCCAATCGCCGCTTCCGGTCAGACCACCGAGAGCGCGGACCTGAACCGTGTAATTCGTGCCCGGCGTCAGTCCGCCGATGATTATGTGTTGCGAGTCGCCCGAAAAACCGCTGTCGAGCCAATCGCCGCCATCGGGTTTTGCCCGAATTTCGTACATACTGGTGGTTGGGATCGGGGTGACCCTCGCCACAAGCTGACCGCTGAGGCCGTTTTTGACGGTCATGTTCTCCGGCTTGCCAAGCTGGATCTGTGCCCGGTTGGTGCTCATTGCCTGAAACCCTGAGCTGAGCAATGTCGTCAGATCGTCATTGCTTTTCAACTGGACAAATAGAGCCTCCTGCTTGAGATCGCCAAGGATCACCTGGCGTTGGGCGTTCTTGGCCGCTGTTTCCATAGGGCCGCCGGTCTGTGCCGCCGAAATCTTGGCGGTAAAATCGTCCCTGTCCGTTTGGAGCAGAGCCATCGTAACGGGCGGCGTCGTAAATGCCGCGTTTCCCGTCATCCCGTTGATGACGGTTTGGGTGAAATTATCCATCTCGGTATCTGTCATTTTGGCAAATCCGAGCGAAACTCTTAATCCCATAGTAGTTACCTCCGT
>JAYUDV010000252.1:0-1359 GCA_043739565.1 Chloracidobacterium sp.
TTTTTGTTATAGTCTGAATATGCCGGGAACGCTCTATCTAGTCGCCACGCCTATCGGAAACCTACAGGATATTACGTTGCGCGCGCTCGAAACGCTCCGAACCGTCAACCTGATTGCTTGCGAAGATACGCGGCACACGATCAAACTGCTAAATCATTTTCGGATCTCTAATCGCCTGATCAGCTACCACGAACATAACGAACTCGAACGCGCCGACGAGCTTGCCGAACGGCTTTTACGAGGTGATTCAATTGCGATCGTTTCCGATGCCGGAACGCCAGGTATTTGCGATCCGGCGTTTCGTATTGTGCAGCGTGCCATCGAGATCGGTGCTCCGGTCGTGCCGATTCCGGGAGCAACGGCATTTGTGAATGCCGTAGTCGGGTCGGGCATCGCGACGGATTCGATATTTTTTGGCGGTTTTCTGCCGGCAAAAAAGAGTGAACGGCTCAAGCGTCTTGCCGAGATCGCCGCTCTGCCCGCGACACTTGTGCTATATGAGTCGCCGCACCGCTTGGGAAAGTCGCTGACCGACTGTCTTGAAATTCTCGGCGATCGTCCCGCCGCAGTCGCCCGTGAGCTGACAAAGCTCCACGAGGAATTCGTCCGCGGTCGGTTGAGCGAGTTGGTGGAACGGTTTAGTAAAACACCGACAAAGGGCGAGATCGTACTGGTGATTGACCGCTTTCAGAACAAGGAGATCACTCAGTTCCTATTGAGTCCAAAGTCTTTATCTAAACGTATCAAGGAATTAGAAAAGGAAGGTATCGACCCAAAGTCCGCGCTGAAAAATGCTGCAAAAGAATTCGGACTTAGCAAATCCGAGGCGTACCGGATGACCCAAGTGAAAAGGCAAAAGTAAAAAGGCAAAACCAAGGTTTCGCTCTTTTTTCCTTTTGCCTTGAGATTAACGCTGCGTTAGCTCAGGTGGCAGCGTTTTGTCGATCTTTGGCCGTTCTTTAAGATCTGCCAATTTCAACAGCGTTATCATGATGGTCCGGGCGACCTTTTCCATTTTGACGTAATCGATCTTTTGCGGCTCGTCTCCCGGTTGGTGATAATCTTCGTGCTCACCATCGAACCAGAATGCGATCGGGATTCCATTTACCGCGTAATTAAAGTGATCCGAGCGGAAAAAGAATCGGTTCGGATCCTTTGGGTCGTCGTAACGAATGTCGTAGTTGAGATTTAGATACCCCGAATTGACACCGCTGACGAGATTGCCGAGCGTCGAGCTCATCATATCCTTGCCGATAACGTAAATCTGATTTTCACCTGAGAGGGTCTCATTGCACGGCTTGCGGCCCGGAGCAGGATTTATATCGCACGGCGCCAAATAGCCGGGTTTTTTGCTGCGGC
>JAYUDV010000253.1:0-3930 GCA_043739565.1 Chloracidobacterium sp.
GGTAAGTAACATAACCAGAATGCCAATGACCATTGAAATCCCGATCGACCGCCTGTTGGAGCGTCACGGCCGCTCATTTTACTGGTTGGCAAAAGAAACCGGTGTCAGCTACTCGACGTTGTGGCGGCTGAAAAAGGGCAAGGCCCTCGGTATTAACTTCGCAACGCTCGAAAAGATCTGTAAGACACTCGACTGTGGTCCCGGCGATCTGCTTACATTAGGAGACGGAAAAGCGAAAGCAAAATCCGTAGTACCCAAAGTGCGGGCGTTAAGTTAGACTCTGACAAGCCTAAAAAATGAAAAAACCGCTTATTAAAGTCATCAAGCGAGATGCCGAAGATGCTTCCGTACAGCCGTCGGCCCCAACGCCCAACGAGATCCTGATGCAGCAGCAAAAGGATAAGGCCGAAGGTGACCGCGACATGGCAAGCGCCGTCAAGACCTGGATCACAGAACGCCGTGAAAATAGCAAAGCCGAAGAGCTTCAGGCTAAAGACAGTCTATTTGCCTGGAATGACGAGGGATCAACGGAACCCGCCTAAATCACAAGCCTTTTTCAGACCAAAGTCTCATAATTTTTGACCCGCTTGCAATTGGGCGAGGATGCGTTTTAGCTCGTCGAGTTTTTGACCGGCTTCGCCGAGTTTACCTTCGGCGGTTAATCGTTGGTAATCGGCAAAAACCTGTCCGGCCTGTTTGATCAACTCATTTGAAGATGACGGAGCGGCCGGTTTCTCACCTGGTTTGCCGGTCTGCTCTTCTTTGACGCCCGCTTTAGGTGCTTCGCCCATCAACTGGCTCAATGCTGTATCAAAGTTTGCCGCATAGGTTAGTCGTTCCTGCGTCGCGAGGACGACAAGGCGAAGCTCGGGCATCGGGCTCCGCACGGCCTGCAAATATATCGGCTCGACGAATAGCAGGCCGGTGCCGATCGGCATGATGATAAGGTTGCCCCGTTTTACCTTTGAACCCTGCTGGTTCCAGAGAGTGATCTGGCCGGAGAGCTGCGCGTCCTGGTCGATACGAGCCTCAATCTGGAGCGGGCCGTCAATGACGCGCGATGAAGGGAATTTGTAAACAAGCAACTGGCCATATGCGTCACCATCCGCCCGCCCCGCCATCCACGCGATCATGTTGTTGCGATTTCCCGGTGTAAACGGCAAGACCCGCGCAAATTCGGGCCCGGTATTTTCACCCGGCAGCGGCATCAAAACCTGGTACGGCTCGAGTGGTTTCGGTTGGTCCGGTGCTTTCCCGCCACCGGCGTCGCCAGAAGCGGCGTCGCGGGCAACGCTCCAGACATCTTCGCGACCGAAAAACATCTTGGCGCTCTGAGTATGATAAAGTCCGAAAACATCGCTCTGCGTTTTCATCAGTGTTTCGGGGTAGCGAATATGGGCGCGAAGCCCCGTCGGCATTTCCGACGCCGGTTTGAACAACGCGGGGAAAGCCGAGCGGTACGCCGCGACGATCGGGTCCGAATCGTCAAAAACATAACAATTTACCTCACCGGTGTAGGCGTCGATCGTCACCTTTACACTGTTGCGAATATAGTTAGCTTTTTGCCCGTTCGCATCGTAATGCCGCGAATATGGAAAGCTGTCGGATGTCGAATACCCATCTACTACCCACACCAGACGCCCGTCGTCGTTAACAACCACATACGGATCGGCATCGTAGCTGAAAAAGGGAGCTATGCGGCGGATCCGGTCGATGATATTGCGGTGCATCATAACGCGGCTTTCGGCCGTAACGTCGTCTGAAAACGGCAGTTTGGTCAGATCGTCGGTGGCCCACGCGATGCACAACCGGCGAAGGCCGCCGCCGACCGCAAACCCGCCGTCGCCCTCGTAATTTGTATAGTTGTTACTTTCACCCTGCGGGTAATCAAACTCTCGCTGCTTTGTCTTTACATAAACAAGCGTGTCCGTACGCTCGCCAAAGTAGATCTCCGGACGCGTCACACGTACGTCGCCGGTTGATTCGATCGGCATATTCGAAAGTATAAAACGCGGTTTCCCTTCGGTCGTAAACTCGTTGACTGGATTCATCGTCAGGCCGTACCCGTGCGTGTACACAAGCCGTTCGTTGATCCAATTGCGCGATTGTTCCGGCAGCTTATTGACATCAAGCTCTCGGGCCGCGATCATCACTTGCCGCATCTCGCCGCCGATCGGGTAACGGTCAACATCGACATCCGGAAAGTCGTAGTAGGTGCGGATCTCCTGGATCTGCCGCAGCGTGTCTTGGAGAGCGTTCCAATCCCACAGGCGGATGTTGGCGAGCGTGCCGCGGTTTGCGGCCAGATCGAACGCGGCGGGTGTTATGTCAGCGGCGTAATCGCGAACCTGGACCTGTCCAATATTGAAACCGGTGCGCGTGCCGGCGATGTTGTGTTCGATATACGGCGTCTCGCGGTCGAGTTCGTTCGGTTTAACGACAAAGCTCTGAACATATGCCGGAATAAGGATTCCGGCCGCCAGATAAACCAAAGCCGGAGCCCCGAGGGCAATAATCAGGAGACGTCCGCTTCGTTTCGTAAAGGCATTGACGAAGAGAATTATCGCAGCCACCGCAAGGGCTATCGCGACCGCCATCAGGCCGGGTAAAAAGTAATTAGCCTCGGTGTATGTCACACCGCTGAACGAAGGGTGATCGGTCCAAAGATACGCGTAGCGCGAGAGCATCGTCCGCAGGCCAATTATCAATAAAAGTACCCCGAGCAGTACGGAAACTGCCGTGTATGCACGCTCGCCAAATCCGGCGAACAGAGGGCGTTTTTGGTCGACCACTACTTGGTCGGGAACCGCCGCGATCAACGCATAAATAACCGCCGCCAGCAGCAGTATGACCGCAAGCGACGTGAGCCAACCGGCGACAAGCTCATATATCGGCAGCGAGAAGAGATAGAATCCGGCGGTTCTGCCAAATATAGGATCCGCCATTCCGGTGGCCGGTTGGTGAAGATACAGCACCCACGCTTGCCAGTCCGTACGAAATGCAAGTCCAAAACCGAGGCCAAAGATGACCGCCACGATCCATCCGACAGGGCGTAGATACTTGGACAGATCGAGCGTGACCGGTTCCTTATTGACAATGATCCGGCGCGGGACGAGCGATTTCAATCGAAACCATTTTTGCAGCACGCTAAAGCCACCGCCCAAAATCGCAAATGTCAGAATCCCAAAGATCGCAAAAAGACCCCAACCGAGTTCTAAAACGTACCAAAAACGTGACCCAAAACCGAGCGAATCATACCAGAGTGCGTCGGTGTAGACGTATATTCCCCGCCAGGCGGCAATGATCGCCAACAAAACCGCGAGAATTATCCATTTTAACGGCCCGCGTTTTCGCGATGTTGTCGGGTTTCTAGGTACTCGCGGCGTGATGTCAATTATCTCCGCGTCCAAGTCTGAATAGTCGGCGTTGTTCATGCGACAAGCATACACCCGCCGTCCAAAGGCTCAAAGGATAAGCGACAGGGCCGCCGCCGAGTGTTACCATATAGGTAGACATCAAACAAGGGGAAATCATGTTCAAAGACACACACGCATTCACCAGTTTCTCGACCAACAATATCGAAAAGGCGAGGGAATTTTACGGCCAAACGCTCGGGCTGGACGTTACCGACATGTCCATCGGCCTCAGCATGAAGATCGCGGGCGGCGGCGGCATATTCATTTATCCAAAGCCCAACCACGCTCCGGCAACCTACACGATCCTCAACTTTCCGGTTGATGACATTAATAAGGCTGTCGACGACCTAACCGCTCGCGGCGTCAAATTTGAATCGTACGATGGCGAAATGAAGACGGACGAAAAGGGCGTCCTTCGCGGCGGTCCCGGCAAAGGCCCAAGCATCGCGTGGTTCAAAGACCCGGCCGGCAATATCCTGTCGGTGCTAGAACAAAAATAGTGATCCTACCACGC
>JAYUDV010000254.1:0-1347 GCA_043739565.1 Chloracidobacterium sp.
CGGAGCTTCCGATGAGGTGCGTAAACTTGTCAGCGAAGATCTGGCGGCCCTCAACAATATGATGACTGAGGCCAAGATCCCGTACATTCAGGCCCCGACCCCAGGTGGCGGCGGCGGTGGTGGTCGGCGTCCTCCAACGAATGATGACGACGATCCTGACAACCTCAATCGTTAAGGATTTGACTATGGGTAAAAAAAAAGCACGGAATGCGGGCGATCCATTCCGTGCTTTTTTTCTTTGGAGTTATAATTAGAAAATCGGAGTTAAGGACGTTATTGTCGCTGGTGATATCAACGGATAAAATAAAAATCAGTGCTAAAAATTGATATTCATACGCATATCCTGCCGAAAGATATTCCGCGATGGAAAGACAAATTCGGGTATGGCGGATTTATCACGCTCGACCATTACCAATCGTGCTGCGCCCGATTGGTTTGCGACGATGGCACGTCTTTTCGTGATGTTGACGAGAATTGCTGGAACGCCAAAAAGCGAATTGAGGAGTGCGATGCTTCGGGTGTAAATGTGCAGGTACTCTCGACCGTGCCCGTCATGTTTAGCTATTGGACAAAACCTCAGGACGGAGCGGAAATAGCCCGATTTTTGAACGATCATATAGCCGCCGTCGTCGACGAATTTCCATCGCGTTTTATCGGCCTCGGAACTGTCCCGATGCAGGACACGGTCCTCGCGATAAAGGAGTTGGAGCGATGCAAACAGATTGGCCTTGCCGGAGTGCAAATAGGCACAAACGTCAACCAGTTAAACCTTGGCGAGCCACAGTTCTTTGATTTTTTTGCGGCTTGCCAGCGGCTTGAAATGGCGGTTTTTGTCCATCCGTGGAACATGATGGGCGAACGCGATATGCAAAAATACTGGCTGCCGTGGCTTGTCGGCATGCCGGCCGAAGTCTCGCGTGCGATCTGTTCGCTGATCTTTTCCGGCACACTCGAACGTCTGCCCGATTTGCGAATATGTTTTGCCCACGGCGGCGGTTCGTTTCCGTCAACACTCGGACGCATCGAGCATGGTTTCAATGTCCGATCAGACCTCTGTGCGGTCGATAATCCTTACAACCCGCGAAAATATCTGGACCGGATGTATTTTGATTCGCTTGTTCACGATGCGGCGACGCTCGATTATTTGATAACCCTCGTCGGTTCGGATCATGTCGCGCTCGGGAGCGATTATCCGTTTCCGCTCGGCGAGGTCGAGCCGGGAAAATTGATCGAGTCGATGCAATATGACGATTCTGTAAAAGAAATGCTCTTTAACGGGGCCGCTTTGAATTGGCTGAAATTGAATAAAACGGATTTTATATAGGGTGTGAAACGTTCTGTTGCCGC
>JAYUDV010000255.1:0-1341 GCA_043739565.1 Chloracidobacterium sp.
CTGCTCCGTTCCTATTTTAGATTTTTACAAAAATCTTGTTGCGATAGAGCAGCCACATCAAAAACAACCAGATCAACACGAATGAAACGGCGTAGAGCAGCGAGGCGCCCGACGGATCGGCATACGGTAAAAATAGGGTGTTGAAGATTTTCTCCTGCAATAAAATTATTTTGTCGTGTGGAGCGGAAAGCTCAACGATAATTAGGATTTTCCCAACAATGCTTGATCCAACGTAAAGCGCGATGGCGTTTAAGCCAAAGATCACGAAAGGCTTCGACCATTTTCGGTAGCCTTTTAAATCAATCAGCCAGTAGCAAAGCGACAGAAAACAGATTGCCAGACCCGCCGTATAAACGACATACGAACTCGTCCACAGAGATTTGTTCAACGGAAACCAGAAACTCCAAAGCCAGCCGACCAATCCGAGTGCGATGCCAGAGAAAAACATGCCCGCAGACTTTTGTAATCCATCGCGATTCGACCTGAGCCAGTGTCCGGTCAAAACGCCCGCGAGCGTCGTCGCGATCGCCGGCAGCGTCGAAAGCAACCCTTCGGCATCGAAAACTCTCGACTGATTCCACACATGATTTACGGTCAAAATCGCGCGGTCGAGGTACGCGGCGAGGTTGCACGCTTTGTCGTTGAAACTCGTGACCTCACAGCCCGGGACGTTTACCAATGTCATCAACGCCCAGTAGACGAGCAAAATTGCGACGGCGATAACCGCCTGACGTTTCCAGTTTGTATGCAGGAAAATCAGCGCCGAAACCAGATAACAAATGGCGATGCGTTGCAGAACGCCCATTATCCTAACCGTCGAAGGTTCAAACCACGATGCGGTCCAGATATTGTAAAAAGGGAAAACCTCCAGAAATATGCCGAGCGCGAAAAGCACAAAAGACCGCTTGAAAATCTTAAAATAAACGTCCCGGTTGACCCCTCCTCCATCCGTATGTTTGCCGAGCGCGAAGGTGATCGAAACGCCGACGATAAAGAGGAAAAACGGAAAGATCCAGTCGGCCGGGGTTGCTCCGTTCCACTCGGCATGGGCGAGCGGCGGATAGATCGCCGCCCAGCTTCCAGGTTGGTTGACCAGTGTCATTGCCGCGATGGTTATGCCCCGAAAAACGTCAAGCGACAGTATACGATCCGGCACTTGTTTAATCCCCGTGGTTGCGTCCGTCTCAGATTTTTGAAACTTGATGTTGCCGAGAAAAAAGCCTCCAAGAACCGCCGCGAAAACGAAAAGCTCGACAACATAACGCGGCTCCGGGTTTTCGATCGACGAAAAAAAAGCGATGCGGGGCAGCGTCATCAACGCAAGCAAGATCAGCCAACGCA
>JAYUDV010000256.1:0-3893 GCA_043739565.1 Chloracidobacterium sp.
AGAGTCTGTGTCAAAACTCCTGTTGAAAAATATAACATGAAAGAGTTTTTGGGAAGGATGGGAAAGAGTAAAATGAGGAGGGAGAGATAAACGGGACGGAAGTAAGAAGGGGGGAAGGTTTATGGCACACATAAACGGGACGGGACGGGGTCAGAGCATGCTATTTCCGGCGACGCTGGATGAATACGTTGGGGAGAATAACGAGGTACGGGTGATCGCGGCGTTTATCGAGTATCTGGCGTTTGATGAGTTGGGATTCGTGCGGAGCGAGGCGGCGTGGACGGGGCGACCGGGATACGATCCGAGGATGCTGTTGGGAGTATATATTTGGGGACATCTGAACAGGATTAGATCATCGCGGCGGTTGGAGCGGGAGTGCTCCCGGAATGTTGAGCTGATGTGGTTGAGCGGGATGTTGCAGCCGGATTTCAAGACTTTGTGCCGGTTTAGAGTGGAGAACGGCAAAGCGATAAGCAAGGTGCTGACGCAGTTTCGGGTATTATGCAATGAAGCGGGTTTGTATGGAAAAGAGTTGGTGGCGATAGACGGGAGCAAGTTCAAGGCGGTGAACAGCACCCATCGGAATATGACGCAGGCAAAACTGGCAAAGCTGATCGAGCGTGAACGCGAATCGGTAAATAGATATCTGGCGGAATTGGACGAAGCGGACGCATTGGATGAGGGCGGAGAAACGCGGCTGACGACGGCCGCAGAGTTAAAGCGAAAGATCGCGGGCATCGGCAAGTATCTTAAGGAACACGAAGAGATGCTTGAAGGGATGAAGGAAAATGGCGAAAAGCAGCGATCTCTGACCGACCCGGACGCCCGCCTGATGAAGACAAGCAAGGGGATGGATGTCTGCTACAACATACAGACGGCGGTCGATAGCCTTCACAAATTGATCGTCGAGGTCGAAGTAACAAACGAGGCTGGAGATCAGGAACTGCTTCCGCAGATGGCCAGAGCCGCGAAGGAAGGACTGGAGGTTGACGAGTTAGACGTAGTGGCCGATGGCGGGTACTTTGGATGCGAAGCGGTAAAGGCCTGTGAAGATGAAAATATCACAGCCTATGTGCCGGTTCGAGAGTCGGGAGATGCCGAATTGCGGGGAGTGTTTCCACTGACGCGGTTCGAGTATGACCCGAAGCGCGACTTGTATGTGTGTCCGGCCGGGGCTCAATTGAAGCCGGTTTCACGGGGCGTGAAAAAAGCACGATACAGCAAAGAGTTTCTGGTTTATGCAACGCACGTCTGTCACGGCTGCCCGTTGCGTATCCAATGCACGACGAGCAAAACGGGGCGCAAGATAAAACGCTGGGTTCATCACGCCGTGCTCGACCGACTGAAAGCGAGGTTGCTGGAGAAGCCGGAGATAATCCGTATGCGAAAGGCGTTGGTCGAGCATCCGTTCGGAACCATCAAGGTCGGGATGGGTCACGACCGGCTGCTGCTCAAAGGGCTGAGGAATGTCGGCACCGAGATAAAACTGACCGTTTTAAGCTACAACCTTAAACGAGTGATGAACATTCTCGGGATATCCGCAATGATCGAAATGCTCAAACCGGGAAAACAGGCTTCGCAGACAGCATAAAGATGAAAAATCAGGCCTTTTTTGCCTGTAATCATCATAATTGCGGCTCAAGAAGTCCCGGATTCCCGATAGACGCAAATCGCGCCAAAACCGCAGTCAGTTTGCAAGATCGACCCGTCGGCCCACGGTAAACCGTCCCTCAGCCGTAGTTTTGACACGGACTCTTTAGAGCGTGGATAGCGGCATCATTGACCCCGGCTTTAGCCGAACATTGGGCTAAAGCCCAAACCTTTTGTCTCAACCTAACCTCCAGCTAAAGCTGGAGGCAATTCATGAGTCCGCAACGCGGATGCCATATTTGTAGCGCCATATGAGGCGTCAGTGGATCGTGGGGTTATTCATATTTATTGGCCGCCGCCTTTTCTTTGGGAAGTTGACCGACCCGGTTTCCAATACTGTATAGGCTTTGTTATTATTCTACTGTCGCTCCCCTGGTATTTTCTGAATTAAAATCAAGGAGATCTTTTAACGTCAATGAGAAAAAATCTTAATCGTATTGCGCTCGGTATCGTCACCGTCGCTCTTAGCGTGTCGTTCCTTTATGCAACTTCGAAGTTTGATTACCGCTTTAGGGTACATAACAAATCCACCTCAAAAATAGTTAAGCTGCTGGCGTCGCCGGACGGCAAGAAGTATGCCAATTTTGACATCGGCGCCGGTATCAAAGCCGGTGAAACGACGGAACTGATCTGGGACAAGTCGACGGACAGCGGCAACTGCGAATGGCATCTCAAAGCCGTGTTCGCAGACGGAAGCGAATCCGACCCGGCGGAGTTCGATTTCTGTGAAAAAGATCTCGTGGTCGAATTCAGCTAACACCTTTTAACAATACGGGAGCATGTTCTGTGCCCGACTGTATTGCCCCACGTGAAGCGTAAGCGGAACGTGGGGTTTCGGGCTTTAAATAACCGAAGACAAGTGAAACACGCGGCATAATGCCACCGTTTTTGACGGTTCCGTTTGATTTTTGACAACGATTCCCACATCTCACGTTGTGGGCTACAAATATCTCACCGCCCTCGACGGTTCACACGCCGGACTCTTTGTCACGACCCAACGATCGCCTTGTTCAGTCTAATAAATATGAACCAAGGCCAAAACATAGCGTATATCTTTTATTGGTATTCTGGGTTTTGACGCATAAATATGAATTGTCCTAATTGTGGAACACAAACGTTGCCGGATCAACAATTTTGCCGCGCGTGCGGAGCGAGCTTGATGGCAGACGAGGCTCGTCCGGCTAATCGGCGGATGCTGTGGGGTCCGCTCTTGGCGTTTGTCGGCATAGCGATCGCGCTGGTGGGCAAGATGCTCCTGCATTTGGAGATTTTGACCCTCGTCGGAGTATTGATTTCACTGGCGGGTATGTTTTTTATTGCGGCTTACCCCTATTTGCTTCGAAATCCCAAAAAACGTGGTATCGACGTTTCATCACAACCCCAAAACCTCGCACCCGCAGAAACGACAAACAAACTGCCGCCCATAAGCGCTATCGATCATTTTCCCAGCGTTACCGAAGGCACAACCGAACTGTTAAAAGATCCCGCACCTATTTATCGCAACTCGGGCCGATAAAAACCTAATGTCGGCTGAACCTAAGTAAATCCTGACGGTAGCTGAAGGCGTGGTCTGGCCAGCGATTTGGGTTAATGTTAACTTTTTGTTACATTTTTTTGAGACGTTTATGCGCAGCGATTTTCTTGACTACTTCGCCGCGTTTCCGGGCTTAAGAATGAAACATTATTTGCTGCTATTTTTTCTCCTCGGGTTTGGCTGTACCACGGCGGCTTTGTCGCAAACGCCGCAGCCCGGCTCTGTTTTTCAATCGTGGAATGAGGTTCAGCTTGTAGTTCCCGTTGTCCGGTCAAAGGATGCGAAAGGCAAGACCGTCAACCGTGTCACGGCGACATTTAACGGTATCTTGCGGCTCGGTCGAAAAGACGTCGATCTGGTGGATCGTCGAACGGGCGTAATGTTTGACTTTCGCGTTAACAAATATCTGTCCGTGATCACAGGTGCCTTGTATCGCAAGGACGAGATCGTAAAGAATGCGCCGCATACCGAGACGCGCCTGGATTTCGGTGCGATCCTTTCAAAAACCTGGCACGATTTTTTATTTCGGGACCGGAACATGTACGAACATCGTTTTCGAAACGGACGCTCCGACACCAACCTCTATCGTCAACGGATCCAGATCAGTCATCCAGTGCAACATGCCGGCAAGGTGCTATTTTCACCTTTCATTTCTGAAGAAGGCTACTACGATCTCGGCGCCCGATCGTGGGTGCAAAACGAGTTTTAC
>JAYUDV010000257.1:0-3892 GCA_043739565.1 Chloracidobacterium sp.
GGAGAATCTAAATGCGGAAAAAAATGAAACCTGCAATCGGTATTATCGCTTTCGGTTTATTTTTGGTGGCATCGCCTTTTCTAATTAGTCACGCCCAGAAAAAGAGCGAAACGCAAAATGGGGAAAATAAAAATCAAGATGAGCATGAGCTTCAGATGCGCCAGGAGGTAGCAAAAAGCGTGGTTGGGAGTTTCTTGTTTGACACTATTTCCATAAAGGAACCTAAATGGGAACTTAGTAAAGCTAATTACTGGGAAAGGGATGATAATAGCAAATTTAGCAATGTCGGAATGTCACTCAAAAAACGTGATAATTCTGTGGGTATCAGCATTTCCGAATTTGATTCTGCGAAAGATGCCGATCAGCGATTTCAAGTTGTGAGATCGTATGGTGCGAGTGTGCCCTTTAACACGTACGGTGACAAGGGAGAGAAGTTAGTTGGGGAAAGAGGAGATCTTATAGGGATACGTTTTCGCAAGGATAATTTTTTTTTAAGCATATTTTCCCGGGATCCAAAAACTGCGGAACGCTTCGCAGTATATGCTTTAGACGCTATAAAATCCCATGCGAAATAAGTAACGGGTGTATTTTGAAGGAAAAGGCAGAATTGAGCCAAGAGCGACATCTTGGCTCTTGGCTTTTTACTTGCCGGAGGCTTTGGGAAAGTGCGGGGCCAAACGGCGAAGCGTTTGAACAGCTTCGGGTAGGACCTGCAAGACGCGATCGACATCGTCGGAGGTATTAAACCGCCCAAAACTAAAACGAATAGCACCACGGGCAAGCTCGTCGTCGCGGCCGAGGGCGCGGATGACGGGTGACGGTTCGAGCGAACCGGAGGAGCAGGCTGAGCCAGTGGAAACGGCGACGCCGTGCATATCGAGATTTATAAGCAGGCCCTCGCCCTCCACCCGCCGGAACGAAATGTTTGAGATATTTGGCAGACGAGCGTCGCGGTCGCCGTTGAAAACTATATCCGGTATCGTTTCGCTAACCGCGCTTTCAAATTTATCCCTTAGAATTCGCAAGGCTTGCATCGAGCCAGTCGAAGAAGCGTCTAAAGACGTCACGCTTTCAAGATCTGCCTGAGCGAGATCACAGGCCTTGCCAAACGCGACGATATTGGGAACCGATTCGGTCCCGCCACGGCGCTCGCGCTCCTGATGGCCGCCGATATTTTGCGGATGTAGGCGAACGCCGCGTCGAACGTAGAGTGCACCGATGCCTTTTGGGGCATATATTTTATGAGCCGACATTGATAATAGATCGCAGCCAAATTCCTCTACGTCAACAGGCATTTTTCCCGCCGCCTGAACCGCGTCGGTGTGAAACCAAACCTTTTTCCCGGCCGCGCGTTGAGCTTTGACAAGCCGTCCGATCTCCTCGACAGGCTGGATCGTGCCGATCTCGTTATTTGCAGTCATTATCGAGATCAGGACGGTTTCGTCGGTGATCGCCGCCTCAACATCTCTAATTCGTACCAGCCCATTATCGTAAACAGGCAGATATGTGACCGAATAACCCAGTTTTTCAAGATCTTCGCAGACATTTATTACCGCCGAATGTTCGATTAAAGATGTGATGATGTGGGGTCGAGATGAGCCCGTTTTCATGGTCGGACTACCTACTCGCGCTTCGATCAGGCCGCGGATCGCTAAATTATTGGCCTCGGTGCCGCCAGAGGTGAAGACGATCTCGTTCGGACGTGCGTTTATCAGATCGGCAACCTGATGCCGAGCTTTGTCGACAGCCGCACGTGCCTCCTGCCCAAAAAAATGAATGCTAGACGCATTGCCAAATTTTCCCATCAAATAGGGAAGCATTGCCTCAACTACCGCCGGGTCGACCGGCGTGGTAGCGCTGTTATCAAGATAAATGCGTCGGAACATTTGTTCAGTTTAACGCGTTTTGTCTTGTTGCTGAAATAACTGGGGATGATATAGATTAGAAGATGGTTTATTGTGTCCGTTTTATTAGGAAATGGCTGCGTGAACCGAGGACAAAATATGGATTTTGCGACAAAAGAGATTTTTAAGCGTTATGCGAGCATTTTGGTCGGCCGGCCGATCTCGCCTGTTTTTCTAAATATTCTTGTTACCAGTGTCTGCGATATGCGCTGCACGCACTGCTTTTTCACTGAGGAACTCGATGACCGACCGCGTAAAAAACTCCAAATGAAGGCGGACGAGATCGCAAAGATCTCGGAAACCTTGGGAGGAAATCTCGGCGTGCTCGTCCTTGCGGGTGGAGAGCCGTTTACTCGTAAAGATCTGCCGGAGATCGTTCGCGCGTTTTACGAAAATAACAAACTCGACTCGGTTTATCTGATGTCTAACGGACAGATCCATCCGCGTATATTTCCGGATGTTGCGCGCATCATGGACGAATGTCCGAAGCTTAATGTCAGCGTCGCTCTAGGCATAGACGGAATGAAAGATGCTCACGAAAAGATTCGACGCAAAGAAGGAAGCTGGGATAAGGCAATACACACCGCCCGCACTTTGCAGCAGATGAAACGCGAGCAATATCCGCAGCTCGACATCCAGACCTGCACATGCGTGATGCATTCTAATGAAGACACGATCTTCGATTGGTACGATTTTCTCAAATATGACCTCAAGCCGGACAAGGTGAATATCAACTACATTCGCCCGCCGTCGGCCGATCCGAACGAGCTGAACTTCGATCATAAACGCTACGGGCAGCTTTCACAGATGATTTTGGAAGATACCAAAAGCGCCGCGCTCAAGAATAATTACGGCGGAAAATCCGGGTTTTTCAAAGCTGCTGTAGATATTTACATGCACGACCTGATCGCCAAGACGAAGGAAGAGAACAAGGCCCAACTAAAATGTTACGCTGGCAGCGCCGGTGCCGTCATTTATGATAATGGAGCGCTTTCGTCATGCGAAAACAAGCCGGACGTTTTAAATCTTCGTGATTACGATTGGAATTTTCAGGCCGCCTGGCAAACCAAACTGATGGACGAGCGACGCGTCGAAGCGGGTGCCGGATGTTTCTGCACGCACGAATCGAATTGCTTTTACCCGTCGCTGCCGTTCAACGCCGGACATCTCGTCAAGATCAAGAAACTCGAGGGCCAGATGAAAAAAGCCGCAAAAGAAATGGGCTTTTTGGCTGGCAGGGAAGTAGCGCTGAAAGCCTAAGTTTGATTTCTTCATGCCTAACACTCCAAAAATCCTTATAATTTCGTCCGACACTGGCGGCGGGCATCGCTCTGCGGCGAAAACGATTGCGGATGGTCTGGAGAAATTTTGGAAGGGCGAGTCGGCGACGGTACGCACAATAAAGGCGGTCGAGGAATCGCATCGGGTTACGGAAAAACTCGTTAGAGGTTACAACTGGGTGCTGCAAAATAAGCAGCACTGGATGAAATATCTCTATTGGGCAATCAACAAGATCCGGCCCGAGACACGCGATTTTGTTTACAAACGCTCCATCGGATATGTCGGCGGCCAGTTCGAAAAGTGGTGCCCGCACATCGTCGTCAGCGTCCATCCGCTCACGCAGCACATCTTTGCGCGGATATTAAAAGAACTTAATTTAGCAGATCAGGTTCCTCTGGTAACTGTTGTCACTGATCCTTGCTACGGTTTTTGGAAAGGCTGGGCGTGTGACGATGTATCGCTTTACCTGGTGGCAAACGACGACGCTCAGCGGCAGCTTATCGATTATGGTATTTCGCCGGCGAAGATCAAGATCTCGGGTATGCCGGTCAATCCTAAATTCCATGAGGTAGACGAGAAAGACGCCCAAAACGCACGTCGGATGTACGGGCTGGATCCGGACAAGTTCACAGTTTTTGTAAATGCGGGATGGATCGGCGGTGGTAATATTCCTAAGATCTTTAAGGAACTCGCTCGCGGCGAACTCG
>JAYUDV010000258.1:0-9774 GCA_043739565.1 Chloracidobacterium sp.
CAGTACCGCATCCATCAAACTTAACTGTTTGCTTTTCATGCTCCCTATTTTACTATTTCCTTTGTAAAATAGTCGGAGGTTTTTCAAAGAACTCTAATAAATAAAAAGTTATTTATGTGTGACAGCTTACATAGGCCACGTATGTTATTCGGTAAATTTAGAGTAGGGCATTGAACATGTTTGATCGTTAAGATTGAAAATCGAGTATCTGCCAGGAACTCAAATCCGGGGATACCCAAATATACTCCGGATTACAATGGCCGAAACTGATCGCGGACGCGGTTATCGCGGGTGAGCGAACTATGAACGTTATTTCCATTTATACAAGGGGGATAGTTAGCCCATCTTTTAACCAACTAATACACGTTTACGATCTCGGAGGGTGGAATTCTGAACGGGAAATTTCACCTTCCAATTTATCTTGTTGATTGCAGCGTCGGGTGGAGGGAAGTCTAATGAAGGTGATCCATTTTTTGCCGTCCTATTTTAGAATGCTGTTCGCGGTTCTCTCCGGCATCCGCGAGACGTCTTATCCGATTGGCCTGCGATGGCGTTGGCGGCATGAGAGATACCGGGACCTTTGAGATCCAACATTTGCGGCACGGGGGAGATGATATGTATTTACCGCTATATCTTCAACGGGTTTTATTTTGGGTGTTTAGAATGTTGAAAGCTTCGTAAAAGTTTGGGGTAACGGCGGCCGCGATTGGTAAATATGCGAGTGCGATTTGACCTCCACTTGTAAAATTTTCGCGAAAGCCGTGTGGCAGGATAGTTGTCTAGTTAAGGGGAGACCACTATCCTGCCAAATTTTTGAAGGTTTTATTTTGATTTTAGATGAAACGGACGGTCAAAAGAGTAGAAATGTCGGATATTCCAGTGGCCGGAAATGGTTCAATTGTCCCTGTGAACACGCTGGAGCGGATGGCTTGCGGTGACAACAATGCGGTTGCGGATTGTTCACGTATCCACGGCCCGTTGATATGGGCATGGGCGAAAAGGTTTACCGCTTCCGCTAATGCCGCTGAGGCGGCAACCCACGCAATACTGACCGATATTCTCGCCTCTGCTCCGGGATTTGATTCCGCAAAATGCAGCGAACTAACCTACATCAAACAGATCTGTATCCGCCACCTGATGAGCGTATGAGGGATAACCCAAAATCCTATTAATTCTCTAAATCCTCGTTTCTTGTAAATAATTAAGAATCAATCGATAAAGACCCGCGTAGGCGCTTGCCGGCGGTCCGGCGAAAGGGCCGCGCCAGGATTGCGAGAATCCGCGCGCGTCAAATAGCTAGACATCTAGGGCCATAACTTTATAGAATTCTAAAGGTGGCCCACGTTTTTTCCTCTGTTGCCGCTCTTCCCCGATCATTAATGCCCGATCAACCCATATCTAAGAATCATAGATCAAAGCTGCCGCCCCAAGGCTGGGTCAAATCGCGCCGCGCGGCTGCGTATCAGGCACCGCCGCCGACGAATTTTCGACGAATATTGCGGTTGCTATTTAACGGTTGGACGATCTCAGTGGCGTTGCTGTTGATGCTCGGCGTGTTCTTGACGCTGACGTATTTTTGGTTCGAATTTTCGGACCGCATTGACCGTAAACTGCTCAGCGGTGAGGTTTACACGGCGTCGGCCGGAATCTATTCGGCACCGAAAACGCTAAAAGTCGGTGAATCGGTCACGCTTTCGGCATTGATCGAATATCTCAAATCCGCCGGTTACATCGAGCGAAACAACCGCGCCGACGGTTCGCGTAGCCGTTACTCGGTCGAGGGCGACGTACTCGCGATTGAGCCTGGAGCAACCGGTATTATCGACGGCAAAAAGGCTTTCCCGCCGCTTTCTGTAAAATTTTCGAAGGACCAGAAATCAGTCACGGCCATCGGTGATCGCGACTTGAATAAAGAGGTGCCGGAAACGCGACTTGAGCCAAAAATACTAAGTTCGATTGCCGCCGAGGGCGACGGCCGGCGAAAGACCGTGACTTTCAACGATCTGCCGCCGCACCTCATAAAGGCGATCACGGTCACCGAGGACCGGGCGTTTTTCGAGCATTACGGCGTGAATTTTCGCGGCATCGCCCGTGCTCTGTGGCGGCGTTACGAGGGTGACGACAATTCGCCGCTTGCTAATCAGGGCGGCTCGTCGATCACGCAGCAACTTGTAAAAAATCTGCTGCTGACCCGTGAACAGACACTGACGCGTAAGCTAACCGAGGCGTATATGTCGATGATCCTAGAAACGCGTTTGTCGAAGCAGGATATTTTTACGCTCTACGCCAACCAGATCTATCTCGGCCAGCAGTCGGGTGTCTCGATATACGGCGTGGGCGAGGCGGCGAATACCTATTTTGGCAAAGATGTGTCGCAATTGACGCTGCCCGAGGCCGCGTTTATCGCCGGCATTATCCGCAGCCCGAACCGCTACAATCCGTACAAAAACCCGGATCGTGTCAAAGAGCGGCGAAACCAGGTGCTCGAATCCATGCACGAAACGGGAGATATTTCGGACGCGCAATTGGCCGAGGGGCGGAATGTTACCATCGAATTAAAGCAGATTTCAACTCGCATAGACCTTCAGGGAATGCCTTATTTTTCGCAATACGCGATCGACGAACTCCCGAAATTGGTCGCCGACCCCGAGGCGTTGCAGCATCTGCGGGTTTATACGTCGATTGACCCCGACCTCCAGCGGATCGCTTACCAAACTGTCAGCAAACGGCTCGAGGCGCTTGATAAACAATTCCCGAAAAAGCCAAAGGGCAACCTTAACGCCGCTCTTGTCGCGATCCGTCCAAAAACCGGCGAGATCGTCGCGATGGTCGGCGGCCGCGACTATCAGCAGAACCAATTTAATAGGGCGACCGACGCGATGCGGCAGCCCGGCTCAGTTTTTAAGCCTTTTGTTTACACTACGGCGATCAATTCGGCGTACGATTCGAGCTCGCGGCAATTTACGGCGGCGACGATATTTAAGGACGAGAAAAAAACCTTTACTTTTGGCAAGGACAGCTACTCACCCAATAATTTTGGCGATACATTCTCAAATAAAGAGTTGACCTTGCGCGATGCTCTGGTCAAAAGTAAAAACGTCATCACGGTTGACCTGGGGATACAGGTCAATATTGGCAAGGTTATGAACCTTGCTACCAAAGCCGGTATGCCAAAGGTCGAAAAAGCATATCCGTCGATGGCCCTCGGCACAGCCGAGGCAACGCCTTTGCAGGTCGCGACGGCTTACACGATGTTTGCCAATCTTGGCGACCGCGTGATGCCGATGCCTATAACAAAGATCGCAGCGGGCGACGGCCGGACGATCTCCGCGCCGGTGCCAGACCGTAAAAACATTGTCCGCCCCGACGTCGCGTATGTGATGGACGATATCTTGAAAGATGTGATAAATCGCGGCACGGCGGCACAGGCGCAGGGCTGGGGATTTCGAAATGTGGCGGGTAAGACGGCTTTTGCGGGCAAGACAGGCACATCGCGCGACGGTTGGTTCGCCGGTTTTACGCCAGATCTGGTTTGCGTCGTTTATGTCGGATTCGACAACGGCGACGATCTAAATATGAAAGGCGCGGATTCCGCCATGCCAATCTGGGCCGATTTTATGAAGGAAGCATTGCAAACGCATCCCGATTGGAACGGCGACTGGACGATGCCGCCAAACGTCCGAAAAGCCGAGATCGATATACGCAACGGTTCCCTAATCCGCGAGATCGACGCCGTCGAGCCGTCGCCCACACCGACGCCGATCCCAACACCGACGCATTCGAAAGATCCAAACCTCGAACAATATTACGAAGAGCCGCCGATCGAGCCAAAGGACATTTATGTAACCGATGTGCCGGCCGAGTTTCGCCGGGTGGAAATTTTTGTCGTCGGAACCGTGCCAAACCGTTCCCTTTTGCCGATCCGGGACGAAAGCCTGGAACCTCACGGCGGTGGGCGTCCGACGCCGTCGCCAACGCCGTTATCTGAGACCTGGCAGGATCGCTCCGAGCCGCCCGACGCTCCGCCGTCATCAAGCCAGATCAGGGCGCCCGCCGCTACAACAGTCGGAACCGTTACCGTCATGATTTGTCCGGTCACCGGCATGCGGGCTACCGCAAATTGTCCGGACAAGGAATCGAAATCATTCCGAGCCGGAACCGAACCGAAAGATTTTTGCACGTTTCACCGATAAGCTTGTCAACCGCGAAAAGCGCAAAAAAACGAAAAAAAATACTCTCTTTTTCGTGTCTTTTCGCTAATTTCGCGGTTAATGCCTATTCCGCTTCGGCAGCGGCTGCCACGGCGACGGCTTCTTTCGCCTTGGACGCATTTTTCGGAACGGGTTTTTGATAAGCCTTGCGGGCGATCAGCGTGATCGAATTGATCTTGATCCGGCGACGCCCAATTGCTTCGGGCTCGGCGTGTTCGTAATCGAAGGAGTATGTGAAATGTCCCGCTGAAAGCTTTTTACAAAAGTCATCAGCAAGATGAAAGGAGATTGCGTCGGCATAATGGCCGAGAGCTTCGTCCGCCTGGCCGAGCAGTTCACGTTCGGCGCCGTCGAGATAGACCGGAACGTTTTCTACTATCGGATCGCAGCGGCCGTAAAGATCGCCGAGTACGTGCCGGCGGGATAATGATAACGGACTATATGACATGGATCAACCTTAACATTTTTTAGGATTTTTGTCCCGAAAAAAGATGCCCTCCGCGTTTTGCAAAGGGCATCTTTAGAACTACTTGGGTTTCAGATACTACCAGCGGCCGCCGCCGCCGCCGCCGTATCCGCCACCGCCGCCACCGCCATAACCACCACCGCCGCCACGATTACCGCCGCGGCCACCACCACCACCGCCGCTGCGATTTTCTTGCGGCTTGGCTTCATTGACCTTCAGAGCGCGTCCGTCGATCTCTTTGCCGTTAAGCTGAGCGATCGCGGCTTCGCCGTCGGCCTGCGATGACATTTCAACGAATCCAAAACCGCGTGAGCGGCCGGTTTCGCGGTCTTCGATAATGTTGGTCGATTCGACCGTTCCGATAGCGCCAAACAGATCGTTAAGATCCTGATTGGTGGTTGAAAAGGAAATATTTCCTACGTAGAGTTTCATTGACATTTTTTTTTACCTTTCCCTGTATTCGGGAATTCAAAAGAAGTTTCGAACCGGATCGATCATCCGCAAGGGATAAAGGCCGGGTTTCGGATACTCAAAAATGGAGAGCTACTTCTATTTATCTAAAGGGGACCTGCTCTCAAACTTATCCAAAAACCGTTAAAGACGAAGCGCGTCCACTAGGACGCGAGAGAAGGATTAACAACGCTATAATGCACGTTACATTGTGGAATAGCAAGCGATATTTGCTAAAGATACACACATATTTTCGGCCCCTAATTCGAAAAGGCCTCGCTTTTGGGGCGAAGCCTCTCGATTATCCGTAAAAGCGTCAATCCGCTACGAGAGCTTTACCATTTCGGCGTGACACCGAGGTTGCGGAAGAAGAATGAATATATGTCCGCCGTCTGTTCGATCTGTTTTGTGGTGTTGCTCGCGCCGTGACCGGATTTGGTGTCGATGCGAATCAGGATGGGATTGTCGCCGCCCTGTGCCGCTTGCAGCGCCGCCGCATATTTAAAGTTATGCGCGGGCACAACTCGATCATCGTGATCGGCAGTCGTAATCAACGTCGCCGGGTACTTTGTTCCCGGCTTGACGTTGTGGATTGGCGAATAGGCGTATAGCGCCTTGAACTGAGCTTCGTTCTGCTCGCTCGATCCATAATCCGAAATCCAGGCTGAGCCGATCGTGAACTTGTGAAAGCGCAACATGTCCATGACGCCCGCCTGCTCCACTACAGCCCTGAACAATTCGGGCCGCTGGTTCGAGCAGGCGCCTACCAGTAATCCGCCGTTCGAGCCGCCCTGAATGGCCAGCCTGGCGGACGACGTATACTTCTGGGCAATCAAATATTCGGCCGCGGCGATAAAATCGTCAAAGACGTTTTGCTTCTGCAACTTTGTTCCGGCTTCGTGCCACTTTTCACCGTACTCGCCGCCTCCGCGCATGTTCGCGGAGGCCCAGATAACGCCCTGTTCGAGCAATGCGATCCGCAAGGCACTGAAACTCGGATTGGTTGTGATATTGAAACCGCCGTAGCCGTATAGGATCGTTGGATTGTTTCCATCGAGCTTAAGGCCCTTTTTGTAAGTCAGGAACATCGGAACGCGTGTGCCGTCCTTGCTATTAACAAAGACCTGTTTTACCTCGTAGTCGTTTGCTTTGAAGCCGGGAATATCGACCGTGCGAAAAACAGAGGATTTACGCGATGCGATGTCGTATTTATAGAATGTCGGCGGAGCATTGAAAGATGTGTAGCTGTAGAAAACGAACTTATCATCGTTTCGTCCACCGAAACCTCCGGCGGAACCAAGGCCCGGAAGCGGTACTTCGTTTTCGAGTTTGCCCTCGATGCTGTAAACGTATGCCTGTGTCGTCACGTCTTTCAGATATGTAACGAATAATTTTCCGCCTGCGGTGCCGCTGCTTTCGAGCGGCTCGGGCTTTTCGGGAATTACGTCCTTCCACGTTTTGGTGGCCGGATCATAAAGGACGACTTTACCGTTCGGCGCGCCGTGGTTTGTCTCGATCAGGAACTTGCCGTTGACGTCATCGATCACGTTGTAACTGTCGTCGCCAATCTCGGCGACAATCGGAGTGAACGGCTTGTCACCCTGCGCGAGTTCGCGGAAGAAAAGTGAGTTTCCTCGCTTTCCAGCGGAAGAGTCCGAGACGCTAAGAATCTCAAAACGCTGGTCCTCAGACACGAAGACCGACTGACGGCGTTGCGGGTGATCGTTGTCTTCGTAAATCAGCTTATCGTCGGATTGCGGCGTGCCGACTTTGTGATAATAAATCTTTTGGTAGTCGTTTTTGCCCGCCATCTTCTTTCCTGATTCAGGCTGAGGATAACGGTTGTAGACGAAACCCTGATCGCCGATCCACGACGTGCCAGAGAATTTTACCCACTCGAGATGATCCGGCAGAGCCTTTTTCGTCGCCACGTCGAGGACGTAGAAATCTCTCCAGTCGGAACCGCCTTCCGAAATTCCATAAGCCACATACTTTCCGCTCTCCGAAAGCGAGAACCCTCCGAGCTGCGACGTGCCATCGGCGGAAAACTTGTTCGGATCGAGCAAGACTTCCGGGGTGCCGTCCAGTCCTTTCTGGATGTATTGGACACTCTGATTTTGCAACCCGTCGTTCTTTGAGAAGATAAACCAATCGCCTCTTCGTGTAGGAGAACCATACTTCGGGTAATTCAGGAGCTTGGTGAGACGATTCTTGAGCTGCGACCGATAGGAAATCTTGTCGAGATAGCCGAACGTGACCTTGTTTTCAGCCTCGACCCAAGCGGCGACTTCCGGTGAGTCGTTATTCTCAAGCCAGCGATAAGGATCGGCGACCTTTGTGCCGAAGTAATCGTCCACCTGATCGCCCTTTGGCGTTTTTGGATAATCGAACCTGGCCTGCGCCGCAACGTTTGCCGCCATAAAGGTGCAAACCAGCAGAAACGGAAGAGCTTTCTTAAACATAACGTGCAAATACTCCTGAGCAAAAAGATTTTCGCTAAGTATAATGCCCGTAATGTAGAAAGCAAAATGAAGGGTTGATTTGTTAAAAAACAGGGAGGTGTTCGTCGAACCCGGCATGGGGGCTGGGTACGCTGTCAGTGATCTTAACCGGAAGCCATGTGCGGCCCTCATAGAGGTACCTTTCCATCTTCTCTTTGGTCTGGGGCCTCGCAAGTAGATAGCCCTGGCCGTAGTCGCAGCCAAGATTTTGCAGCAGCGACAGCTGAGCCTCGGTCTCGATGCCCTCGGCGATGACCTTCTTTTTCAGGTTTTTGGCGAGCGATATTATTGTTTGCAGTATCTCGGAGTTTTCACCGCTCTCACCGACGCTGTAAACGAAAGACCGGTCGATCTTGAGGGTATCGAACGGCAGGCGATGAAGATAACTAAGCGATGAATACCCGGTTCCGAAATCGTCGATGCTTAACTGGACGCCGAGCTGCTTTAGACGATTTAGCATGTTGATCGAATGTTCGGCGTTTTCCATTGCCGCACTTTCGGTAATTTCGAGTTTGAGGGCTTGCGGAGATAGTTTGGAGATAGCAAGGGCATTTTCGACGTCGTCAATAAGGTCGTCATTCGACAAATGTTTGCCTGAGATATTTACGCTGACAATCAGGTCCTTATAGGCCGGGCTGATTTTTTGCCAATGAGCAATCTGACTCGTCGTTTCCTGAAGGATCCAAACCGTTATCGGAATGATCAGTCCGGACTCCTCGGCTATCGGGATAAATTTATTGGGCGGAATAAGCCCGAATTCACTATGGTTCCAACGCAACAGGGCCTCAACGCCCATAAGCTCGCCGTCTTGCAGCGAGACGAGCGGCTGGTAGTTCATTGACAGTTCATTACGGTCGATTGCGTGTCGGAGGTCGTTTTCAAAACGTACACGTTCGAGAAAACGCACACGCAGTTCCTTAGTAAATACTGCGACGCCGATGTTCTTTTCTTTGGCGTAGTGCATCGCGATATCGGCATCACGAAGCACCTCTTCGGGCGTATTATACTCGGCGTCGCAAGGGGCGATACCAATGTTTACGCTGATCGATATCCGATTGGTGCTGAGGGAAAAGGGCTGAGCGATCGTGTCGAATATTCGTCGAGCGACCTTTTGTGCCTTGCCGGTGGTCTTAAGATTTTTAAGGATCACGGCAAATTCGTCTCCGCCGATGCGTGCGACCATATCCGACGAATTTAGCATTCTAACAAAGCGTTTGGCCGCGACCATCAGCACTTTGTCCCCAAGCGTATGCCCGAGGCTGTCGTTGATATTCTTAAACTTTCGGATGTCGAGAAAGAGCACGTGAAAGGTCGCGGTCGGATCCTGTTTATAAACATCTATCAGTTTGCGAAGCATATCGCCGAAATGCTTTCGGTTCGGTAGATTGGTGAGCGAATCATAGAGCGCCGCGTGCTGCAGGTCTTTCTCACTTTTGCGAAGCGCCTCGTTTGCCTGTTCTTCGTTCTCGAGCGTGATCGCCAACTGTGCCGCGTATTTCTCGGCCTCATGCCGGCGTTCGCGCTCGACCTCGGCTTTTTCACGTTCGGCTGCTTCGGCATGAAGAATTGCGTCGCCTATATCACCGATCGACTGACGATAGCTCAAGTAAACGAGCAACAAACCTATAGCCGCGATTGCGACGACCAAAAAATCGGCGTAGTGGATCAGCTTATAGACTATTCCCGTCAGGCAGACGCCCGTAAACTGCGTGAGTGAGCTTGAGAGACATTGTTTTTTCCAAATCTCCCATACGTTGCCGCTGGTTTTGATATTTTGAAAAAGTGTTGCAAAAACTGATGAGCCGACGAATTGGGTCAGTGATAATATCCCTAGCACGGTTATCAAAGAGCGTGTGTTGGACAGATTCAAATCGATGCCCATCATCCGTGACGATAACAACAGAACTCCATAGCTTGTTGCCGTTACGAGCGAGACCGCTGATGAATTGAATAAGACAATCCATTGCCCCTTCATAATTCCCCGATCTTTTAAATAAATACAACTGGCTAAAGTTTCGACAAACGCGGCAAGGATTGCCATCTCTCCACCGTAGATGAGAAATGTTAGAAAAATGATCGATTCCGAAAAGCTGAACGTTAATTTCGAATGCGGAAGCGTCAGGCTTGTCCTTGGAGTTATAAGAAC
>JAYUDV010000259.1:0-1331 GCA_043739565.1 Chloracidobacterium sp.
ATTTTCATCAGCCGTCCCGACGGTTATCCGCAAACATCCCTCGCAAAGCTCGACATTACTGCGATTGCGGACGACGATCTTTTCTTCGATCAGAAACCGATAGATCGCATAAGCGTCCGTCGTCTTGACCAAAACGAAATTCGCGTCGGAATGATGGACCTTTTCTACGAAGCCGAACCGATCGAACGCATCAACCAGCTTCGCCCTCTGTTTCAAGGTGGACGCGATCCACTCATCGATCTTCGACTTCGCACCCAGCGCACGCAATAGCGCATTTTGCGCGATACCGCTCACGTTATACGGCGGCTTTACGCGATTCATAAGTTCGATGATCTCGCTGTTTGCAAACGCGAGGCCGACTCTCAGGCCCGCCATTCCCCAGGCTTTGGAAAATGTCTGAAGAACGACAAGATTCGGCAGACGGTCAAGTTCCGTAGTCATCGTAAGTTCGTCGGCAAAGTGGATATATGCTTCATCGACAATGACAATGCCATTAAAATTCTCGGCGATCTCGATAATTGACTCACGCCGCATGAGATTGCCGGTCGGATTATTTGGCGAGCAAATGAAGATCAGCTTCGTCCTTTCCGTTATGCCGGATAGGACCGAAGAAACATCAAGCTGAAAATCGTCCATCAACCTTATTTCTCGTATAGCAATATCGTTGATGTCAGCCGAAACACGATACATTCCATAGGTCGGCGGGCAGAGGATAACCTCATCACGGCCCGGCTCACAGAAGATCCGGTAAAGCAGGTCGATAGCCTCGTCGCTGCCGTTACCGGCAAAGATCTCCGACGGTAAAACCTCGTTCATTTCGGCAATTCGTTGTTTTAATTCGATTTGCAGCGGATCGGGATATCGGTTATCGCCGCGTCCCGCCGGTGATCCAAACGCATTCTCGTTTGCGTCCAGAAAGACCTCAGCCCCACCGACAAATTCGGAACGAGCCGACGAATATGGCTTCAAACGTTTAATGTTCCCACGAACTAATTTTTGCAGATAAAACGTCATATCACCCTCCGATCCATTCGCGTCGAATTGAAACCGCTCGTTTGTGTGCGTCCAGCCCCTCAGCCGCGGCCATCGTTTCGATCACCGGGCCGAGATTCCGTATGCCGTTCTCTGAAAGCTTTTGAAACGTGATGGTTTTCAAATAGCTCGCGACCGAAATACCGCTATACGCACGAGCCGCCCCGTTCGTCGGCAGGGTATGGTTTGTGCCCGATGCATAATCGCCGGCGCTCTCACACGAGTAGTTTCCGATAAACACCGAGCCGGCATTGACGATCATCTCGGCAACATGGTCAGCGTTATCTGTCGCAATTATC
>JAYUDV010000260.1:0-22868 GCA_043739565.1 Chloracidobacterium sp.
CCGGCACGGCAATCAGCGAATTGCTGCCCGTGACGACGCCGATGACGCTCGTCAGAAAGAAAACAACGATCAAAATAATTAGAGCGTATGTTCCCATCGGTTATATCTTTATTTTCGCGGCCCGCTTGATCCCGAGCGTTGGCTCTAGCTCGCGAAGCGCGGCCGCGAGCTCGACCACTTCCCTTTTATTCGTCGGTTCGCCACGAATTATTTCCTCGCATTTAAACAAAGTTTGTTCAATTAACACGCGGTCGAGGCCTGTCCGCCCGGCGATTCCCGTAGCAATCTCACCGCTTTTGGCCGTAAGACTGTCGAGGCCGAGGAGCCGCGTTACACGCCGTCGAAAATCCGTGTAAATATTTTCGATTGCAAGGTCAAAGGCCCGCGTACGCTGCTGCAATTCGGCCATCGCGGCGACGTATTCTAGCTTTGAGAGGCGGTCCGCTTCCGGTTCGGGCACGGCACGGGCAAAACGGCGGCTTTGGGAAAAAAAGACAAAACCGAGTAAGATCGCCGCCTGCAAAAAAATCGCGACCACCGGCGTCCCGGCAAAAAATTGGAGAAAGCGGTTATTGTCGGCGCCGTAACCCTGGTGATATTCGTCAAACACGACCAAACCGTTACCCGCCGCAACCATATTTATCGCCATTTGAGCGTTATCGACAAGGCCGATCCCGCCATTTGAGATGAGGTACGGATCGGAAAGGTAGACGATCTTTCCACTCCCATAAGGAGCGTCGACAACTAAATTTTTATCGCCCGACGCAAGGTGAACCGTTGGAGCGATCAGACTTGGCGATTCGACGGACGCGGGCGATTTCGACTTACGTGAGGGTGTTGGATCGTCGCCGTTATCAGATTCGGAAAATCTCAAAAAGGCCACCGACGAGGCAAATCTGGACGGTTGGACTGCATTAATATTTTGCGTAAAAAGCGTTGGCTGCACGGGCTTTGCCGCCGCTGCGTCATGCGTCATCTGCCTTTGATCTGTCGGATCAACCGCAAACATATCTACCATTTGGTCCGACGGCTTTATCGTCAGCTTCCAGTTGGCGGTCGTCGTTACGAGTCCTTGCGGCGGTTCACGGTCGACCACTATCAGCGTCCCGCCCTCGGAAACCCAGCGCAAAAGATTGTCGCTTTCAGGAGACGTAAAATCGCGTCTTAGCGCTCCTATAACGACAAAAACGGCGGGCTTATTCGATTTTGCGGTCAGCAAAGCAGCGGGCGGCTCTTGCCATCGGGCGACCTTGCGGCCCGTCTCAAACAGCAGCGTATAAAACGCCTGCGTGCCGTTCGCTCCCGAATCAAAGGTCGAGCGATTAGGCATCATCTCGCTATCGGGCGACTTTTCCTTTTGCACATACGACGCGGCATTGAGGCCCACCAAAATGGCTGCCATCAAAACAAGGAAAATAAATATAAAAAGCTTTTGTTTCACTAACTCTCTACTTTCTGCGGCGAAAAACTCCCCGTTTCTCTGCGTTAACTAAGGCATTGCTGCGATTCAACGCAGAGGATGCAGTGTACTCGCAGAGACAATTGTTTGCTTATACAAATTGCGAAAGTTCTCCCAATCATTCTGTTCGGTGGTCCGCAGACCATACCAGTTGCGTTCGAAGCTGCCGGTTAACCCTGTCATATTTTCAAAAAGCCTCTGATCTTTTCGGACATCGCGCAGATAGTCGTGGTTTGTCTTATGCCGCGCAAGACCGATCACCTTGCGGTCGCTCAGCTCGCAGAGAAGCGCGATGTAGCCCTTGCGAATCGCACCCCGAAGATTACCTTCGCGGGCCAGCCGCTCCGCCTCACCGAAGATATCCTCAGCCGCTTCGTCCGCTCGGATCCGCTCGCCAAGGATGACGCGATCCTCCTTTTTCTTTTTTATTTTTAAATCGAAACACCGGGCTAGAAGCGGCGCAAACTTGTAAATCAAAAAGCCCACCAGACCGATTACAAGCGCGTAAATCAATATCTGCGACCCAAATTGTAGCGAACCCATGCCCGAAGCGTTTGGAGACAACGGAGCACGCGGAAAGATGCGGGCGAGCCACTCGATAAACTCGCGAATCCATCTTTGAAAGAGGCTTTCTTCTTTCGCCTGCGCCTTTTGATATTCCAGGCGTGCGAGGATCTCCGCGAGTTTTTGCTTATCATCGTCCTTTGAGCGGCTCGCCGAGACCGCCGTCTCGAGTTCCCCGATCCTTTTCGAAATCGTGAGCAGTCGTTCGCTAATACCGTTTAAGATCCAGCCACGATTCGCCAGATTCGTTTCATCAGCAAGATTATCAAGCTGGAGTGCAAGCCATCGATTATCGGTTTCCAGGCCGCCGCCGGGCCACTCGATCTTTTCCGAAGGTGGAACGGAGGTTTTCAACGCCGTGATCTTTTCATGCTCGAATGTGGGATTGCTTTCGTCCGAGTATTTGAGTAGTTGGTCCGTATAGCCGCGGGCCGCATCGATCCGCCGATGATAATCCGTCAGAGACGACGCGGCGACCGTGGAGGCGAAAGCGATACACAGGATCACAATCGGGCCGGGGCCTTTCAAAACTTTTTTTATGATCGCCGGCAAATGCATCATTTCAATCCAAGCGTGGTGATGGTCGAACGCTCGGCCCTCACGGTTGGCCGCTTTATATCCAGGCCCGCTGCGAGAGCGGGTTGCAAAGGGTTGACGTAGGTTGCCGGAACGCCCGGTATTTCTCCTAACCGACGGGCCGCCATCAGCTCGATATCGTACCCTTCGGCACGAACCCGTTCATCGACGTAGAGCAGGCAGAGCCCGACCATCCATACCGGTGACATCAGTATAAAGCTAATCTGCCAGATCAAATTGTAGGCGATCTCATACCACGCGGGAATTAGTTCCGCATCAAACATAAGCAACTGGACGCCGTTTGCCGACGCATACCAGGCGAGCGGCACATACAGCAAGGCCAACGCGGAATACGCCGCCACCGTGGTGAAAATGAATAGAGCCGCCAGCCGCCGAACATTGCCGCCGGCCAGCGAAGCGCTGCGACCGATCGCCGCAAAGACACCCTGTCCCTCGACAAGCATTACTTGCGGCACGTATGCGAGACGCGATGCCGCAAGAAAAAAAAGCCACATGGTTGCCACCGCGATGGCTCCCCCAACAATAATCGAAAGTATGACCGCGACGATCGGAATCGAGCTAAATATCCACATGATCAGCAGTATGGCAAGCACTGCGATCGTCGCTCCAAAATAAAATATCGCCATCCCGATCGAACCGATGAGGATCGTGATCATCGAAGACGCAACGATCAGCCCCATCAGGCGTTTCAGCGTATTGCGATAAGTTTCGCGAAAGGTTATCGGTTCGCCAAAAAGCAGATGCCGGACAAAATTACGCGATGCACCGCCCATGACAACGAGCGTTGCGATCGTTTCGGCCAGCCATATAACGACGCTGCCAGACCACAGAAATATAATGTAAAACGTATTTTCAAAAGAACTTTTGTCGAGGCCGGGACCGAATATCTTGCGTCCGACAATCGTCCACACCACCGAGATAAGCGTCCCGAAGATAACCGGCGGCGACGCTATCAAAACAAAGGTCCAAAAATATTTGCGGTAAAACCTAACGGCACGGTCAATCAAATCACCGGCACCTAGGGGAATAACTGATAGTTCGATTTGTTCAAGCACACGATTCTTTATCTACTACGAATAAATAAGTATAACCGCCCTTACGGCAACAAAAAAGGTGACACCCCGGCGGCATCACCTGACGTTTTTATTGGTAGGAATCAAGACCGTCCTCGAGTCTGCCATTTTGGACCATATCGGCCAGAATGCAATGTGTCATCGAGACCCTCGCGTACCTCGCGGCGTAAAACAACCATTCATAACCGCTTCGTCTCAAAACGCATAAGTTACAAGGTTAATACTCTAACTTTCCGTCGTAGATCATATCAGCGGTTTTATATTTCATATTGAGTTTAACTTTCTCGCCGACCACGGCCACAAAACGCACAATTTCATTTTCAGCCGTCAGAAACGGTTGTCCGTCCAGCGTTCGTTGAAAAATAAATTTCGCGCCTGTCTGATCCGGTGTCGGCTGCTGATATTCCACTAAAAACATGCGTTTGCCGTCTTTACGCTCAAGATAGCAAGTATTTTTCAGTGTATCCGCTGTGGAGCTTCGAAGAGCTTGCTCTACAGGTCCACTTAGCCGTCGGTCTGTAGCTTCAAAAGCGACCGCCACAACGATGTAATCACCGTAGTCAAGGTCTACGAAAGCACCTTGCAATTTGGCCCCCAACATCTTAGCCGCTTGTTCGTCTTTAGCCTGCGTCAATACGATCGCGCGTGCGAAAGCCTGACGAACCGGTTTCGCCGACATAAACCTGATGCGATACTTTAAAGACAATGCTTGGTTCTTTGCACCTGATTCATTGGTGCCGGTACCTACACCTCTGTCATCGCTGCGACCGGCAGTTGTCTTTGTGATGGTTTCGTTAGATCCCGGGGAATAAAATAATTGCGTTATATCCGTATCTTCCTGTGTTCTTGCCCACGCCGAATCATTTAGCATCTTTTCAGCATCTTTTTTTGACCACTCTGTCCACGGTTTTGCTTTCTGGGCAAAAACCGAGCCGGCACACAAAGCAAGTATCAAACAGGCAAATAATGTTCTCTTCATGTTGTACCTCAAATCGGTTTAATTTTTTGTACTGACGAACTAAATTTAATTGGAAAAGCCAATTGTATTACAAAAACAGGGGGAGAGCAGAATATCTGCTCTCGCCCTTATTTTTTTAATCACGAACCAACCTATTAAAAGTTGAATCGAGCAACTAATTGGACCAGTCTGCCACCGGGATCATTGGTGGTGGAAAGATCCTGATAAGCAGCAGTAATTCGGCCAAATGCTGTCGAATTAAAGCTGCCAAGTGTATTCACGTCGTTACCGGCGGCACCAACAAGGAAGTTGATGTTGTTGAATGCATTTAGGAATTCGCCGCGAAACTCAATATTTGTCCGTTCCGTGAGCTTGATCTTCTTGACGATGCTCAGGTCCGACCTGGAAAACGCTGGCCCTTTAAGGATCAGGTTAGCAAAACCGCATCCACCGACGGCTGTTTGGATACAATTACCAGCCCCTGCCGGTGCAATGTAACCACCCGTAGGTGCTCCGTTTACGTAGGTGGGACCAGCAGCGGTAACCGATAGGGTATTGGCCCTAAACGTATTGTCGCGGATGGCCTGCGGAAAAACATAGACAAAGCCATCGGCCTCTTTGTAGACGCCAACCGCTTTCTGTAGGTCCTTCCTCGTTATACCGACTAACTGGACGTTGCCTAAAGCGAATGGCGAGCCGCTCTGGATACGAATGTTGCCATTAACGCCCCAGCCGCCAACTATTTTATCTATCCAGCCCCTTGTGTCACCAAGGAACGACTGTCCACGACCAAAGGGCAACTCATAGATAAAGTTGGTTTTAAAGCTGTGCCTTATATCAAAGGGAGCCTCACCTTTTCTCAGCCTCGGACTTCGCAAGTCGCTAGGTTGATCGAACGCGGCAGAACTGCTTGCGTACGTGTTACCCAATGCCTTGCCAAAGGTGTAGCTTGATTGAATCAGCAGGCCTTTTGAAAAACGGCGCCGTAATTCTATCGTAAAAGCGTCATAGTATGTCTGCGAACCGTTATCCATCAGAAACGACCCGCCAAGCTTACTTCCATTAACCACAAATTGATTTATTGGGAATAATCCCAAACCACCTTGGGCCACAGGGGTGCGACGTGAGGCGAACGCTGTGGTTGCAAGCCCGGTTGCACTGGCGGCGGCAAGAAATCCCGTCGTGCCTGTAAATGCCAGCGGATTGGCATTGAGCGGGTTAAGCGTGTTATAAAAAGTCGAACTCGCGAAATTGCCGCTGCTATACAACGTATTGCAAGTTACAATAGTGGCGCAATTTCCGGCATTTGCCGGATTTACTCCCTGAAAATAGCCGAAAATAATCGGCAATGGCGATGTGCCCGTACCCGGCCCCTGATAGCGGAATTGGATTCCTCGGCCCTGTTGTATATTAGCCAGTAGATTTTGCTGCGCCAGCATAAACTCACTGGCAAAACCGTTCTCGATAATATTCGGCTGATTGAGGTCGTACTGTCTCCAGAGCCGATGGCCGCGGTTGCCGACGTAACGCACTTCGAGCACCATATTTGACGTAAGCTCGCGTTGAAGGCTGCCCGTCCAGGACTCAACGTAGCCTATCTTAATATTAGGTGCAAATGCATTTACAGAGTCAGTAATGAGACCTGTGTTTGGAAATGTCGGGGTTGTATTAAATGCCGGCGTGCCAAATGGCCCATTTCTGAGATAGTTTCCAACTGTCAGATTGCCGAGCGCCAAACTGCGGTTGGTCGTAACGGTTCCGCCCGGATTAGAGGCAAAAATACTTTGGAACGTATTTACGCCTTCCCGGATGAAAGCCATTGAAAAGCCGCCCCGCAGCACGGTCTGTCCCGAATTTCCCATGAGCGTGTGCAATACGCCCTTTTCGAATTTAGGACTGTAAACGAGGCCAACGCTTGGTGCGAGGCTGCCAGCCTGGCTTTTATAGGCTGCATCGCCCGGATTGAATAGGTTATAGGTCGACGGGGTGCCTGCCAGCGTACCGGGCTTGAAGAAATTCCCCTCGCCAGATTCGCCAAAAAGCCCGGCGTAGCCTGTTGTTGTATACGTCTTGTTCAAAGGCGTAAACGGAAGCTGCCGTTCGTAACGCAAGCCACCGGTTAGAGTTATATTTGGACGGAAACGCCACGTGTCTTGTCCAAAGAAACCATACTCCGTCTGCTGCGCCCGGCCGATCAGGTCGCCAAGATATGTGTAGTTGTTCGTCTTTTCGCTCAGACGGACATTAGAGTTGATTGCCGTTAATCGGCCCGACAATAAATAGTAGAGCTGCGCGGCCACTCCATTCTGTGCCGCTCCACTAAGGGAGCTGAACGGGGTAAAACCGGCTGCGTCAAGGCTCGAACTCGTTGAAAATACGGCGCTCGGCACAACTGTTAGCAATTGCTGAAAAAAGTTAATTCTGGTCGCGGTCGCACCAAAATTAAATGAATGGTTCCCCTTTACCCATGTCAGCGTATCGTTGAACTGCTTGACCGGCGTGTTGCGTCGTTGCGGTCCCGTAGTGACCGATGCAGTGCTAAGAGTGAAACCGCCGGTCGCAAAATTACCTAATCCGAGGTTGTATCCGGCTTGATTGGCGAATTGAGCCGAATTAACCTGCGGGAAAAACAAAACCGAGCCTCCAGTCAATCCAAAACGAGCCTCGTTAACGACAGTACTTGCTATCGTCCAACGCCACGCCGTGGCATTTGAGAAGCGGTTCGAATCCTGACTTCCGAAATTTGGGAAACCGGGAAACGCCGGATCAACAGAGTTTAGAAAGTCTACCTTTGACCTAAATTGTTGGTAATTCCAAATATTTTCGATGTGATGATTCTTGATCAAGTTAAAATCAAATCGAACCGTCGGGAATTTACGCGTTTGACCGCCAGGATTTATAAACGATACTTGTTGAATATTAGGATCGCCAGTGTCCTTGATCGTAGCGCCGGTTAGCGAACCGCGGATCTGACCCAATAATGCTCCGATAGTGGGATCAACCGTATTAATTAGACCGGCATTACCCGCCAATGTATAAACATTTGTCGAGCAAAGCTGTGCCTGTGAACCCGCTAACCCTGTCGCGGCACACGTGGTCGTAGCTGGCAGCCCGGCTGGGACGGTAGCGGCATAGAAACGATGTATGCCCGCCTGCGCCTGCGGACTTAAAATATTTTTCGTTCGCAGCGTTCTTTCAGGTAAGTGATACTCTTCGTAGTTAACAAAGAAAAACGCTTTGTCTTTTCCGTTAAACAATTTCGGAATTGAAATGGGGCCACCCGCTTTAAAGCCGATCTGGTTTAGCAGGATGCGGCTTTGCGGAGCCTTGTGCGTTACAGGATCCGCTGGCAGGTCACGGTTATTGAACCAATAATTGGCATTGAACGCGGGATTGCGGTGATACCAATAGAGCCCTCCATGATAGCTGTTTCCGCCGCCCTGAGTGACAAATTTAATCTGCACGGCACCCTCGGACGAACTTTCCGAACCCGGATTGGAGGTCGAAAGGGTTACTTCACTGATCGCGTCCGTACGCGGTTGAATGTAGGTAAAGAAGCCATCGCTGGATTTGAGTAAATTGTCCTGTATATTGATGCCGTCGAGCGAGATGTTCAGCGCTCCCTTGGGCAAGCCATTAACGGACGATGTACGCGGGCGGCCCGGGGTGGTTGTTCCCGGCAATGCAAGGACCAAATCCAATGCATTTCGCGATGCCGTCGGAATATCTGTGATCTGCCGTCCGGTAAGAGTCGTTCCCACCGTCGCATTGTCGGTTCGCAACAGCTCACCGCCGCCGACAACGGTCACTTGTTCAGCGGCACCGCCGATTTCCATTTGAATATTCACGGCCGATCCGGAGCCGACATCGACTTTGATCAGTTTGATTATCGAGGTTTTAAATCCTTTCCCGACTAACGTTGCCGTATAGACACCGGAACTAACATTGGGAATTCGATAGTAGCCTTCTTCATTGGTTACCGCTGTGTACTCCTGCTTCGTGTCGTTGTTTGAGGCAACAATCGTCGCTCCAGCCACAACAGCCTTATTTGGATCCATCACAGTGCCTGAGATTGATCCGGTCGTTTGCGCTTGAATAGCGATCTGGGCCATAAGCAGCGCCAGACCGACAATCAAGATTTTTGAAAACTTTCTCATTTTTCCTCCTCAAGGATGATATTTCAGGATTTCACTTAAATAAGTGCCTAATAAAAACCGAAATCGGCAAACAAATCTAATAAACACCCCCCCCCCAAAATCCTAAACCGCGAATCTGGTTTACCCAATCCACCTTTATTCTGCACACGCATAATATGGCGCGAATTACGCATACACCGGGAGTAAATCGTTTACAACTTTATAATGTAGATAGAAATCATTTTTATTAAGCGCAATTTTCGTGCCACTATGACCACGCGGGGCCACCAGTCAATAACACTCAACCGCCAATTTATTTGCAGCCGGCCCTAATGTTTTAGAATTAGGTGTTTACGGATTTTTTCGGGTGCAACTAAATCACCTTTTTTCCGCCTTACCCACCGGTTCGCCGGGTGGATCGTCATGATTTGTAAAGACTTTGTAGAGTATTTGTAAAAAAATGGACGAAATCCGAAAATTCATTCGATTCAAATTTGTCAACAGGCATTTCCGCAGTCTCACCTATCGATTTTGGTATTGAAGGGCAAGCATTCACTTTGTAATTATTTTTCCAAGGGCCCGAATCCCTATTTCAGGCATAAAAAAAGGAGAGCCGCTTGTCGACTCTCCTAATCCATATCTTCCAGTCAAAGACTAGAAAATTACACGTATGCCAAGCTGGACTACCCGATTAGCGAGGGCAATGTCTTTGTTATTGCCAAAGCCACCATTAGGAACCCCGGCGTTATCCAGAACATTGCTTGGAAGGAAACCGCCCGCATTGACGCCGTAGCCCGGATTTGGGTGGTTCAAGACGTTGAACGCTTCGCCGCGCATCTGCACTTTCAGCCGTTCCGCGATCTTCAGGTTCTTGAACAAACTCATATTGAGCTGGTTGATCGCCGGGCCATGCAGATAGTTGCGGGGGCTATTGCCAAATGGCGTCCCGAAAATCTTTGCCGAGCCCGGTGCGTTAATGATAAAGCGAACATCATTTCGCGATACCGGCACAAAATTACCAGTCTGGTTGAAAGTGTTCAAGTTGTAGAAAACGGTTGAATTCCCGGCAACCGCCGGTGCGCCTAATACGATATAAGCATCGATAGCGCTGATTCCCACCGAAGTCTGTGGTGCATTTGGATTGCCGATAAACGCCCGCTGACCAGCGGTCAGATAGGTGTTGCCCAACCCATAGGCTCCATTGATCCCGTCAGTCGGGGTATACGGATTGCCGCTCGTTACGACCTGGGTTGCATTGATCTGCCAACCTCCAAGCAAGTGACCGAGAAGTCCCCGCTGGTCTTTCATATACGGAACGTCGTAGATGAAACTGGCCGAGAAGGCATGCGGACGGTTGAGATTGGAAAGCGCCTTTTCGCAAGAGCCCGAGCAGAACGGGTTTTGCGGGTTGGTAGAGTTAATGCCAGCAAAAGCGAATATCTCGCTCGCGTTGTCAATCGTCTTGCTAAACGTGTAGGACGAGTTAACTGAGAGCGCGTTCTTAAAGAAGCGTCCCGAGTAGCGCGTCTGCAGCGAATGGTAAGTCGAATGGGCGCCGTTGTCCCTGATGGTGATGCTATTTGCTCGTTTCAGGCGTCCGTTGCAGACAGATTCATTGACAAACAGGGTTGTCGGATCGTCAACGCAGGTTTGGAACCCTACACCCGCCGGCAATTGCGAGGCGAACGACGGGAAGTCGATGCCCGTGCCAAACAAGTTCGGGAGTCCATTAACGAGCGGCTTGGTAAAGAAGTTGCCGTTGACGCTCTGGAACAGGCCGACGCCTTGGGTACCGACATAGCTGATCTCAAACACGTTGCCGCGGTTGATCTGCCGTTGAACACCAAACGAGAACTGCTCAGAATACGGCGAATGGAAACCAGGCGAAACCTGAGTTTGGGCCAGATATATCGGGTTCAATTTGCCAAGCGGCAAAACACCCGAGGCCGAGGCTATGGCCTGATTGTTGATCGCCGTCGGATTGAGCGGCAAAGGCAGCGGCGAAGTGGTTGTCGACGACAAAGCATTTGCCGATGAAAGCTGAAGCGCCGCCGAATATGGCGCCACGTTCTGCAGGTTTAGCAAAATGTTGTAAAACGCCGGGTCGTAAGCGATCGCAAAACCGCCCCTGATAACCGTGGCATCGTCACCCACCAACTTATGCATGAATCCGGTTGCGAATTTCGGCGAATAGGCGAAGCCAACTCGCGGAGCAAAGTTATTCTTATCGGGCTTGATGTAGGGAACGGTCCTGACGCTTATAGGTAGCGTTGGATCAAAAATCGCCTTAGGGCTGCCGCTTTCGCGAGCTAATGTGATGTCATGCAACTGATTGATCGGCTGTCCCGTATATTCGTACCGGACGCCAAGATTTAAGGTCAGATTTGATCTGATCTTGAAATCGTCCTGGACGAAATAGTATTGATCGTTCTCAGTGTAGGTGGTAACCGGCTCGCCCGCGGTCAGGTTGATCGAAGACGGCGCGTTGTTTTGCAGCCGGGTGAGTGAGCTAAATTGAAACGATCCCTGGTAGAGCGGCAGAAACGGCACCTTATTGATCAGGTGCTTAAATTCAGCGCCAAACACTACGTTATGTTTTCCCCTGACCCAGGTCATGGTATCCGCAGCCTGATAAACCTTAACCAGTCGTCCCTGCGGAAGGTTGGTGGCCGCCCCGATAGTGGCCAGGCCCACGGCACTTCTGATGCTGGCAAGGGTAGCGCCGGTGAACGAGATATTGGCGATCGTATTACCTATATCGGCGGGCTTTGGAACCGCGCCCCGACCATTGTCTGCACCGGCACCGCCAAACTCGACATTAAGGTTCTGAGTAGTGGCCTTGAATTCATTTGTCAACGAGCTCGTGATTGTACGAACCCAGGTTCCACCGAGATTCTTACTGGTGGCCGGCACGTCATAGCTAAAGCCGTTTGATGCACCACCGGTATTCAAAAAGACCGATGCCTGCTTGAGGAAGCGGAAGTCGACGCTGTCCTTGTTGCTGGGTCTTACCGTAAAGCGAATACTGTACTCGTTCTGGGTGTACGGGGCAACGTAGTCACGCTCGGGAAACGCACCCTGAAAAAGATTGGGCGCGGCGGCTGTTCCGAAATTGTAAACGTCGTACGGCCCGCCGGTCAGAAATGCCTGGCCGGTCGCCGGATTAATAAAGGTCGTATAGGCGCCACAACCGGCGGCGGGAGTAGCTCCCACAGCAATTACCTTAGCGCAGCCAGTAGGTGCAGATAGATTGAACGCCGAAGAAATTGTCCCCCCCAGCCTTGTACTGAGATCAGTTCGGGGTCGAACCGCGCCATGAGCTAATGCAAAAGCGCTCAATTGGGTGATGTCGGTGATGGCCGTGTTCCCCGGGAAAGAATTGCTCAAACGCCCAAATTCCGAGCTCAGAATGCTAAAGGCTCCTCCGCGCGCCTGAAAGACACTCGGGTTTCTAATTCCCTGAAACGAGAAGAAAAAGAAAGCCCTGTCCTTGCCCTTCCAAACGGACTTGCCGCCTTCGCCGAATCTCGGCGCCCAAATGGGTCCGCCAACGGTTCCCCCAAAAACATTATAAAGGCTTCGGTTTGGTTTGAGCTGTCCGAAAGACCTTTGCTGATTATTCAAGCTGTTCAGGTTATACGCATCCTGATGATACTCAAACAGATCACCGTGGAAATCATTGCCGCCGCCCTTTGTAATGATATTAACGACGGCTCCTGAATTGCGGCCGTACTGGGCGGAAAAGTTATTGGTAATGATCTGGTACTCGGCAACCTGGCTCTGGTTATCCACAAAAAACGAGGGGCCGCCAATGCTCAGATCGTTGTTGTCGGAGCCATCAATCTGAAAGTTATTTGATCGCCCACGGTTTCCGTTGACCGAAAGTCCCACGCCGTCCGTATTCACGCCGCTATTTCGCGATGCAACTACGCCGGGAGCCAGCAACGCCAAAGTGTCCAAGCCTCCGCCCGCACCATTGGAAGGCAGATCCTCGATCTTGCGAGTTTCAAAGGTAGTCGAGATTTGGGCCTGATCCTTGGTAATCAGTTCTTCTCCGGAACTGGTTACTGTCACCGTCTCAGACGGCGCGCCGACGGCCAGGGGTACGGTGATGTCCCCCACGGTACCAAGTGCGACGGTTACGTCCGTAACCGACTTCTTGCTGAACCCGGCCTGTACTGCGGTCACGGTGTATTTACCCGGGACCAGGTTTGGAATCGCAAAGATTCCTTCACCACTTGTCGTGACGTTACCACTAACCACGCCTGTGGCCTGGTTCTTTACTGTAACGGTTGCGCCCGCCACAACTAATCCGTTGGGATCGGTCACGGTACCACGCAGAGTGCCGGTTTGGGCCTGTCCGAATGTTTGATGAGTGCCTATAACAAGCATCATCAAGCAAAAGAACGCGGCAGCACCGGCGAAAATTGTCTTACTTTTTCTCATTTTTCCTCCTAAGAAATTTAAATTCAAGATGTCACTTAGAAATTAGATAAGTGCGCGTTATTAACTGTTTCAAATAAAAAACTCTTAATATATGTACGATATAGGTTGCAATCACGATAAATCGCCGATCCGCCCGTAATTTCGACCAAAAATACCTTTTAGGTAAGGATGCCGGCAATTAATTCAAAATATTGTTGCAACAGATATAGAATATCTACCTCGAAAATGGCAAGTTTCATGCCATAACCCTGTCAAACAAAAAAAAATACCTAACAGATTGATTTAACGTGAGATAGAGGTGGTTTTTTCGGCATGAAGTAGAGAGAAAAATCATTTTTCACATTTTTTTTCGGACTTTTTGAACATATGTCCAATTATTTGGAGATTATTATTCCGATCGTGTCTGAATACTATTAGCTTTTGATCTTCGAATTCAGAGTTGTGGCGTTAAGCCCTAAAAGGCGGGGCGGGAATTGGTATCCGCCGGTTTGATCAAGAGCCGAACAGATGTGACCGTTACTTCAGGATCCCGATCATTATCTTTGCCTCAGCCGTGTTTGGACCGCTTGGAGCCGCGTGTACATAGCTTTCAAATGCCTTGCGTGCTTTCTCACGCTCGCCCGCATTCATGTAGATTTGGCCGAGATGAAACAACGCGACGGCGTAAGCGGCACCGCCAAGATCGTAGGCGATCCTTAGCTCATGCTCCGCGCCAGTCAGATCGCCAATGCCCTCCAGAGCCAAGCCGTGGTAAAGGATGGCCGCAGGCGAATTCGGCTGCAAGGCCAGAGCAGGCGTCAGGGTCGCGACCGCCGCAGAAAACTTGTGTTGTTGCACGAACACGATGGCGAGATTCAAACGCGGATTGAAAGCCTTGTCATCCAGTTGGATCGCGCGACGAAACTCCACAGCAGCTTCATCGAGTTTTCCCTGAGCCAAGAGCTGAGCACCAAGATCGTTATGGGCCATCAAGTAAGCGGGGTAGATCGCTATCGCTTTTCGCAAATGGGCGATCGCATCGGTGATCTTGCCGGACTTGACGGCACCGTTGGCTAGTTCAAACTCCTTTTTCGCTTGGGCCGGAATGGCCGGATCAAGTTCACCGACCGAGACAGCGGCCGCCGATATCGTCGGCCCACTTGATTTCTTTTCTTTAAGATTGATATTGATGAACGATGGCGCACCCGAAAAAACTTCAATAGTTACTTTGGCAACTTCAAATCGATCTCCATCGGCCTCGACTACGACTTCGTAGATCGAAGGCGTCAGACCGTTGAATTGAAAATGTCCCTGATTGTCGGTAAATACACTGCTCCGGACGCCCCGATTAGTTTGGAGGGTAATCCTTGCCCGCTCGTTCAAGAAGGCTCCGTTTGGCAAAAGAACATTGCCGCTGAGTCTGCCGCCTTGAGCCTCGGCGGCGGCAGATATCAGAAACAGAATACCCGTCATAACGAGGCATCTCTTAAGATTCGTGCATTTGAAATTCATAAAGATCACATCCGCAAAAATGCTCGCTCGCCCAACAATTTAAAGATGAATTGCCGACGTGCTGCGAAACGTCCGGCCAATTTGCGTTCAATACTAGCATCGTAGATGAAAACGAGCAATGCAGAAAAGGTACGAGAGAAATTGTTGCGGTACGCGGAATGGTTAGAGGGAAAGACAACCAGATCAGCCCTCGGGACATCTTACTTGACCTTGGATAAATGTGCGTATATTCCTCTAACTTTTTAGAGAATAGGTAATGCCTCGGGGCGGGGACAAAGTCATCGCATTACCAGATATTGTTTTTGCCGAACTTTGCTTGGGGTTAGTTTTTTCTACGCATTTCATAGATAATGAACCCTGGATTTGTATATAATAATGAATTCTCAAGTAGAGCGTAGATGTTTTTGGATTCAGATTGAGAAGCTAGAGGTACCTTTATGAAATGGATTTTTGCTGTCATTTTAGCGACGCAAGTGGCATTGGCGACCGTAGTCGCGCAAACGCCTCAGACTCCTCAGAAACCGCAACCAGGCGCTACGCCTGAAGAAATTGTTCGAATTACGACACGTCTTGTCCAGACAGACGTAGTGGTCACAGACAAGACTGATAAGATCATTTCAGATCTCAAGCTTGCAGACTTTGAGCTTTACGACAACGGAAAGAAACAAGACCTGAAATTCATGGAGTTCGTCGGAGTGGATACTGGACGGCGTTCTGAAGGTACTCGACCGTCGTCTCTACCGAACTATGTCGAGCAAACCGGCCCGGGAATTTTGGCGAAAGATGTCAAACGGGTAGTTGCATTCGTAATCGACGATCTGACGATGGAGATTCAAGATTTGCCCGCAGTCCGCAAAACGCTTCGGGATTTTGTTGACAACAAGATGAAAGACGGAGATCTGGTGGCCATTGTGCGAGTTGTAGGCGGAAAGGGGCTGCTTCAACAGTTCACCACGGATCGCCAACTGCTGCGCCGGGCAATTGCTTCTATCAATATTGTCTTGCATCCCCTCTCAGCTTCGGAAATTCCGGATGCACCGAAAAATAGGGCCACTCTGGCGGCAAGCCTTGACTCGCCATCGGTTGTTGAAGAACCCATTGATACACCGGACATTTCAAGTTCCAACGATGAGACAATTCGTTACTTTCGAGGGTTGAGCGTGATATCCACCGCAAATTACGTCATCAATTCGTTGCGAGAGATCCCGGGCCGTAAGAATCTGGTAATGATCACGGGCGGCGTCCCTATTTTTGAGATAGGTAAGGCAGATAACGTAGATGTCACGCGGCTGCTAAATCAATTGACGGATAATGCGATTCGCGCGGGTGTTGTAATTAACACGCTCGATCCCCGCGGACTGCGGGCATCGCCCGGTGTAAAAGGCTTTCAAGACACGCCTGCCAAGAGTTCCCTGGGAGGAAACGATCCTGCGGATTCAAAGTTTGGCCGAGGCGACCCGGGTGCTCAATCAGCCTTGGGCCCGGTGTTAGCCGGCGGTTCCGAGCATCTGGGTCTCGCCACGGTCGCCGGCCCGACAGGTGGCATCTCTATTGTTAATACAAATAACTTCGACGCCGGGGTGGATAAGATATTGGCCCGCAGCAACGGCTATTACTCCCTGGCTTATGAGCCGAGCGAAAAATTCGATCGCGCGTTCCACAAGATCGAAATCAAAGTGAAGCGAAGCCCATCGAGGGTCTATAGCTACACAGGTTATTTCGCCAGAGAAGAAACCGCGTCTACCGCGCCCCGAACAAAAGAGGAAGAGGTCGCGGCCGCGGCCCGTTCCCCGCTGGCGAAAAACGATATCGATTTAACGCCCAACGTCGCAGTCAGGTTTGTCGCCGAAAATAAGGCTGTGGTGGACATACATACTCTTATTGACGCCACGAAACTACATTTTAACGAGGTGGGTGACCGCTATCAGACCTCGCTCGATATTGTCGGTTTTGTTTTTGATCAGTTGGGCCGGAACCGTGGCGGTTTCAGCGATACGATCAATTTGAATCTAACCCGAGACGAATATCAACGAGCATTGCGAGAGGGATTTACGTATTCGGCGAGCACACAGGTAGCGCCCGACTATTATCAGGTGCGCACCGTCGTGCGCGAAGCCAGTTCCGGCAGCTTGGGTACATTCTCAAAGTATCTTGAAGTGCCGGATCTTAGCAAGGGAAAGCTGGCGATGAGCAGCGTGTTTCTCTTCTCGACGGACGCCCAGGGGACCAAGCCGACGCCGCTGCTCGGTTTTCGACAACTTAGTCATAAACAGGACCTGCGTTATGTGACTCTAATCTACAACCCTAAGCTGAAGGATGGGAAATCGCAGCTTCGCTCGCAATTGATAATTACTCAGGGAAACAAGATTTTGTTACGCGAACCCGAGCAGCCACTCGAAAGCAACGGCAGCGCGGCCGTAACGAAGATGGGCCAGTTGGCACTGTCAAAGGTCGCGGCCGGTCACTACGTTTTGACGGTGGTCATTACTGATTCGCTGGCCGACAAAAAGACCCAGACGACGGCACGCAGTATTGACTTCACGGTAGTAAATTAATTAAGCAACCAGTTCAATGCAATCTTGACTGGATATTGTAACTCTTAATTTTTGAGTTTAGTGTCGTCGCGTTCAGGCCCAGGAGCCGGGCGGCGCGGGATTGGTGGCCGCCGGTTTGGTCGAGGGCTCGGCGGATGAGGTCGATCTCGAATTTTTTTGCTTCGTCATAGAAATTGACGCCGCGCGCGATATCGATATCGCTCGACGAGCCTTCGGTGGCCGTGATCATTTCAAATGTCAGCCGCGGGTCGCGAACCTCGGGCCGCAGGCATTCGACGGTCACCTCATCTCCCGGAGCGATGACGATGGCACGCTCGATGATGTTTTCCAGCTCACGTACATTACCGGGAAAATAGTAGTTTTCGAGCAGCGAGAGAACCTCGGGCGACAGATTCTCCGAAATGTTACGGGCATTTTCTTCCGAGTATTTTCGAATAAAATGCTGGGCGAGCGGCAAAATATCTTCGCGGCGTTGCCTGAGAGGCGGCAGCTCAAGCGGCACGACCGAAAGCCGAAAATACAAGTCCTCGCGAAATTGTCCGTTTTTGACCGCCTCCTTAAGATCGACATTGGTCGCGGCGATTATCCGGACATCGACCTTTGTCGGTGACGTTTCGCCGATCGGCGTAAACTCCCGTTCCTGGATCACACGCAAAAGCCGCACTTGCGTTTCGGGACGCAGATCGCCGATCTCATCCAGAAAGATAGATCCCGTATCCGCGACTTCGAATAGCCCCTTCTTGGCCGCGATGGCTCCGGTAAAAGCGCCCCTCGTGTGACCGAACAATTCTGATTCGAGCAGTTCCGACGGGATATTAGAGCAATTAACAACGACAAATGGATTTGTCGAACGCGGGCTCGCTTCGTGAATAGCCTTTGCCACGAGTTCTTTGCCCGTGCCGCTCTCGCCAGTTATCAAAACGGTGGACCGGGCGGGGGCGACGCGGTCAACTAGGCGAAAGACGCTTTCCATTATCTCGGAACGCCCGATAAAACCCTCGCGCCTGACCGACCTGACCATTGCCTGCCGCAGCACCTGGCGTTCTTCCTCTTTACGCCGCTTCTTTATACCTTTGGCTACGAGCGAAAGTATTTGCTCATTTTGGAACGGCTTTCTGATAACGCCTGCCGCGCCTTTTTCCCATGCCGAGATCGCCGTATCAAATGTCGCATAGGCCGTTACTATCAAGACGACAGCCTCGGCGTCAATTTTGATCAACTCCTCGAGCGCGGTAAGGCCGCCCATTCCCGGCATCGATACGTCCATTAGAACGACGTCGTAGTTTTTTAGCGAATAGAGTTCGAGCGCTTCCTCGCCGGTCTTGGCGAGATCTACCTTAAAACCCGCACCCGACAGGATCGTCTCGAGCACGTCGCGCATTATCTCTTCGTCGTCGCAAATAAGGATCGCACCCTTTTTAGCCATATAGGTAAATTTAACGCAAAGTCGCAAAGACGCAAAGGGGAAAAGGAGTGGCAAACACTAAATTTGCAGCACTTTTCTTTTTCTTGCGGCTTTGCGGCCTGACGGCTTGGCGTTAATTTTTTGATTAAACTTTTTGCCGTAATCTCGCGTAGTATTTAACAATGGCAATGTCAAAAACAGCAAAAATATTCTTACTTATCGGCGGAGTTCTATTCGCCCTTTTGATCGTGGCAATCGTAGCGATTGTTTACGTGACGCGAAATATGGGCAAACCCGATGTCGCCAATAACAGCGTTCTCGTCCTGAGCGTCTCGGGCGATCTGCCTGATTATGTCGCTGAAGAGCCGCTTACCAAAGCTTTTGGGATCAAGCAAACGCAGTCGTTTACGAGCTTGCTGACGCAATTGCGAAAAGCAAAGGTCGATAACCGCATCGGCGCCGTTCTGCTTGACATTAATTTTCCAGGCATCGGTTGGGGCAAGGCCGACGAGTTTCGCGACGCCGTAAAAGATTTTAAGGCGTCGGGCAAGCCGGTTTACGCATATATGGAGATTGGCACGAATCGCGAATATTACCTTGCGACCGCCGCCGATCGGGTATTTCTGCCGCCATCAGGCGATATTTACATTAACGGTTTCGCAGCCGAGGCCATGTTTTATAAAGGCTCGCTCGACAAGCTCGGCATCGAGGCCGAGGTCATTCAGATCGGCCCAAAATACAAGAACGCACCCGACCAATACACAAAAAAAGAAATGGGCGATGGCCAGCGTGAGGTCATCAACGCTCTATTGGACGAATATTTCAGCCGTTTTACCAATGCGATCGCCGAATCGCGAAATAAATCCGTCGAAGATGTAAAGGCTCTCGTCGACGCCGCTCCGTACAACGCAGTTAAGGCCAAATCGCTCGGCCTGATTGATGACGCACTTTACCGCGACCAGGTCGATGAGGACCTCAAGGCAAGACTCGGCTATAAGCCGGATGATAAATTGCGCACGATCAGCGGCGGCAATTATCGCGAGATCCCTTCAGACAGCCTCGGATTGAACAAAGGCGAAAAGGTAGCCGTTGTATACGTTTCGGGAGCCATTAATATTGGACATTCGAGCAACGGGCCGTTGAATGGTGAAATGGTCGGCTCGGACACGATCGTCAGTGCTATTAATGACGCCGCAAACGACAAATCGATCAGGGCAATCGTTTTGCGGGTCGATTCGCCTGGCGGTTCCGCGTTGGCGTCGGATCTGATGTGGCACGCCATAGAAAACGCGAAAGCTAAAAAACCGTTTGTCGTTTCAATGTCCGACGTTGCGGCGTCGGGCGGATATTACATTGCATGCAATGCAAACAAGATCGTGGCCGAGCCGTCGACCATTACTGGCTCGATAGGCATGTTTTTAGGGAAACCTGTCATGAAAGGTTTCTATGATTGGCTCGGCGTTACGAGCGAATATGTGATGCGTGGGCGTAACGCCGGCATATTCCGCGAAACCGAAAAATGGACGCCGGAGGAACGGGCCAAGATGGAAGACATGGCACATGGCGTCTATTACGACAACTTTGTTCCCAAGGTGGCTCAGGGCCGCAAAAAGTCGGCCGAAGAAGTAAACACGCTTGGCCAGGGCCGCGTTTGGACCGGAACACAGGCGAAAGGCAACGGCTTGCTAGACGAATTTGGCGGACTGGAAAAGGCAATAAGTATTGCCAAGGAACTCGCGAATTTGCCGGCCGACAAAGAGGTCAAACGCGTGGTCTTTCCCGAGCCTCGGCCTTTCTTAGAAACCTGGTTCGGCAGCAACGCCTCGTCCGAAACCAAAGAACAGCAGGCTCAGGCAGCTTTGCTCGAATCGCTCCCGGCCGATGTCAGACGCTCATTCCGTTACGCCGCTCTGTTAGATCAGATGCAGCGCGGACAGGCGATGCTGATGATGCCGTTCGAGCTTGAAATTAAGTAGCTTTGACATTCGCGGCACTGAAGAATAAAGTCTTTACGATTTGATCTAATCCGGACAAGGGGAATTTTGGAATAAATTTCTTTTGTCCTTTTTGCGTTTTTGGTGGACTAAAGACTGAAAAATTAATTTGGGAGAACATTGTTATGCGTTTGATAATCGCGGCGATCCTTGGCGGAATGGTGATGTTTATGTGGGGAGCGGTCTCGCATATGGTGCTGAATATCGAGGCTTCGGCCGTCAAACCAATGCCGAACGAATCGGCTGTTTCAGCCGCCATGAAGGCAAATATTACCGACACGGGTGTCTATTTTATGCCTGGGCTCGATATGACAAAACGGGCGACGGAGGAAGAACAATTAGCATGGGCGGCAAAATATAAAGAGGGTCCGACCGCTATGCTAATCTATCATCCGACTGGCGACGATGTTTTTACGCCCCGGCAGTTCGGCACCCAGCTCGCCGCAGACATCGGGGCCGCATTTTTTGGAAGTATTATTCTCCTCTTTGCGGGCGTAGGATTTTTTCGTGGAGTGATCATCTCGACCCTCATCGGCATAGCCGGGTGGGTCGCCATTCTCATTCCATATTGGAACTGGTACAGGTTTCCGTTCGAGTTTGTCCGGGCGGATCTGATCGATCAGATCGCGGGCTGGTTTCTTGCCGGGTTAGCCATGGCGTTTGTGCTAAGAAAGAGGGACTAGCGAGCTCGGCGAATTGCCAGCGGGAGCGGCAGCCACTGTTGCGATCTGCCGTACGTGCGGGTATTTAGGTCATCGACGAGACTTTCCTGTTGAGCCAGCATCTCGTCGGGCGGCAAGTCGGCCTTGTTCTCGTAACACGCATGGGTAATGCACGCTACGGGCTTGCCCTGCTCGTGTACCAGGCAGCCGGTTCCCTTTTCAAACAGCGGACACGCAAAAGCCTGTGCATAAGTATCACCGTCGCTGGTTAGACCGTATTTCGAGATCGCGGCATCAATCCGACCGAGAATCTCGTTCTGTTTTTCTCGAGAAAAAGTACTGATCGTATGCTTGATAGCCGCCGTCTCGAGGCGCGAGATATGAACATTGACAAAATGAGCGTCGAGACAACAGGCACCTCGCGTCTCGCACGTCAGGCAGCTTTTTGCCCGGTGCTCGTACGTCTCCGTGATCTCAGATCTGAAATCTGATTTAAGCTTTTTGAGCCGGTCGAGAGCTTTTTGCTGGCTGAAAAGTTTTATCATATGGAATTCGGTCGTCGACGCATGATACAATCTTGAAAATTAGATTTTACACGATTGACGGAGGTTTATGCTGAAAGAAGGCGACAAGGCACCGGATTTTAATGCTAAGGATCAGAATGGCGACGACGTAAGGTTGGCCGATCTTAAAGGACAGCGGGTTGTGCTGTATTTTTATCCAAAGGACGATACGCCCGGCTGTACTAAAGAGGCTTGCTCGTTTCGCGACGCCGACGACGTGTACCGCGGCAAAGGCATTCGAGTGCTCGGCGTTTCGACCGACGACGAAAAATCCCATCAGAAATTTATCTCGAAATTTCAGCTCCCGTTTGACCTTCTCGCCGACACGGACAAAAAGATCGTCAATGATTATGGCGTTTGGGGCGAAAAGAGCATGTACGGCAAAAAATACATGGGCACCAACCGCAAGTCGTTTTTGATCGACGGCGACGGCAAAATCGTGCGTGTATTTGACAAGGTGGATGTTGCAGCCCATGCCGACGAGGTTTTAGCGGCTTTTGGCGAGAAATAGTTTTATGAAGAAAATTCTGCCATATACGCTGCAAATGCTGGTGATCGTCTCGCTGGGGCTCGGACTCGCGTGTCAACAAAAGGTTCAACTTGCGGAGTATAAGAAATTTGAAAACGACACGGAAGTGACGCGAATATCGATCGAGGACGCTAAAAAAGACGCTGACGCCGGCATCGCCGTTATCGTTGACAGCCGTCCCGAATTTGCCTACAAGCATGAGCATATCGCCGGCTCGATCAATATTGTATATGGCGCACCTGACGATGCATTTGCAGTCTTGCCAAAGGACAAAAAGATAATCGTCTATTGTTCCTGACCGGCCGAACACACGAGTGCCGGTCTGGCATTCCAAATGAATCAGAAAGGCATTGCGAACACATACGCCCTCAAAGGCGGTACCGTCGCATGGCAAACGGCCAATTACCCGATGGAAAAAGGCGAATAAATACGGGCC
>JAYUDV010000261.1:0-9708 GCA_043739565.1 Chloracidobacterium sp.
ACGAAGAATAGAACACGGGTGAAACGGATCAGGCGGATTTTCGCGGATATCCAATTCGGATCCGTGTAGATCCGTTCGATCCGCGTTCTATTTTTCCTGAGTATCTATGAGTGAAAGCATTATCTGCGACGACCTCGACGAGGGTATCGATCATTATACAACGCATCTTGGCTACCGGCTCGATATGATTACACCCGCAGATGCGCCGCGCGAGGCTTTGCTGACGAAGGGCGGCGAGACGATGCGGCTCGTTTTGAGTTCCAGGTTCCAAGTTCCAGATTCCGAGTTGAGAACGGATGCAGACTTGGAACGTGGAACCTGCAACTTGAAACTAACTAACGACAGCGAGTGGATCACAGGCCGTGCCGGGATGGAATACCGTGATCTGATACCCGACAGGCTTGGCGGTAAGGTGATCGCTTCGCATATTCGGCTTACGAAAGGCGGCGAGGTCGCCGATTACGTTCATTATCACAAGGTAGATTTTCAGATGATCTACTGCAAACGCGGGCGGATCAGGGTGGTTTACGAGGATCAGGGCGAACCGTTTTGGCTTGAGACGGGTGATTGCGTGCTCCAGCCGCCGGAGATCCGCCACCGCGTGCTCGAATGTACGGCTGGCGCCGAGGTAATCGAGATCGGCATGCCTGCCGTCCATGAAACATGGGTCGAACACGAGATTGACTTGCCTACCGCCGGGTTAAAGCCGGATCGCGATTTCAGCGGCCAGCGGTTCGTGCGGCACATCGCCGCTGGGAAGAGTGACGCCTTTAGACGTGATCTTGGCATCGCGGCCGCGACCGGCGGACGTTACGAAGCATACGTTCAACAAATGCAGCCCGACAAAGAACTGCCCGCAAATTATGCGAATGCATGCGAAATAAATCTTTACTTCAGGCTAAATGACTTGGAAGTATTAGCGATTGAATTGAAATTGATGTCAGAATAAGAATCCAGCCGCTCCCGGTTCTGACGATCTCACCTTTTAGCTGTTTCCGTGCCAAATGTGACGGCTTTTTGGTCGCCCCGGTTCCCTTCGAGGTTGCTGTTTGGCGGGACGGAAAAGTCGTCCTGCTCCAGCCGAACAAAATAAAATTAGGTTAGTTATTATTCTCTCGTGCGGCATCGAACACGTCCGTGAAACAATTCCGTTTTCACGAATGCTCAATCGAATGAAACCATAATAAGATTATTATTACATCCCAAAAAATATTTAGGAGAAATGCTATGAAGAAAGTTCGTTCGCGTGTAGTATTTGTTTCGGTGGTGCTGTTCGTCTGCGGGCAGTCATTTTATGCACAGACCAAGCAGGAAAAATCCCGGAAAGAGTTTCAGGCCTTTCTGACAAAGGTCGACGCCGCGCAGCTTGAACTTCAAAACGGCAAGGCCGAGCCGTTCAAAGCAGTATGGTCGCACGCCGACGACATCACTCTTTCGGGTGGATTCGGCGGCACGATCGAAAAAGGTTGGGAAAATATCGGCAAACGGCTCGATTGGGTCGGCGCGCAGTATTCGAAGGGCACACATACCCACGAGCGGATTGTGGCAAATGTAAAGGGCGATCTCGGCTACGTGGTGCAGACCGAGCATATCCGTTTTCACGTTCCCGGACAGGAACAAGAGTCGATGCGCGACTACCGTGTGACGATGATCTTTCGACGCGAGCCTGCTGGTTGGCGAATTGTTCATCGCCAGGCAGATTCGCAGATGGCAAAGCAGGCACCGAAGTGATCATCGCTGGAAGAAAGCCGATATGCCTGAACGCTTTCATTACAGCGACGGCTCGCGAGTTGCGCCAGTGGTTTGTTCGTCCGATGATGGCGGCATTTTAACGAGCCGAAAGCGTTTAGCGGATATGAAAAGACATCCGAGTTTCGGGAAACCGATGGGAGCGCACGGCTACGACAATCAGGTTGAATCGATGCGTGCGATATTTGTCGGACACGGAGGCGTTTAAGAAACATAAAGTTGTGAAGGCTTTTTTCGAACGTGGATGTTTACGAACTGATGTGTAAGATACTGAGGCTAAAACCGGCGAAGAACGATGGTAATTTCGCTGATGTGAAAGGGATGCTGAGATAAGAAAACAATTCTTGCCGGAGATAAACGCGGATAACTCAGATAAGAACTATAAATTGTTTGTTAGATCGGGATTTGATCCGCGTCATCTGCGTTGATCCGGGGCTAATTCTCCTGCATTCTTATCGTCAGCACCGCAATCTCGGGCGGCACCATAAATCTGACGGGCAGCACGCTCATTCCGACGCCGCTGGTCACAAATAGATCGACGTCATTCTCTCTAACGTGGCCGTAAGCATATTTTTGGCCGAAGGTGGACGGAACGATCGCCCGTCCAAAGATCGGCAGCCACACTTGCCCGCCGTGGGTGTGAGCGGCAAGGACGAGCCGCAAATCGTTCGAAATCGACAGGCCGCCGGTGATAACGGGCATGATGTCCGGGCTGTGTTCGAGAGCGATCACATCGCCGTCGCCGGATGCCGCAAGCAGGGCTTTTGCATCGTCGGAAGTCCCTTGCCAGCCTTTTGTAAGCTCGAGATGGTCTTTGAAACCTAGTAAACGTAAGCGTTGGCTGTTGATATCAACGACGGCAACCTCATCCTGAAGGACCTTGTAACCGAGGCCGGTGAGAGCCGTTGCGACGCATTCGTCGCTGTACGCGCCGTCATGATTTCCTAGCACCGCAAATACTCCGTACTTGGCTCTGAGACCGCTAAGATTTTCAGCAACAGTCTCCATCGCCATTTTCACGCCGCGTTTAACGCCCGGCTGTCTTTCTCCGGTTTGTGAAACATAATCGCCAAGCAATACGACAAGATCGGCGTCTTGCTCGTTGGATCTGGCAACAACTTGTCGAATTTTTTCAGCGTCAACATAATGCGAGCCCCCGTGAATATCGCCTATCATCACGATCTTCAGCCCTTCAAATGCCGGATTCCAGTTTTTGATCTTGATGGTCGAGTAATTGATGACGAGGCGTTTTGGTTCGATGAAATATGCGTAGCCGAATAATCCTAGGCAGATAATTCCTACCAATGGAAAAATGTAAATAATTTTTCGGAGATATGTTTTCATATCAATTGCCAATAGCTTTAGCTAGTGGTTAGATTGAAAGAACGATCCCGGCTTTAGCCCAATTGAAGGAAATAACTTTGGGCTAAAGCCCGATTTCGTTACCCAATCTAACCGCCAGCTAATGCTGGAGGCAATTGATAGCATAACTAAAAATATTCATTCCAGCGTCCATCGACCAGCTTCACAATATCTGGGCGCGGCTCGACTTCTTTCGGATACCAGGGCTTCATTCGCGCATCGATCACTATCGGTGCGGTGTAGCCGATGTGGTTGTTTTTAAGCTCAATGTCTTTTGCAAAAATGTCGGTCGCCGGATTGAATCGAGTCCACGTCGCCCACAAAAATTTATCGGTCGAGCGTGCAAATTCAATCTTGTCGTGGATCACAATAATCTGCCAATCGTCGAAAGCTCCTGATTTTGCGATGCGGTCCGCGAGGTCTTTGTCGTTCTCGTACGTCTCACCCTCGACGACGAGGCAGCCGCCGCAAAATGGCTCGGCGTGGCTGATGCCTGACGGCAATTCGCCGTGAAATGCGCGAGCCAGTTCCCTTTTGGCATCGCCGGTGCCCATCAGGATGGCTTTGCTGCCTTGATTGATCTTGCCGCTTGCGTAATCGAGCGTGTCGAACGCAGTCTGGCTGAAAACAAACAGGTCGCGATGCCATTCGGCCCGGGCAAGAATATGCTCGAACAGCGATTTGAAATCGCGCAGGTCTTGCGGCGTATCCGTAAGCAACAGAAATTTGGTCAGCGTCAATTGTCCTTCGCCCAAGATGCGAAATCCGGCCGACAGGGCCTCACGCGAATATCGCTCACGCACAACCGCAGCGGCCAGCGAATGAAATCCGGTCTCGCCATAGCTCCACAGATCGCGAACGGCGGGCATGACAAGCGGAAACAATGGCGAGAGCAGCTCCTGCAAGTAATCGCCGATAAAAAAATCTTCCTGACGTGGCTTGCCGACAACAGTCGCGGGAAAGATGGCGTCGTTGCGATGAAAAACGGCGTCGGCACGGAAAACGGGATAATCGTGCTTGAGCGAGTAATAGCCGTAATGATCGCCAAACGGGCCTTCCGGTTTTCGCTCAAAAGGTGCGACATGACCGCAAATGGCGAATTCGGCCTCGGCGATCAGGCGATGACGATCCGCGCCAAGCGGATTCGCGGCGGTTCCGATTTTTCCGTTCGCTAGGAGCGATGCGAGCATCAATTCCGGCAAATCCTCGGGTAAAGGAGCGATCGCCGCCAGAATCATCGCCGGCGCGCCGCCGAGAAAAACGGTGACGGGCAGAGGCTTGTTTTGCTGCTCGGCCTCAAAATAATGAAAACCTCCGCCTTTGCCGATCTGCCAATGCATTCCGGTCGAAACCGCGTCATACCGCTGCATCCGGTAAATTCCGAGATTGTGTTTGCCGGTGACGGGACTCGTCGTATAGACGAGCGGCAATGTGTTGAAATGCCCGCCGTCCTCATGCCAAAGCTGTAAAAAAGGTAATTTTTCGAGATCGACGGTTGGCTGTCTGTTTTCGAGAACTGGAGCGTTGCTAACGGTTTTTGTGCCAAACTTTGCTGCCGTAAAAGCGAGATCGCGATATTCCCAGAGCTTACCCAATCTCGGCGGCAGCAGGTTTTCGGCGGCGTCCACCGCACGTTTTACAAATTCAAGCGGCTTTTTGCCAAAGGCAAGATCAATGCGTTTTTTTGTACCGAAAAGATTGGTGACTACCGGAAAACCAGATCCTTTTACGTTGTGAAAAAGCAACGCGCGCCCTCGCGTCTCGATAACACGCCGATGAATCTCGGCGATCTCAAGGTGTGGATCAACCTCGGCGTTGATCTCGACGACCTCATTTTCGCGGCGAAGCGAATCGATAAATGAACGCAGATTCTTGTGCATAGAAAGAGATTTGCCCGCGAATGAACGCGAATAATGCGAATGACTACTAATAAATTAACAGCATTCGCCTTTATTCGCGTAATTCGCGGGCAAATAGTACCAACTATTTTCGCAGATTGTCCTTGCTCAGATCGAGTTCGGCAGCCTTGATGACATCGACCTTAATGTTTGGAAAACGTTTCGCCAGATCGTCTTTGAAAACCGAATAGTCGCCGACGATAATGATGTCGCCACCCATTAGATTCTGTGAGCCAAAATTCTTGATTTGAGCGTCGGTCACACCGTTGACATTTGAAACGTACGAATTTAACTCGCCTGTCGGAATTCCGAAAGCATAAAGATCACCGATCGCTCCCGCGAGTCCGCCTGTAGTTTCCAGATTGCGGCCGAAGTTTCCGGTCAGTACGGATTTTCGCGGAATAAGCTCGTCACTTCCGACCGAATTGCCCGTTAGTTTTTTAATCTCAGCGAGAACCAGCTCAACCACCTCGGCCGCCGATTCGTTTTTTGTCTGAGTACGGGTCGCAAAATTAGAACTCGAACTTCGCCATGCAAAGCTGCTGCCTGCACCGTACGATAGGCCGCGTTTGACACGTATTTCCAGATTTAGCCGCGACGAATATCCACCGCCGAGCACTGAGTTGAGAACCGCAGCCGGATAAAAGGACTTACTATCGCGGCCGATCCCTCCAATGGGCTTGACGTAGTTTACGGCTGCCTGCCCTGATTTCGGAAGGTCGATCACTAGCATTCGTCGGACGACTGATTTTTCTGCCGAGACCGGGGAATCCGCGATAGTAATTTTGTCCACGGGGTTTCGATCGGCTGACTTCCAAACCCCAAAAGCATTTGAGGACGCTTTCGCGGCCGCATCGGCTGTTACATCGCCGGTGAAAATGAGAATCGCGTTATCTGGCAGGAAATTGTCTTTGTGAAACGCCACTATATCAGCCTGTGTAATCGAACCGACGCTTGATGGCGTCCCGCCGGCCGGATGCTCATTAAAACTGTATTTGCTTGCGACGTAATTTGCGAGGAACGAGGGCTGTTTGAGATTGTACGTAAGGCCGTCAAGAGTCTGAGATTTCAGTAGATCAAGCTCCTTCTGATCGAACTTTGGATTCATCACAACGTCGGCAAGGATCGCCAACGCCTGCTCGACCTTGTCGGACGTTACCGTTACCGATACAAACGAACTGTTCCACCCGGCACCGCTATTGATCGAACCGCCCAGAAACTCCACGGCCTCGGCGATCTGTGTAGCGGAGCGTGACTTTGTGCCTTTTGTAAGCATTGAGGCGGTAAGGTTGGCAAGTCCGGCCTTGCTTGAGTTTTCGGCGGACGCACCGCTTTTTACCAGCAACTGGATCGTTACGAGCGGTACGCCTTTTCGCTCGACTACGGCGACGGTCAGGCCATTCGGCAGTTTTCGTTCGCTTACCGCCGGCACCTTAACCGATTTCGGGGCCGACGGAGCGGGCGGCATTTCCTGGGCGAATACATTCACCACAGAGACACAGAGGGCACAGAGGAAAACAAATTTATTCTTTAGGTTTTGCATTATTTTGTACCTCCGTCGGCCGAATAGTAGATAACGACGCGATTGTTGTCCGTAAAATATTTTTTCATAACCCGTTGAACGTCGGCGGCCGTGACGGCCTGTAACGCCTGAATGTCGGAATTTACCGCTTTCGGATCGTGCTGATAGGCAACCGCACGCTCAATAACGATCGCTTTGCCGTCATTATTTTCGCGACTTCGAACAGCTTGGGCGACAAGTTGATTTTTTGCTTTGGCAAGCTCGCTGGCGGTCACACCGCTGTCCTGAATTAACTTGAGTTCGGCCAGAAGCGATTTTTCCAATGCCTCGGGTGTTTTTCCTTCGGATGCGATCGCCATAAAATACAGCAAACCGCCCTCGACACGGTTGTCGAGATTAAACGACGCCTCCTGCGCTATCTGCTGCTTATAAACAAGGCTTTGGTAGAGTCGCGAGCTTTCGCCGCCCGACAATATTTTGTCGGCAACCGCGAGCGCGGTAATATCCGCATCCGTCGATTTAGGGCCTAAATACGTGATCGCGATGGCTGGAAAGGGCACATTCGGCGCGGTTTTTACGTAACGCGCCTCCTTATTTCGACCGGGCTCCATTTCGGTCATGCGTGGAATTTTCGTCGCCGGTCTTGCGACCCGTGCAAAATATTTATCAGTCCACTCATCCAATTGAGCTTGGTCAAAGTCGCCGACTACAATCAGATATGCGTTGTCGGGCCGGTAAAACGTCGTGTGAAAATCCTGTACGTCCTTAACCGTTGCCGAGTCGAGATCGGCCAGTGTCCCGATTGTCGTCCGTTTGTACGGGTGGGTCGTATATGAAAGTTGTTGGATATATTCATTGAGCATTCCGTAAGGTTGGGCGAGCACACTCTGCCTGAATTCTTCCTCGACTACCGCACGCTCCGATTTGAAATTCGGCTCGTCAACGGTTAAATTCGCCATCCGCTCGGCCTCGGCCCAGATGAGCGTTTCGAGATAATTTGACGGCACGACCTCGTAATAATTTGTAAAATCGTCGTTGGTCGAGGCGTTGTTAAAACCGCCGACATCCTCGGTCAAACGGTCCATCATCTCGGACTTCATGTTTTTGGTCGATTTGAACATTATATGCTCAAACAGGTGTGCAAAACCGTTGCGCCCAGCCGGGTCATTTTTTGAGCCGACGTCATACCAGAGATGAATTGCGACCGTCGGGCTCGAATTATCCTTGAGTGAGACGATCTTTAGCCCATTGGCAAGCATCCGTTCCTGGATATTGAGCGGAGCAACTTTCACTTGGGCGAAAGCGGTCAGGCTTAATATTCCCGCTAATGTCAAAGTTATTGCAATATTTTTCATAAACTTGCGGTCTGTTGTAATTTGCTATTTCTGAGACGGCAGAAAACATTTACTTTGTGATTATTGATAATCATAGAAACCTTTTCCGCTTTTGCGGCCGAGCCATCCGGCATCGACATATTTTCGCAGCAGCGGGCAGGGACGGTATTTCGGATCGCCGAGGCCCTCGTGCATTACGTTAAGTATCGCGAGGCAAACATCCAATCCGATAAAATCCGCCAGAGCCAACGGCCCCATCGGGTGGTTCATGCCGAGTTTCATGATCTCGTCGATGGATTCCTTCGTTGCAACACCCTCGTGCAACGAAAAAACCGCCTCGTTGATCATCGGCATCAGCACTCTATTAGATACAAATCCCGGCGAATCGTTGCACTCAACCGGCACCTTGCCGAGCTGTTCGGATAGAGCTTTCACTTTTGCGTAAGTCTCATCGGATGTTGCAATTCCGCGGATTACCTCGACCAGTTTCATCAACGGAACCGGATTAAAAAAGTGCATTCCGATGACCTTATCCGGGCGATTAGTCACGGCCGCGATCTTTGTGATCGAGATCGACGACGTATTTGACGAAAGGATCGAATCGGGGCCGCAAATCTGGTCAAGTTTTTCAAAAATTTGCCTTTTGACCTCGAAATTCTCCGACGCTGCTTCGACCACGAGCGTGCAAGTTTTCAAGTCTTCGAGGTTGGTCGTTGTCGTAATACGAGCTAAAACCTCACCCTTTTGCTCGCCGGTCATCGTTTCCTTTTTAACGAAGCGATCAAGGCTTTTACCAATATTTGCCAGACCTCGTTCGACAAATTCCGCCGAGACGTCGCACATTACCACAGTAAATCCCGCGCCGGCTGCGGTCTGAGCAATCCCATTACCCATCGTGCCCGCACCGATAACTCCGATTATTTCATTCATTATTTGAATAATAGTCCTATAAAAATTTGTATCGTCCGAGTTCAGAATAAACCACGGCATTGGGACAAAACAAACGGACGTCGAGACTTACGCGTTCCGTCGCCCGTCGAGATTTTCTGTTGTTTTTCTACTGCCAGCTATTTGGCGGCGGAGGCTGCGGTGGATGGTTGAAAACAGGCTGCGGATTACCGCCCAAATAGTAACGTTTCCCTTCGTCACCAAACAAAAACCACAGACCATAAACTCCCGCTGCCGTGCCCAATGGGAACGAAAGACACGAAATTATGCTGCCGATAATCCCCCACGTGCGGGCATTGGGTTTTTCTTTCCAGAGTTTGTATCCGCCAATGATCTGCGGCAGCAAAAATAAAAGTGCGACGATGAACAAGACGAAAATCATGGCAATAAACACGATGCACATAATTTTTTCATCACCTTTCCGGCCGCCGACCAGCATAGCAATGCCGACCCCGCCGTAAATCAAGCCGATTAAAACCATGACAACGGCTTGAAAACTGCCGTGGGCCATCAGAAAGATTCCAACCAATTTGTTGTGTTCTTTTGCTGTCATATTTTCACCGTAACCGTTACCTTCAAAATCGCCGCAATCTGTCGGATTTACGCTGCAACGACCCGCAAGGTTGCAAAAATCGGCTTAATTTCTGTAAGTGAGCATGAATGCTATAACCAATTATTTATCAACGACCTGACTGCGGTTTTCAGATGTTTTCGGATCGATCTGGCCGCTGCATAATTTCCAATATTTATGATAAACGCAGGCCGTTTCAATAATGTAGCCGTAATCGCGCAAACCCAGGCGATGGAGCCAGACGGCGATCCGAATATTAGTCTTGTTCAAAATCTGTCGCGGAAAGTATTCGGCATCCAGTATTTCACCGGCATTTTTAAGCAT
>JAYUDV010000262.1:0-9699 GCA_043739565.1 Chloracidobacterium sp.
GGCATTTGCCCGGTTGCGCCAAACTGGGCCGTGAGAAAACCGCCTGTAAAGATAGTCAACAGTCCGACATGAACGGCGTATGCTCCGAATCGATTCCACGTACCGGATTGCCCGAAAACATAAATTCGGCCGCCTTTCTCACTGGTTACAACCTTTCGCCATCCGATCTTTTTCATGGCGTTCATGATCTGAGCGGCGATCGCATCGCTTGAACCTTCCATGTTTAGTTCGGCCGTCTGCTTTTGTTCGCGAAGCCAACGGACCGGAACCGTTAGGCTTGGCTTCGAAGCGAAGATCCACGTCTTAGGAAAGCGGTCTACCGAAGCCAGAATGATACTTAGCGACACAAGGGACAGAAGTCCGTTGAAATACCAGGCATGATATATATCGAAAATCCCGAGCTTGCCGTACACAAGCCTCTGCGCGGGTGTGAGTTGCAGGAAATAGCGTTCAAAGCCCTCGACGTTCTGCTGCATTATCAGCATGCCGGTCAGGCAAGCCAGTCCGAGCAGAACCAGCAGAGTTACACCTAGACGCACTGAACAGATCAGCCTCAGAAAACCTGATAAGAGGGATTCACCTGATCTGACTTTTGCGGAAATACCCGTAGTGTCTTTTGTTATTACCTGTTCGATTGTCGACATAATTTAGTGATTCTTAACGGCATCTAGACATACCCCGAAGCAAAACGTGTGCCTGAAGTTCCGCTCAATCCGTTTTGTGCGAATTTGGCTATAAATCCATTGTTCTCAGTCTCGAAACATGATTCCGGTCGCGAGGCGGGTTATAAAAAGCGCGGATTTTTGCTGACTATACCGTGTATAATCTCGCGAAATAACGAGTAGCGATGTGACACCGGTCACATTACTTCCTTCTTTCATCGACTAAACTGCGCGCGAAGCACTTTTGCTCGACGAAGATGAAGCGTGGAAAAACTGACATTCGGATATTGATCGGCCTCTTTTTCGCGGCTGTTTTCGCGTTCGGGACTCTATATCTACCGTCGGATCCCGTTAACGCAAATCTCGGAGCCGAACCGAAACCAACGTCTCGAAAAATGAAATATTCCAAGTTTCCGCATAGTGCAAAGGCGCATAGGCTCGAGTGCGTCACTTGTCATAAATTTCCATCAGACAATTGGAACAAAGTGCGAACCGGACCGGCTGCTTTTCCTGACCAAACGGACTATCCAAAACACGATTCTTGTCTAAAATGCCACATGCAACAGTTTTTCAAGGGCGCCCCGCCCGTGATCTGCTCCATTTGTCATACAAATCCGTCGCCGCGTGACAGTTCCCGGCACCCCTTCCCGAATCCGCGCGAGATCTTTGACCAATCGCCTAAGGGCAAAAAGGCCGAATCGGATTTTGTCATCGGCTTTCCGCACGCCAAACATATCGAGATCGTGTCGGCGCATCGGACGAGATCGGTTGCTTTTGTAAATGCAGTTTTTGTGCAACCAGACCGGCGTCGGGCCGCCGAGGAGAGTTGTTCCGTTTGCCATCAAACGATGAAACCGCAGGGTGATTCGAAAGATGAGTACATCACGGTACCGCCGGCAAAGATCGGCGATGCGTTTTGGCTCAAGAAGGGTACGTTTAAGACCCAACCCATTGGCCACACGACCTGTTTTACCTGCCATTCTGCTGACACTGGTATTTTGCCTGCTCCCGAAACCTGCTCGGCCTGTCACCATCTTAAGCCACCTCAGCCGGTGTCTGATTTTGACGCGAAACTAGCGGCGTTAATGAAAGTCGATGACAGAGTAATGCGCGACCCGTGGAAAATCCGTCATTCCTCCGGGGCGTTTAGGCACGAGAATTTTGCCCATAATGAGCTGAGTTGTTCAACGTGTCACAACGTGTTGACTATGAATACGGCTCACCCGCTGACGATCAAGGTTCCCTTCTCGTCTTGTGCAACATGCCACGTGACGCCTACGTCGGACGACGGCGGAGCACTAAATTACGAAATAGATAAGCGTAAGGCGAATGCGGCTTTTCAATGTGTTAAATGTCACATCACGTTCGGAAAGCTTGCAGTGCCGAAATCGCATGTCGATGCCATTGCGGCGGCGGAAACTCCGACACCGGTTCCCGCGGGGACGCCGAAAGACGAGTGAACTTAAAGAGCATGATCAAAAAAGCGAAAACTCATCAGACGGAAAAGCGGAACTCGATCTCCGCTCTTCGGCTATTTGAGGGCTTCGTTGTGCTTTGTGGGGTTTTGCTGTTTGGATATGCGTTGGTAGTGGGTTTCTCTGGAGCGAACGAGACGCCGCCGGACTTGGAGGCCGATGTACCCGCCCAGGGTCAAACAAAAGATTACTCCAAATTTACGCACAGTAACCAGTTTCACTCCCGAGTGGCCTGTTTGGTGTGCCACCGCCGCAGTGATAATTCACCCCGCATCGGATTTCCGGGAAAAATAAATCACCTCCCGTGTGCAGGCTGTCACACCCTTCAGTTCTCCGATCAATCAAGTCCGATCTGTACGGTATGTCATACAAACCCGCAAACAGGTGCCATGAAGAGATTTTCCAGCTTACGAAGCTTTGGAGTCAAATTCGACCATTCCAGGCACCCGCGGGTAAACTGCTCTGTCTGTCATAAGTCACAAGGCCGCGGTGTTGCGAGGTCCATACCATCTGGAGCTTCGGCACATGTAACGTGTTTTCAATGTCATACAGCGAGTTCATCCAATTCGATGGCGTCTTGTAGCGTATGCCACATGCCGGGCCAGCTGGTTCGAACCTCGGAATGGGCCATTGCTTTTCGCAAAAGCTTTAGTCACGCAAAACATTTAGGTAAAGACAATATGAATTGTGCCACCTGCCACTCGGTTCGTGCAGGCTTTGGCCGCGGCAAACAGATGTCCGCTCCGCTGCCGTCGATGCATTTTGCGCCGGAGCGGTCGCTGAGCTGTGGGGGCTGCCATAACGGGAAACGAGCCTTCGGCCCCGACGATTTTTCCAACTGTAAGAGGTGCCACAGTCCCCAGACGTTTAAGTTCTGATCAGGTGTAGTGCGTATATTTTCGCGCCATCCGCGAAAATCGACATTAGACACTTTATTTAGGAGGAGTGGAATAATTTTATTGGTCAGCAAATATGGGCGTTTGGTTCGCTGGGGTCTTTGGCACGCCTGTTGCGAATAGTAAGGGCGAGAGCCCACGGGGTTGGATCCCAACCGGTTCGAAAGTTTAGGTTTAGGAGTCGAACATGAGAGCCAATCAAATAAAACTATTCGCGATCATATTTTTTGCTTTGCCGTTGATTTTATTGAGCGTCTTCAAGGCGACGTCGGCGAAAGTAGCTACATTAAACACAAGTGACCCAGCGGCTGAATACAAAACAAAGTGCGCAATGTGCCATACACCAACAGCCTCTAAGTTCTTTGATCCCGCAAGAACTGACCAAGAGCATGTGCAAACTATTTTGAAAGGTAAGAAAGGCGAGAAACCGCCGTATATGCCGGCATGGGAAACGAAGGGAATTACCGAGGATGACGCAAAGGCTCTAGCCGCATATATGAGGCAACTGAGACCGAGCAACCCAGATGCAAACACCAACACTGGTGTAAATGCAAATACGAATGTAAATGCTAACGCAAATGCCAATTCCAATACAAATGTAAACGCTAACGTATGTACCAATACGAATGTAAACGCTAATCGCTAACGTAAGTCGCCATTAAGGATGAGTTATTTCAGTATCGCGTCACGCAAGAGCAAGAGAAAGTAATGTGTCGAGATCACGATTCAACAGGTTCCGGCGCACTTTCTATTTGTCTTATCTTAAGATAAACCAACAAAGCGAGAAACAGGATGAACACGAGTGACAAGGCGAGGCCCTTTCGGCGGTAGCTTAGTTCGGAAAATGCCGATTCGCCCGCTGCGTAACTCTTATTGGCGACATCCATCGCCGGAGCAAGAGCCTTTTCAACCTCGTCGGCTGACGATGTGTGTGTCAACACCCGAGCCTGGGTGAGTCCTCCGACCGAATCCTGTAGTTCGAATTTGGGACGACTCACTTCCATCCCCGCCCTTTCGGCCCGCCCCAGGATGTCTTTCGCGTCATCAACCTTTGCATTAAGGTCGTCAAGTCCTTTTCCGATCCTCTGGGCCGCTGCAAACCCCGCATCATTGTTATGACACGAAGTGCATACGGAACCTTGGCCGACACCGGCCATCTGATCGGTCGGCGGCATAACGTCGTGGTTACTGTGGCATCTCAGGCACTCACCACGCGAGAGTTTGTCGAATGGTTCCTTATGAGGGCCTTTTTGGAATAGTTCAGACTGGCGGGTATGACATTGTCCGCAGACGAAGGCGACCGATGTGATACCGGGCGGTGCCGCGCCGTGATTACCATGACAGGTGTTGCAGGACGGAGCCGACAGATCATGCTTTTCGTACAAAGCCTTCGCATGTACGCTTGATTTGTACTTATCGTACTGATCGTGGGCGATGCCATAACCCGTCATGCGTTCCGCGTCCGCGTGACATTTAGCACAGGTTTCGGCCACATTCAATGGATACACCGGCGACAGCGGATCACTGGGCGCACGAATGCCGTGGACGCCGTGACAGCTCACGCATGTGGCTACTTTCTGATCTCCGGCCAGAAGCCGACGTCCATGAACACTCGTAAAATATTCCTGCGCTTGATCGACCCGTAGCGACGGATTGAATCTCTTCATCAAATTCGCGTCGCTATGGCATTTGCCACAGAATGCTGGTAATTGCTGGGCGGTCGGGTTTCCAATATAGCCCCACATTCTGTCTTTAGCACCGGCCTTGTCATTTTTCGCAGGATTACCGCCGTGACAATCATTACAAGACAGGCCTTTCGAACGATGAATATCATGCTCGAACTCCTTGACCGGGTCCGCCAGACGGCCATCTAAGCTCGAATGGCAAGCGACGCAGGAACTCGTCTCCTGTGCCCAGGTGCGGACCGAAAAAGTAATGAAATACGCCGCCGCGGCAATAGATACGACGCCCAAGATAGTCATCACCCGTCGACGATACGGTACCGGCATGCCCCGTCGCGGTTTGTCCGGCGTCACAGCGAATGGTCTTTGCCGGTTCATATGTTTTTCAATATTACTATTCGGTGCCATAAGTCATTTTTAAGCCAAATATCCGACGATCGTCATAACCACTATGAAAAGGACGATGAAAACACCGATAATGTTAAAAACCCACTTGCGTGTTCCATGTCCGGGTGTCTTATTGATAAACGGCACCAGTATCCAGAACAGGCCGCCTAATCCAAAACCCAAAACACCAAGTATTTCACCGTCTATGGATAAGATCTTGGCAGGAATATATTTGAGTGTTTGGAACATAAAGAGGAAATACCACTCCGGCTTAATGCCCTCAGGTGCGGGAGCGAACGCGTCGGCCTTTTCCCCTAACTCCCATGGAAATATCGCCGCTAATGCAGCGAGCACGCCTATAGCGAGGATCCATCCGATCAGGTCGCGAAGAGCAAAATTCGGAACAAATTTCATCTTCTTGACCGTTGCGGGGTCAACGCCGGGCGGCACGCTCATGCCATGCATCTGAACCAACATAACGTGGATAAAGATGAGGGCCGTCGCGGCCGCCGGCAGCACAGCAACGTGAAACCCGAAGAATCGTGTTAACGTCGCTCCCGTCACGTCATCGCTTCCTCGCAGAAATCTAAGCATCGGCGGACCGACCAATGGAACAACGCCCGCGATCTCGGTGCCGACCTTTGTCGCAAAAAACGCCAGTTTATTCCAGGGAAGCAGGTATCCGCTAAAACCGAAGGCAATGCATATAAACAGAAGAAGCACACCGCTCACCCATGTGATCTCGCGCGGCGCGCGGTACGCGCTCATGAAATAAACGCTGAACATGTGTATGAACAGAGCGGCGATCAAAAGGTTGGCGGACCAACTATGCACCGACCGGATCAGCCAGCCAAATTGAACTTCGGTGATGATAAACTGGACACTTTCGAAGGCGCCTTCCGCACTTGGCCGATAATAAAGCAGAAGCAGAATTCCGGTGACGGCCTGAATCGAAAAGAGAAAAAGGGTCATGCCGCCGAAGTAGTACCAGACGGAATGGCGATGAAGCGGAACTTCCTTCTTCTGCGCCATCTCCGCAATTGATTTTATTCCCAGTCTCTCATCAAGCCAGAGAAACAAGGCGTCGGTCTTAATCATGGAATCAAGCCTTAGTTACTATAATATCGTCCCCTTTTACATTTACCGTATATGCCTCAAGCGGACGCGGCGGCGGCCCGCTGATATTCTTGCCGTCCACGCTGTAATGCCCGTTGTGGCACGCACACCAGATATGCTTGAGGTCAGGCCGGTACTGCACGATGCATGCAAGGTGCGTGCAGATCGCGGAACAAGCTCTCAGCTCGCCTGATTCAGTGCGAACGATGATGCCCGGCTTGCTGCCGAACTTGAAGATCTTTCCCGAATTTATGGTTATCTCGCTCGTTTTGCCCGCAACGACCGAATTCTCCTGCGCTTCGACTATCTCCGGCGGAACCATAAATTTTGCGATCGGATACAAAATTGCCGCGAGGGTCGAGACCGCACTAAAACCGAGCAGATAGTCAAGAAATTTCCTACGGCTGGGGTTCGTTGGTGTATCAGCGTCCATAAAATTAACGAACTACAATACTGAATCTTCAGGTCTCAATACTCTAACACTTATTTTGCGCTTTGGCCGTCCCGCTTTCTACGACAACGGCAAACGCATAAGTTGATCTCTTTTAGAACTAAATTGAGATGCGAACCGAATTCGGTCTGCGTTTTACTAAAATCTTCCATCAAGGGTGGAAGAATTACGGTTCGCTCCTCATAGCTCTAATACTTGAAATCTCCTTTGGCAATTAGTAGTTAAATTGCAATCTGATTGTGAATCGGTCGGCTCGTTCAATTCCATAAAGCCGTTGATATTCAAACGATACGCGGGCGTATCGGTACGGGTCGAAAATAACGCCCGTCGTGAGACCCCGCGCGGTGTTGTCACGCAGCAGAGTCGTCGGTCGCAGTTGGTCGTAGCGCCCGAGAATGCTCAGATGTTTGGGAATCAGGACGCCGTCAACCTCAAAAAAGATTCCGTGACCGCGACTTTTGCGCTCGCCGTCTTCCGTAATGCCTAAAAAGCGGCTGTCGCGGATCAGGGAAGCTCCGAAAATCGCGTTGATGCGCTCAAAATTACGCTTGTCGAGAAACGTTTTGTTGGCGAAAAACGAATAACGTTGAAAACGAATCGAATCCTGCCTGGCGCCGTCGAGCAGAACGGGCGTACGACCACCCGAAAACTGGACTGAAACGCCGCTCAAGCCCTTCTTTCCGATAACCTGCTCGTAAATAAATCCGTAAGCGCGTGAACGCCGCAATTCGAGCGGGTCGGCTTCGGGCGCGAGTTCGACTTTTTCGTTTGAAACGGCGAAGGCTTTAAAAGTCGAAGATGCGCCGGTCGTGTATTCGACCGAAACGCCGCGTCCTAACCCGCCCGCGTTAAAGCCGTTGACAGGCGCAAAGATAAACGGCTGCGAGTCGGTTAAACCGCGGTCGGTTCCACCGAATCCGGTGTTGCGCAAATTGTAAAGCTGTCCGAATCGAACCTGCGCGTAATTGCGACCGCCGCCGAAATTCAGCAAGCCTTGCGCCATTTCAAATTTGCCGAGAAAACCTTTTTCCTTACTCAACGGGATAGGCTGAACCCAAAACGAAAAGTTTTTTCCGATTGGCCCGGCTGCGAAAATAACCAGCTCACGTGTCGTGTAATTTCTATTCGTTTCTCCGTTTGTACGCTCGATTTCAATTGCCGGAGCATAGGTAACCGCAAAATAATCGGTAACCCGCGTTTTGCGCCGTTCTTGGGCTTGCTGCGACGGGAGCGTCCGCAAATAATCCACTATCTGCGCGATTTCGCCGACCGTCGCGGCGGTCGCGGGCATCATCGCACCGTTTGGGTGGTCAAGCGGCAGTTTTTCGGCGTGTTTTTGCGGGTCGGTAATATGTCCTACTAGGAATTGAGCCGTACGCCGCGCACCGACGCCGTCGAGCGCCGGACCGACTTGTCCGCCCGCGCCTTTGATTGCATGACACGCCGCGCAATTCATTTTTGCGTAGAGGATTTCACCGGAGCGGCTCGAAGCAGACACGGCCGAGGGCGTGTACGAAGAGGGCGTGTAGGGAACGGGTTCCACGGCGCCGGTCGATGTTTTATTCTTTTTTTCCGACTCCCACTCAAAGCGATAACCACGCTTCCGGAATTCGTAACCCGTCCGGTTAAGGCGCGGGTAAGTCGTATGACAAAGTGTGCAGTCGGCGTTGTATTTGCGCGCCCATGCCGGCATTGCCTGAGCGGTGAAATCGGTTCGCGTAACTATCTTCAGATACATCGGAAACGCCAATGCTAAAACCAAAGTAGTCAACACCAAAATTAGTTTAATTGTTCTTTTCATGATCATTCACCTTCCATCCATAATGAGGTTATCGGACATTCACTGTTTCATATGTGAGCACCGTCACAATTAGCCAAGAAAACACGAAAAATAGATGAATTTTTCGTTTACATCCGACTGTGATCAATGCGTTTTAATCGTTTGCATTGCACGTTGGTACTTTCGGCTGAGGATCTCCGCCAATCTGAAGCACAAAGCCGGCTGGTTTTGGATAAAGGAAAGGAGTTTGTCCCGGTCGATAACATCGAATTCGCTGTTGGTGAGGGTCTTCATGCTCATCCCGTATGCGTTTCCAGCCATCGCCTCGATTAGGCCGTAAATACATTTGGATCCTACCGGGCAACGGTAAACTATGTCCTTAATGCCGCCGTTCTGAAAAAGAGCAACCCGCCCGCTCCGATGGATATAAATGCTAAGCGGGCGGTCACCCACGGCAAACACGATTTCATCCGGCAAGACTCGCAATGGTTTCTCGATAAAAGTGAGATCCTTGCCAAGGCGAGAATCAAGTCCCCTGAGGAGTTCGTCCACAAATATCAGGTCACGAAAGAAATGCTCTCGGGTCTCGTCCTGATACATCATTAACAATCCTCCCCGTTAGGACAAGAATTTTTACCTTAGTTATTGATTTGCAATAGGACGTCCGTCACAGGCTGCGGTGACGAGTATCACATTTCGGGGTGCGGGGCTCCGTGGGAACCGATCGTGGCTTTTAGCCGCTGCCGATCGTGTATGATAAGATCGGAGCCCTTAAGAGTTATCAGATCGTTCTCGCGAAAATATTTCAGGGAACGTGTCACGGTTTCGCGCGACGCCCCGATCATTTCGGCCATTTCTTCGTGAGTAAAGAAGTTTTTGAGGTGAACTCTGCCGTCGCCTCCGCTGCCGTTACCACTCCAACCCAAGAACAGTTTTGCCAGTTTATCGGCCACCGAATCCGACAGGCCGAGTGCGCATATTTGCCGGTAAGCCGTTTGATAGTTTCGGCTCAATTGGCGGGCAGCGTTTAAACAGGCTTCGGGACTTGTTTTTAAGAAACGAAGAAGATCAGAGGTCTTGACATAATTTATCTGGCACAACTCGAGAACCTCGGCAGTTGTTTCATGATCGTCGCCATTAACAGCCGCACTGAGTCCCAGAATGTCGCCGGCCTCGGCGACCTCAAGAATAATTATCTTGCCGTCCTGAGAGCAGGTAGAGAGTTTTACCCTGCCCTGACAAAGCATATA
>JAYUDV010000263.1:0-1313 GCA_043739565.1 Chloracidobacterium sp.
AGATTGTCGGCCACGCCGGTCGGTGATATTGCCCACAGAATATACGTCGCATAACCGGCACCCAGCTCGAATGGACGCGGCATTTTATCAACGGAAAGCTCAATCCTTGTTCCGTTTCGGCCTGTTCGTTTTACCTTCGCCTCGCCTTTCATACGCGGAAATCGCGTCGTTCCACGAAACTGAACCATTACAAGTTCGTCCAACGGATATGTGATCGCGATAGTTTTTCGAGCTATGTCGACTTGTCCAAGAACGGAAATGAAAAGTGAAGACGCTATTAACCCAAGAAAAAGTGCTTTAACCGCAATTGAATTTTTCATTATGTTCTCTCCCGATAAATGGAATCGTTGTAAAAAAGATGCCATAGATCTTTTAGGAGTTGCAAATGAACGCTTTTGGACAGTCAACGCGAAAGTAAAGTATATTCAAATCTTTAGCGCCCCGAATGAACGATTTCAAAAGACTTCTGAATTATGTCCGGCCGTACTGGCTGGTCTTTCTGTTTGCCGTAATCGCGATGTTTCTCGGTGCGCTTTTTGAGACGGCCACCATGGCGTTGCTTGTTCCGATCTTTAATCAATTCCTGCCTGTTGCCGGTGCGAAGTCAAAAACACTTTTCGATCTAAGCAGTTTGATTCCGAGAGACGATTGGTTCCGAGCCTGGATGGTTATCTCGGGGCTCCTCGTCGGATTTACGGCATTGAAAGGAATCGCCGAGTATTTTTCATCGTATCTGATGGCCAGGATAGGACAATCCGCAGTTTTTGAACTGCGAAACGAACTCTACGATCATCTACTAAAACAATCGTCGACGTTCTTTGAAAAACACCGGACCAATTTCCTCGTATCGCGGCTTGTCATAAGTTGCTCCGCTATCGAGCTGGCCGTTTCGTCGAATTTACGCGATGTTTTGCGAGAATCCTTCATGCTCGTATTTTTCGTCAGCGCCGCGGCATATTTCAACTGGCGGCTTACGCTCGGATCCTTGATCATTGCACCGATAATCGGGTTTATGACAGTCGGCTTTAGCAGCCGGCTTCGCAAACTCGCTGACGAATCGCTTAAAGGCAATAAGGATCTTAACGACACCGCCCAGGAAACACTAGCAAATCAAACTATCGTAAAGGCTTACACAGCGGAGGGCCGGGAGAAAAAACGATTCTCGGCCGTTGCAAAGGTCATCGCTAAAGCCAATCTGCGTTCGGCTCGAATTGCCGCCACTTCGCCGCCAACGATCGAATTGTTAGGTACAATGGCGATAATCGTACTTTTTTATTTTGGCCTCCGTGAAATCAACTCGGGCCGCATGGATT
>JAYUDV010000264.1:0-1313 GCA_043739565.1 Chloracidobacterium sp.
CGAGGTTGTTTCGCGCGATAATGCGGGTGCAGCCATTCCATCGGAGAATCGCGTCGTCATTGCCCACGGGCCGCATCGCCTCGGCGGTCTCAAAACAATTCATCGCCTGCCGGAAAAGCTCAAATGCGCCAACTCCATTTTTCGCCAGTATCGCCTTCGCTCGGCGTTCATACATTATTCCGGAGTAATAGGTCCTCTCGTAATCGCCGCGGATCCGCATCAGGAATTCTGTGACACGTGCATCGCCGACGGCGTAATCTTTTCCAAAACGGTCGCTCATTGCAAGGACTATGTTTATGAGCGCTTCCTGATTTTCAGGATCAATGGCGAGTATGTCGAGATAGATGCTTTCGGCCGCACCGGGCTCGTTGAGCAGGCGGTAGCGGTTGGCCTTTTCCAATGCTGCCGGAATGGCTTCAACGTGTAATGGTTTTAGTTCGAACATAAAAGTCTAATCATCCTGTTCGATTGAATCTTCTTCCGGAATCGGCGATACCTTAGTTCTCGCTTTGAACACCTTTTCGTTTCCGAACCAGTTTATTAATCCCATTGTAAGGCCAAATAAAGTTGCATGAAAAAAGAATGTGATCCACATTCGTGACGAGCTGAAATACTCACCCACGCTTTGCCCATCGTCGCGTAAAAAGAAATAGCCGACGACCTGCATAACCACCGCAAACGGCCCGCCCATTATCAAAATTCCATCGAAAAACAGATATCTTCCGAGGCCTTTCTTTCTTTTCTCGATCCAATCGGCGTCGGAATATTTCATTTTTTCCTAAACAACTTCACAAGCTTTTTCAACGGATCGTAATGCTCATCTACCACTCGTTCCTTTAGCGGGATGATCGCATTATCCGTAATAGTTATATTTTCGGGGCAGACCTTTGTGCAGCATTTCGTGATGTTGCAATAGCCGATGCCAAATAGGTCTTTGAGATCCTCAGTACGATTCTCGGTGTCGAGCGGATGCATTTCGAGCGCGGCGGTGTAGACAAGGAACCGGGGGCCGATAAATTCCTCGTGTTTCGCGTGGTCGCGAAGCACATGACAGACATCCTGGCACAGAAAACACTCGATACACTTGCGAAATTCCTGGACGCGGTCGATGTCCTCTTGCTGCATCCGCCATGTGCCATCTTCGGCGTCGGGCGCACGCGGCTTAAATTTTTTGATACGTTTTTTGACCTCGTAATTCCACGAAACGTCCGTGACAAGGTCTTTGACCGGCGCGAATGCACGCATCGGCTCGATCGTGACAGGTTTGTCGAGCGGAATGGTATCGAGCCGCGTCATGCACATCAGCTTTGGCA
>JAYUDV010000265.1:0-1313 GCA_043739565.1 Chloracidobacterium sp.
GGCAAAGCCCGTCAAAAGGCCCGCCGTTAAGGCCGTCAAAAAGGTTAAGAAAGCGGCGAAGGAAATCATTCTAAAAGACAAAGCCGCCGCCGTCGCGACATCGCCAGCAAAAAAAACTGTCAAAAAGACCGCTAAGAAAGCCACGCTCGACGTAACGGCCGAGATCGCCGCCACCGAGCCATTAGCCCAGCTTTCGCCGGTTTTCAAAGCACTGGCCGAGCCGGTTTTGCCGACCCTCGAACGTGAAAATCGCGCCCGTTTGCAGATGCAGACGCCGACGCGGCTCTATTTTTATTGGTCGGTAAAGGAAAATCCGTACCATCTGCTCAAGCAAACATTCGGGCAAGACACGGGCAGCTACACGCTCGTCGTAAAGCTCACAAACTTGCGCCGAGCCCACGAAGAAATTCATCCGGCCGACGCCGAGGGCAACTGGTGGTTTGACGTCGAGCCGGACGGCGAATATCAGGCCGAGATCGGCTTTTACGCACCAAATCGTCCGTATTTTCGTGTCATTTATTCAAACATTGTCGAGACGCCGCGCCGCAGTCCGTCGCCGAACATTGCCTCAGATTCGGATTGGCGTGTCTCAGCAAACAAGTTTGCCGAGGTGCTAGATGTCGCTGGATTTTCGCGTGATGCTTTTGACGTTGCGATGGCCGGTGACGACCACGCGGCCGCTGAAAATACTTCACAGATAGCATTTTCAAGCTTTTTGGGCGGCGATCACGATCTGGGCGGCATCGCCGCCGAAGACATTCGCTACGTGATGCTCGCGCTCGCGTCCAGAGCGACGCTCGAGGATCTTCGCTTTAGGACCAGCCCGGCCTTGTTCGCGATATTGCAGGCGAATGCCGATAAGCTCGAAGCAGGCCGTGCGATGAGCACACTGACCGAATATTTCGACATCGACGAAACCGAGTTTTCTGAGGAACAGATCGGAGCCGCCGTCTACGGCGCAAGCCTCGTGAATTTTCCGCGAACGCTCAAGACACGCACCGTGTCGTCGGCAAAATACGCACCTGTGAGCTCGCATTCGCTTCGCTAGTTGTCAGTAGCCAGTTGTCGGTTGTCAGGAGTTATGCGATTCTTCGAGTAGCCACTGACAACTGACCGCCGACAACTGACAACTGCATTTATGCCAACTGGTTATTTCAGCCTCATCCTCCACGCTCACCTGCCTTTTGTCAGGCATCCTGAATATCCCGAATTTCTCGAGGAAGACTGGCTTTACGAAGCGATCACCGAGGTCTATCTTCCGCTTATTTTCATCTTTCAAACCTTGCACGAATCGGGCGTGAAACCGCGTCTCG
>JAYUDV010000266.1:0-9616 GCA_043739565.1 Chloracidobacterium sp.
TTGCCTTCGCCCGTTTCGGCTACAAAGCGGCAACGCCAGTGGTCAACGGTGAAAGTGTCAGGCTGGCCGCCGGGGTAAACTTTGACACCGCGATTTGAAATGGCCTGTAATTTCAGGCCGTTGCCGCTCAAATGTTCGACCGCGGCACCGAGCTCGTCGGCGACACCGTAAAACGAGCCTTTCCACCAATCGAGAAAAATGTCCACACCGACAAGGTCTTTCTTTTGCGGCGTCGGTGTTGAGAATATCGGTTTCGGGTCGGTCTCGACGACGTTCGCTGCATATGTTACGGCCTTGAGCGTTTCGGGTTTTTGACCGATGCGGGCTACAACGGCGTTGGCAAATTCCCTCGTGCCGATCTTTTCCTTCGAGACGCCGTCCTTAAACATATCGTAGGTATGCACGCCATCCTCTATGGTGCGCAGCCATGCATTCTGTGCGAGTTCCGCCACGTCGGGCTGATTGATATGTACAAGCATCAAAATCGCTCCTAAAAAGAGACCCGATGGATTTGCAAGGTTCTGCCCGGCACGACGCGGGGCCGAGCCGTGGATCGCCTCAAACATAGCGACCTTTTCGCCGATATTTGACGAACCGGCGAGGCCGACCGATCCCGCGATCTGCGCAGCTACATCAGAAAGCACATCGCCGTAGAGGTTTGGCATGACGATCACGTCAAAATTCTCGGGCGTGTCGGCCAGTTTGGCGGCGCCGATGTCAACGATCCAGTGATCGGCCTCGATACCAGGATATTCCGGTGCAATCTCGTCAAAAACGCGGTGAAACAGGCCGTCGGTCCGCTTCATGATGTTGTCCTTGATAAAGCACGTCACCTTTTTACGGCCAAATTTCTTCGCGTATTCAAAGGCGTAGCGGACAATCTTTTCCGAGCCGGGACGCGAGATCAGCTTCAAACATTCCTCGACCTGTTGGGTCTGGCGATACTCGATGCCAGCGTAGGTATCCTCTTCGTTTTCGCGGACAATTACGACATCCATCACCGGATGCTTGGTCGAAACGAACGGATGATACGACACGCACGGACGCACATTGGCATACAGCCCAAGCGTCTTGCGTACAGCCACATTCAGCGAGCTGTAACCCCCGCCCTGCGGTGTGGTGATCGGAGCTTTGAGAAAAACTTTCGTGCGGCGCAGGCTTTCCCACGATTCCGGAGCGATACCCGCCGAATTGCCCGATAAATAAACCTTTTCGCCGATCTCGATCGTCTCAATCTCAATCCGCGCACGAGCCGCCTTCAAAATATGCAGCGTCGCGTCCATGATCTCCGGCCCGATGCCGTCTCCGTGTGCAACTGTAATAGGAACGTTTGTCATGATCTCTCTATAATCCTCTGTGTTAAAATGGGCGGTCTAACTAAAAGTGTGATTTTATCGAAATTACAGGTGGTTGGCAAAAATCACGCGTTCGAATCCAATTTAACAGTCCGAAGGCCCGGTTTAGTAGTGCGATTGATGGGTCGAGGGAATGCATTAGTGCAAAGGGAATGAGCATCGAAATGCGCACCCACTATTGATTTTTCCTGACTCAACACGTATTTTGATACTACTCGATTTAAGTTTAGATAGAGACTCGTTTCCCATAAGTAAGGAGTAGACCGCCGTGAGTTCAGTTACACAAAGCGAAAGAATCTTAACGACTGTAAATATTTGGAAGAACAAGTTGCTTGATCTTACCAAGCGTAACCGAGCACTGAATTTCAAAGTAAATAAAGTCTCGACGGTCATGATCGTTGATGAACTACCAGCGGAGATTTTTAGGCTGCTCTGCTTGCAGAAGAAGTCACTTAAGTTTGGGCCAACGAGTAAACCTGAAACTGTAAATGAAGATAACGATGACGAAACGGGAACGCTTTTTGAAGAGATCGACGAGAACATGGAATCGCCGGCACAAGAGGTGCTTTTTGAGTCGTATGAAACCGATTCTTTGCCGAGTAACTATACTGACGATATCTTGCAAACTAATGTGTCCTCGGAAACGCTTGATAAATCCCTGCGTCGCATAGATGACCAAGCCCGTTCAATTATTGAAGAACAAGGTATTAATGCTCTCTATCTTGCTCTTGGCATGTTGCATTATGTGGAAAGCAAAGATTCCGAGCTGGTATTCAAAGCGCCATTGATTTTAGTTCCTGTAGAACTGGAGCGCGTCTCTGCTAAAGAACTTTTTCGGGTAAAGGTGACCGAGGAAGAAGTAATAGTAAATCCATCGTTAGTCGAGTATTTGCAGCAGAATTATCTCATTTCTCTCCCAGAATTACCTGACTCTTCCGCAATCCCAGATGATTACGATCTACAGGATTTCTTCGAACAAACAACCCAAAGTGTCGGAAATCAAAAAACTTGGAAGGTAATAAATGAAATATATCTTGGTTTGTTTTCCTTTCAGAAGCTTGTGATGTACAAGGATTTGGAAAAAAACGTTGAATCTGTGGGCGCTAATCGGATTTTCCAACAAATTATTAACAAAGAAGGTGACACTTTTATAGGTTTACCCGATGGCATCCGGGATATTGAGTTAGACAAACATTTTGCCCCCGAAAATTGTATTCAGGTCGTAGATGCTGACTCAAGCCAATTACGAGCAATCGCGACGGTCTCGCAAAATTACGACCTTGTTCTTGAGGGACCTCCGGGCACAGGTAAATCTCAAACCATAACGAACCTAATTGCGCAAGCCCTTTCGACGGGTAAGACGGTTCTATTTGTAGCTGAAAAAATGGCCGCCTTGGACGTTGTACATCGCCGCCTTTGTGAAGTTGGATTAGGAGAGTTCTGCTTAGAACTACATTCAACCAAAGCGAACAAACGAAGTGTTATGCAGGAATTAAGGAATTCGCTAGAAGCATCTTTGCTTCGAATGTCTCCAAATGAAAGTGGAACCCAAAGATTGGCAGAGGTGCGTACTCAACTGACTAACCATGTAGCGGCGGTTCATCAGCCTTATGGATCTCTGGAAGTCTCACCCTTTAGGATCTACGGTGAATTTAACAAGGTGCTAAACTCACCCAAAATACTCTTACATGCTGATATCTCAAATGTTTCGCCGGTTGATTTGGCCGATGTTCTTAGAGAAATCGATGATTTAACGGTGTCCGCGGAATTTATTGGTTCGCCCCAGGATCATCCTTGGAGTGAGACGACCAAAACATTTTATTCCCAGTTCGTCCTAGATGAGATTGAAGAAACAGGAAGAGCAATTCTGTCAAAAATTGATGAGTTATTAATCGAGGCTGAGAAACTTGAAAGTGTTCTGGGACTGCCTCATCTTAAAAAACTCGCTGATATTGAAACGGCAAGTGCAGTCGCAGCAACTATTGCTCGCTCCCCAGGAGCTCCGTTTGCAGTCCTCGTGAGTGAAGCGTGGAATAATCCACCTCCGGAAGCATCGGAACTGATTGACACCGGTCGAAAGACGTACAACCTACGAAAGCGAATAGAGAAGAGCTTTTCGCAAGAGATTTTTGATCGCGACCCGAGCGAGGAAATCGAATATGTCGAAATGAAATTGGCCAGCAATTTTAGCTTTCTGGCTTTTTTAGCCAGTCGCTACCGGACGATTCGTAAGCGATGGATTGCCCTGCGACTGCCGTCTTACCAAGTCTCAATCGCTGAACAGGCAGAGGAAATGAAATTTGTTTCGGACTACCTACGATCCCGTGAAATATTAATTTCACAGAAACAACTTGGCACTGTTCTTTTTGGTGATATTTGGAAAGGGGAATCGTCTGATTGGACAGCACTTGAGCATTACGTTGCGTGGGTTTTGGAGTTTCGTCAATTGTATATTAGTCAGGGTTTGAAGGAGCAGGCAATTGCGACTGCCACCATAAGCGCGCCTGACCTTACGTTTATTCAGACACTAAGGCAAAAAACTGTTGATCTTAATGAATCCCTGAAAAAGTTTTCCGATTTAGTTGGTTGGGCAGACGGCTACCTTACCGATCGAGAGCTTGTGAATATCTCTTCACGCCTAGCAGCTATTATTAGCAATCTTGCTTTGGCCCCTCGATGGGCGTCATTCGAATTGGTTAGACAGAAAATTGCGAACGGTTTTGCGAAAGAGATTCTTAATTGGGTGTGGGATGAAACAATTCCGATGTCCGAATTGTCTAACTCATTTCGGCGGGCATTTTACCAGAAATGGTTATCGTCAGTTGTAGAAGAACGGCCAGAGTTAAGAGATTTTAGTTCGGTAAATCATGAACAGAGAATTAAAGAATTTCAAGAACTCGATGAGCGACTTCTACGTCAGAATCGCTCAAATCTCGTTGGAAAAATGCGAGACGCTCTGCAACAGAGCTTACAGGTTGATTTAATTAAGCAGCAGATGCTTACACTGCGTCGTGAGCTAAACAAGCAGCGTAAGATAATGCCTCTTAGGCTATTGATGAAAAACTGCCTCGACATCATACGCACAATTAAGCCGTGCTTTATGATGAGTCCTCAAACAGTTGCTCAGTTGCTTGATGCACAAAAAGCTCAGTTCGACCTCATCTTGTTCGACGAAGCCTCTCAATTACCAACTGAAGACGCAGTCGGAGCAATAATCCGCGGAAAGCAACTTGTTGTTGTGGGTGATCCCAAGCAACTTCCGCCCACGAATTTCTTCGCGGTCGCAAGTGGACAGGTAAATTATGAAAAGGATGAAGACGGTCAACCTATATTCCAAGATTCAGAGAGCATTTTGGAAGAGGTGCAAAGTAGTGGTGTTCCAAGTAGCCGACTGAAGTGGCATTATCGTAGCTCACATGAGTCCTTAATTACCTTCTCAAACGTTTATTTCTATGACGCCGATCTATATACATTCCCAAGTAATGAAACCGAAGCTTACGACTCCGGCTTGCAGTTCCAGTTTGTTGAAGATGGCATATACGAAGGAAAGGGACTGAATCAGATTGAGGCAAGAAAAGTAGCGGATGCAGTGGTCGAGCACGCAAAACGAAGTCCCGAAGTCACGTTAGGAGTCGGAACTTTTAACCTTCGTCAACAAATCGCGATTCAAGATGAGCTGGAATTACGTCGACGGGAAGACTTAAGCCTGGAGCCTTTCTTTGATCGAACCACACGAGAACCCTTTTTTGTGAAGAATTTGGAAAACATTCAAGGGGATGAGCGGGATGTGATATTCCTGAGTGTCACATATGCAAAGTCTCGTGACGGAAAACTTCGTTACAATTTTGGGCCGATCAACAATGAGAACGGTTGGCGCAGGATGAACGTGTTAACGACCCGTGCTCGAAGGCTCATGCGAGTTTTTTCATCAATAAAATCGTCTGATATTCACGTTGAGGATACTACCTCGAAAGGAGCGAGATTGTTGCGTGATTTCTTAAGATATGCCGAACACCGACTATTAGATAGTCCGATTATCTCATCCGTAAGTGACACTGAATCTCCATTTGAACGAGAGGTCCTTTTAGAGTTGACCCGCCGGGGAATCTCCCTCCAACCTCAAGTCGGGGTCTCGGGTTATAAAATCGATTTTGGTGTTTACGATAACGAGATAACGAAACAATTTATTTGTGGCATTGAATGCGATGGTGTGTCCTATCATTCGTCGGAAACTGCGCGTGATCGAGACCGATTAAGACAACAAGTTCTTGAACGTCGGGGTTGGGAAATACACCGTATATGGTCAACGGACTGGTTCAAGGATCGAGAAGGACAAATCGAAAAGATTATAGGTCGTATTGAACAATCCCGCGCCAAGGCCCGACAGGCAGTTCGGGAAGATGTAGCACGAGATCTTCTCTTTCCCGATCAGGAAGGAGAGCTTACTAACCGGCTAGAGCGAAATGATACGACACTTAACGAGGAGGAGGCTCAGACTAGACAAGAGCAGGCGCCCTACGTTCGTCCGAAAATTGAACAGTACGAGATTGCCTCAATAGAAATGCCGAAGACTTATGGATGGTTTCTTTATGCGAGCGCTCAAGAAGTGGCAGGCGCCATTATTAGTATCCTAAATCTGGAAGCGCCGATTCATAAGAAGGACTTGTTTTCCCGAGTTGCATCGGCGTGGGGACAAAAAGCCGGAAGCCAGATTTCGGCGCGCATAGAACGAACAATGCTTTCAATTCCGTTAGTTGAAATCAAGGATGATTTTGTATTTATTCGGGATCGTGAGGTCAAGACTCGATGTCGAAATGGCACTGGCATTCCAGCCGAGCGAATCGCTACGGATGAAATTCGAGGTGCCGTCTTAGTAGTTTTAGCCACAGAGCATAAATTTGGAAAGCAAGATCTGGTGAATGAGGTACGTTCGCTTTTCGGTTTTAATCGAACCGGACCCAGCCTACAACTGGTTATCGAGCAACAAATTGATGCATTGATCACTGAAGGCCTATTGGGAGAGGGAAGTACGGGCATTGGATTGCGCAAATGACGTGTTAGATGGCGAAGATGGTGGGTATGGACGCATATGGTGTGATATGGCGTTTTTGAGAAAATCGCGGTCCGTTTTTGTGTGCCTGATGCCAGTGGAAAGTGGATAGTGGATAGTGGATAACTGAGAAATCCTATTCATGATCGACTGGCTAATTAGAGAATTGATCGATGTGGCCAGCGAGCGCTATATCGACATCGGTAATGCCGCCTCGGTCGTGGGTGGTCAGGACAAGCTCGGCGTAGCCCCAGCCGAAGGTTATGTCGGGATGATGGTCGGCGGCCTCGGCGAGGGCTCCGACTTTGTTTACAAACTCAAGGGCGCGGGCGAAGTTTTCAAATTTGTAGCTGTTTTTGAGCACCGTGCCATCAGCAGCCCAGCCATCGAGCGTGGCGAGCGCGTCGGATAATTCCTTTTCACTGAGGATTTTGCGGTTCATGGTTTTTTGTCTTCCTGATCTTTCTCCGTACCGAATCTTTCGGCCACCCGCTGACGCAGGTGGTTCTGACCGCTGGTTTTACGCTATACTTAATGTTTTTGAAAACATGCTTCAAAGGTATCCGTAAAATGCGTATTTGGTCAACAATTATCATATTTTCAGTCAGTATATTTTTTTCGGCGTGCGGCGAGCAAAAGGCGGCGACGCCGATGGAAACGTTTCAGACGTATGCTAAGGCGATAAAGAAAAAAGACACGACGACAATGAAGCTGCTGCTTTCGAACGCCACGATAAAGATGCACGAGAAAGAGGCAAAGGCTCAGGGCTTGACGGTCGATGACATCGTAAAACGCGAAACATTATTCAGCGAAAACCAGAAATCGGTCGAATACCGCAACGAAAAGATCGATGGCGACAAAGCGACATTGCAGGTGAAAAATTCTTATGGTTCGTGGGAAACTGTGCCATTCGTTCGCGAAGACGGCGTGTGGAAGATCGATAAACAGGGCTATGTGGACCAACAGATAAAGTCTGTCGAGGACGAACAAAATCGAAAGTTCGATGATCTAATAAACGACGGCAAACCGCCGGTCAATTAGTTAGTACAGGAGTAAAAATTGGCGATTATTGAGCCGTTCAGAGCATTGCGGCCACCCGCGGACAAGGCACAGCAGGTGTCATGTGTTCCGTACGACGTCGTTTACGAGTCGGAGGTGCGAGAGATGATCGGGCAAAATCCGTTAAGCTTTTTGCGCGTGACCCGGCCCGAAGGTGAATTTTTGGAAGGATCGGATCCGACGACGGCAGCCATTTTCGAACGGGCACGGCAAAATCTGGAGCAATTTATCAGGGATGGCATTTTGGTACAGGATCCTGAGCCGGCCGTTTACGTCTATCAACTTGCCGCCGGTGACCACACACAGACGGGCGTCGTGGCCTGTTGTTCGCTTGATGATTATGATTCGGGGGTTATTAAAAAACACGAAAAGGTGAGACCGGACAAGGTCGCGGACCGGACCGGACACATGCTCGCGGTCGGGGCGCAAACGGGGCTGATATTTCTCGCTTTTCGCAACACCGACGACATCCGCGACTTGATCGCAGATGCTGTAAAACGCCAACCGATATATCGCTTTGACTGTCCTCAAAGCGTCGGGCAAACGGTTTGGCGAATCACTGACATTGCACCGTGGGTTGCAGCATTTGCCAAGCTGCCCGCGATCTATATCGCTGATGGCCACCATCGTGCCGAGAGCGCTATGCTCGCCCGCGACGCAAGGCGTGCGGCAAATCCAGACCACACCGGACAGGAAGAATATAACTTTGTGGTCGCCGGTATCTTCCCCGCCGAGGATCTCCGTATCTTGCCTTATAATCGCGTCGTAAAAGATCTAAACGGCCTTTTGAACGAGGATTTTTTTGAAAAGATCCGCGATAGTTTTATTTTGGTCGATACGGATCACAAGGCCCCGGCGAATCGCGGCGAGTTTTGTATGTACATTGCCGGACATTGGCACAAGCTTCGATTTAACGTGCAGAATATATGCCAACCCGACCCGATCGAGAGCCTCGATGTAAGCATTTTACAGAGCTTTCTGCTCGCGCCCGTTCTGGGCGTCGGCGACCCGCGAACCGACGACCGCATTGCCTTTGTCGGCGGGGCACGCGGAACTATCGAACTGGAACGAATGGTTGATGAGGGCGAAGCAAAGGTCGCTTTCTCTTTGTTTCCGACGACGATGGAAGATCTCTTTGCCGTCGCAGACATGAGCGAGATCATGCCGCCAAAATCGACCTGGTTTGAGCCAAAGCTGAAAGACGGCCTGTTGATCCACTTGATCTAGGTCGGAACCCTCTGCAATAAAATGGAAAGCACGAGTTTAGCTGATCTGAGACGCGATTATTCGTTAAAGGAACTCTCCGAATCGACGATAGATCGCGATCCGTTTGGGCAGTTTTCGGCGTGGATGAACGAGGCCCTGAATTCAAGAGTGATTGAGCCGACGGCGATGACCGTTGCAACGGTCGGCTTGGATGGACGACCTTCGTCTCGTGTCGTCTTGCTAAAGGGTTTTGACGCAAATGGCTTTGTTTTCTTTACAAATTACGATAGCAAAAAGGCTATTGATTTAAGCGCAAACCCGAATATCTCGCTGCATTTCTTTTGGCCCGATCTCGAACGCCAGATTGCAGTAAACGGAACCGCCACGAGAACGTCGAGCGAACAGTCCGAAGTTTATTTCGCTTCGCGTCCCTTTGAAAGCCGCATTGGCGCTTGGGCGTCGGAGCAAAGCAAAGTGCTTGCTAATCGAGAAGAGCTTGAGGAACGAGTCGATGCGACGCGTGAACGATTTAAGGGACAAGAAATACCATGTCCGCCGTTCTGGGGCGGTTTTCGTATAATGCCTAGCCGGTTTGAGTTTTGGCAGGGCCGTCAAAGCCGTCTGCACGACCGAATTTGTTACACGCTAAACGGTGACGCCTGGACGATCTCGAGGCTTTCACCATAGTTAAAAATGCTCGAATCCGATCGAATAATTTTCAAAAAACTCACGCCGGATAACCTGACATGGCTGATCGGAATGCGTTCACCCGAAGCTGTTAACCGCTATCTGGGCGGGCCCGAAAAGCAAAACCTGGAATCTCTCACCGCGAGGCTCCAATTTTATATCGATTGTTACGATGAATTCGACTTCGGCGTATGTGCGATGGAGCTTAAGGATACCGGCGAGTGGATCGGGACAAGCGGACTGCAGCCGCTCGAGGAAA
>JAYUDV010000267.1:0-1300 GCA_043739565.1 Chloracidobacterium sp.
TCAACAAAATTATCACCAAATCCCGACGCCGATTATCTAAATTTGAGGTCGTAGTCGGTTCAGGAATTTGAAAGTTGGTTTTTCAAAGAACCCTATTAATCTTTGGTACTGGATTTTGATTTGGTCAGGGATGTCATTCAACCGGTCGGTAGTCCAACGGAGGTAGGTGTGCTGAATGTTGGACGAACACGATCATTATCTAAAATCCGCAAAATCCGTCAGATTCAGACATCAATAGAAATTTCGGTTGTCTATAAATAATATCGTCCAAATGTACGCTGGCGCACATTCAGGTACACTGGAGACCTGTATTGTCATAGGTATCGAAATGCAATCAGACAGGTTAGCATTCCGACCGGGAAGCGTTGTTTTCAATTCTTAAACTAGGCGAATATCGTTTCGCTTCCCAAAAAAAATCGAACGCGGGTTGTATGTGATGAGCAACCCGCGTTCGATTTTTAAATGCCTAATTCGACGCTGCCGTCAAGCTCGCCGCCCACGTACCAGTTGAAGAATCAACACGATAACCGCGACAACTATTAATAGATGGATCAAACCGCCGCCGGCACCGAAGCCTAAAGACACGCCGCCAAGAGCCCACAAGATCAGAAGTATTAAGATTATTGTCCAAAGCATATTTTTTTCCTTTATAAAATCGTCGTCATTAAAACCCTGGGAACCAAATAAGTTATCGGCCGCTCGAATTCGTCGAGTCGACCGGACTAACCAATTTTCCGTCGCGCGAAGCACTGACAAAGAAACCAATGGTTACAAGCACAATTATGGCCAGACAGACTATGGCAACGGTTGCGGCCCAATTCACCCCCCGGTAAGCCTTTGCCGTGTCTTCTCTGACGATAACCTCTTTGCCGCCAACGTCAATTACATCTTTTGCCATAAAAATTCTCTCGGACGCCGTCAATTGCCCGCTAGTCAAACTTTAGTTTAATTTTACCGTCCGCTCTGTTCGCTACCGTACAGAAAAATTTCCATAGATTTTTCATAATCATGATGTCGAGATCGAATCCGATTTTTTCTAATGGTGGTGTAACGATGGTTGAATTATTGCCAGCGAAGATCTTATACGTTGATAATGACGTCGAAACTTGTGAATGGATCAAGGCGTCATTTTTTAAGGATGAGAGAGATTTTGAGGTGACGTGTATTTCGGGCACGACCGAGGCCCAGGATCTAATCCAGCTCTCTTCATTTGACGTATTTGTCCTGGAATATTCGCTGTTAGAAATGACGGGCGCCGAACTCTGCCGCAAGATTCGTCTTACGGATCGGAACACACCCG
>JAYUDV010000268.1:0-9568 GCA_043739565.1 Chloracidobacterium sp.
AAAACCGCAGTCAGTTTGCAAGATCGACCCGTCGGCCCACGGTAAACCGTCCCTCAGCCGTAGTTTTGACACGGACTCTAAACGACGTGGCTATGCGCCGCGAAGCGCGGAAAGACGGCTGAAGCCGCCTTGGAAAAGCAGCATTTCACGAACCTGGTCGCTACCGTTCCCGGTTCTGACATGAATTGGCGGCGTCCGAATTATCCCAACAGCGAAGGTTGATCGCTGATCCGCATTAATTTTTCCAATCCGAAATGCTGGTAGGCGAGGCGTGTGGCCATGCGGCCGCGGGGTGTGCGGTTTAGGAAGCCGATCTGCAATAGATACGGCTCGATGATCTCTTCGATCGAGTCTTTTTCTTCGTGGATCGCGGCTGAAATCGTGCCGAGACCGACCGGGCCGCCGTCGAATTTTACGATGATCGTCTTTAGCAGCTTGGCGTCCATATCGTCGAGGCCAAAGCTGTCGACTTCCATCCGGTCAAGCGCGTCACAGGCGACGTGCTCATTGATGCGGCCCTCGTGATCGACCTGGGCAAAATCACGGACGCGGCGGAGCAGGCGATTGACGATACGCGGCGTTCCGCGCCCTCGTTTTGCGATCTCGTGCGATCCCTGCTCGTCGATCTCGACATTAAGGATGTTGGCCGAACGCTTGCATATCGTCTGCAGATCGTCGACGTTGTAAAAATCGAGATTAAAAATAATGCCAAAACGCCCGCGCAGCGGAGCGGTGAGCAAGCCGGGACGCGTTGTAGCGGCGATAAGCGTGAATTTGGGCAGTTCGAGTTTTATCGACCTAGCGGCCGTGCCCTGGCCGATCATAATGTCGAGGTTGTAATCCTCCATCGCCGGGTAGAGAATCTCCTCAATCGCCGGGTTGAGGCGGTGGATCTCATCAATGAAGAGCACATCGCCTTCCTCGAGATTTGTCAGGATCGCGGCGAGGTCGCCCGCCTTTTCAATGATCGGGCCGGCGGTGGATTTGAGCGCGGCACCCATCTCATTGGCGACGATGTTAGAAAGCGTGGTCTTGCCGACGCCGGGCGGGCCGGTCAGTAGAATGTGATCGAGAGCCTCGCGGCGCTTGAGAGCGGCCTTCATAAAGACGCGCAGGTTTTCCTTGACCTTCGTCTGACCGATATAATCCGAAAACTGCGTCGGGCGCAGGGTGGCGTCGAGCTGAGCCTCGTCGTCCGGCAACGCCTCGTTTCTTATATTTATTGCTTCGGCAATCGGCATAATTTTTTAACGCAAAGTCGCCAAGATGCAAAGCCGCAAAGGTTTTTAGCCGGAGTCTTTTCGAATCCGCTCGATTGTTTTTCTGGAACCTTTAAATGCTTTGCGACCTTGCTCCTTTGCGTCTTTGCGTTAAATATTTCTATCAGAATAATAGCCCCTTATTGTATAAAGCCAAAATATCCATCGAAAATGCCACCGTGCAATGCAGCACGAGGCCGAGCCAGATCGTGCCGTATTTGTAACTGATCCAGCCGAGGAAAATGCCCGCGAAAATGGCGGCAAACGTCTCGGGCATCGGCTTTTGAAAATGGATCATTGTGTACGGTACGGTCATTACCAGTATCGAATACGCACCGAGCGACGGTTTGAGGCTGTGGAGCAAAAAGCCGCGAAAGAAAAATTCGAGGCCGAAAAACTGAAAGAAATAGACCAGTTCCCAGATTAGTAGCGTTGTACCGAAATACGGATCGCCGTTGTACACCTTAAGGAATGGATATTTGGCCGCAAAACCGGCCGTCATCGACAACAGGTAAACGAGCGGCAGCATAATGGCGACACATTGCAAGAGCAGCCGTAGAAAGCCCGTTTCCATCTTAAACGCCAATCCGATCTCGCTCAACGGCCTTTTTTGCACAAACTTTACAAACAATGCCGGCAGCACAAAATAAAACGTCACCGACACGAAAACCCACCAGATCAGGCCGTAGAGATTGTTATTAACCGGATGCGTGGCGGCCTCGCCGATGGCCGAGAATCTCGTGTTGCCAAGTATCAGCGCTAGGTAATCGGGATTTTTGAAATATGTGATGCATGTCAGCCCGATGGCTGCGTAGACGAGCGCAAAAATGGTGCGGCGGTCGAGTTTGGCGAATTCGCCGCGAATTTGTATTGCAAGATCGAGCATTCGAGGGCTTTATTTGGCGAGCACCTGCAATGCCCGGCGGAGCAGCTTTTGGACGGACATTTCCGTACCCTCTTGGGCCGCTTGTTTGACCGCTTTTTCGGCCGCGTTTCGCTGGTAGCCGAGATTGACGAGAGCCGAAAGAGCGTCTTCGAACACTGCGTCTGCGGGTCGCGTCGATGGGCTCGCATCGAGTGGCAGATCACCGCCTGTCGCAAGTTCCCCGACTTTGTCGCGAAGCTCAATGACAAGACGCTCGGCGGTTTTTCGTCCCACGCCCGGAATTGACGTAAGACGCGCAAGATCGTCCGTGCGGATCGCCATTATTATTTCGTCGGCGCTCATGCCCGACAGCATAGTGATGCCCGATTTGGCGCCGATGCCCTGAACCGACAGAAGACGGAGATAAAGCTCGCGTTCACGATTGGTCTTAAAACCAAAAAGCTGGATCGCATCTTCGCGGACATGCGTGTAAATACGCAGCGATACGTCCGAGCCGACCTCGCCCAATTCGTAAAAAGTCGACAGCGGTATCGACACCTCATATCCGACGCCGCCGACATCGACGATGGCCGTATTTGCCTGTTTCTCAAGAAGTTTGCCGGAAAGATAGGCGATCATTGTTTCACACTTGAAACGAGGATTGTAATAGAATTTGGCCGCGAGGGCAACGAGCCGCGTGGCTTCGGCAACCAAATTATCGATGGTTTGACGATTTTTGAAAATTTAACTTTGCCGGTTGTCGACGAAGGTATAAAATAAATCCAACGGTCGGAGAAACCGGATGCGGCAGAGAGCCGTAAATAGCATTGAGGTTTTAAGAGGTAAAAATGATGTGTAGTAAGGGGTTGGTTAAAAGAATTTTGCCGTTTTTTGCGACATTTGCCGTGGGGCTTTTTATTGCGAGTTTCTTTGTAAGCGTTGGCGCACCTGGTTTTCGTTTTCATGGACGCGGCTGGGAACGTCATCAGATGTTTGAGCGGTTGCAGATCGAGAACGAGCAGCTAAGAAATGAGAATCTTCGGCTCAAAAATGACAGCAGTCATTCTCGGTTCGAGCGGAGTATCGACTTGCAGACCGGGGAAGAGGTTGATTCTCTAATGCCGATTGATGCTCCGCATCCGCCGCGTCGTCCGGCAGCTCCTGGAATTCGGCGATAGATTTGATTCAGTTTCAGGCCACAGGTTAACGCAACCCAAGCGGATGTGTTAATCTGTGGTTTCCTTATCTATGGACGAAGAAAGCGCCCGAAAACTGATCGTCGAGATTGGCAAGTTGCTGTATGAACGCAGCTACGTTGTGGCCGCGGATGGCAATGTCAGCATCCGGCTCAGTGAAAATACCGTGCTGGCGACGCCGACGATGACGTGTAAGGGCCGTATGACCGGGGACGATCTCGCCCTGACGGATATGGACGGCAAACCGCTTTCGGACAAACGCGCGTCGTCAGAACTCGCGATGCATCTGCTGATCTACAAGATGCGTCCCGATATTAAGGCTGTTTGCCACGCACATCCACCGCATGGGACGGCGTTTGCGGTAGCGGGACTTGCGATCGACAAACCTATTCTTTCAGAAGTGATCTTGACGCTCGGCTGCGTGCCGCTGACTGTTTACGGCACGCCGTCAACCGATGAACTGACTGAGGCAATGAAGCCTTTCGTCCGTCATCACAACGCACTGTTGATGGCGAATCACGGCGCCGTCGCCTACGGCGAAAATCTATGGCAGGCGTTCGACCGGCTTGAAACCCTCGAACACACGGCGAAGATCGCGATTTTGGCAAAAACGCTCGGCGGTGCGATTGATCTACCGGCCGATGCAATTGAAAAACTGATACAGATACGAGAGAAAGCCGGTTTTCTTAAAGAAAATGCCCGGTGCCAGGCGTGCGGCTACCTTCACGAAACGAATATTTCCTGCGATCTGGATGTCAGCTATCCTTCAAAAGGCGGCTCAAACGGCAAGAAAATCTCGTTTACACGCGAAGAATTGATCGAGCTTTTGAGCCAAGCGGCCAAATTGAGTTAAACTAGGTGAACTTTAGCAAATTCGTACAAACGAACCAGGAGCAAAACTAGATGCAAGAAGCATTGGGAATGGTTGAAACCAAAGGCCTCGTGGCGACTATCGAAGCCGCCGACGCGATGGTCAAGGCTGCAAATGTGCAGCTTATCGGCTACGAAAAGATCGGCGCCGGATTTGTCACGGCAATCGTCCGTGGTGACGTTGCAGCCGTAAAAGCCGCAACTGACGCCGGAGCCGCTGCGGCCCGACGCGTTGGCGAACTCGTTAGCGTCCACGTTATCCCGCGTCCGCATTCGAGCGTCGATGAGACATTGCCGGTCGTTAAAAGATAGTGAATCGTAAATTGTAAATCGTAAATAGAAAGAAATTTTCTTGACGATTTACGATTTACTATTCTCGATTTACTAAACAATGATAATCGCACGCATCTTGGGCACGGTTGTGTCCACCCAAAAAGACGAACGCCTCCACGGTAAAAAGCTGCTCATCGTCAAGCCGATCAATCTCGATGGCACTGACCAGAGCGGCTATGTTGTTTCGGTGGACACGGTCGGTGCCGGCTTTCACGAAAAGGTGATCGTTGTCAGCGGCTCGTCTGCCCGCCTTGCCGAAGGCAACAAAGATTGCCCTGTCGATTCCGCAATAATCGGCGTGATCGACGAGATCGATTTTTCCGTTTAATATATTCGCTAATGCAAATCGCCAGAGTTATCGGCACCGTTGTCGCGACGATCAAAAATGAAACGCTCGAGGGGCGTAAGTTTCTGATCGTCCAGACACTAGACGCGGATCTCAAGCCAAAAGGAAAACCGACGGTCGCCCTCGATGCGGTCGGAGCGGGAGAGGGCGAATTGGTATTTTGGTGTAGAGGCAAAGAGGCTTCGTTCCCGTTCAAACGCGACGACACACCCACGGACTGCACGATCGTCGGGATAATCGATTCGGATGCACATGTATTTAATGGGGAATGAATGGTTAGTGGTGGACGGCAGATCTGAAAATTCTTCACTCATCATTCATCACTCACCATTGACCATTAAAAGAAATGCTTTTGGCAAGAGTCATCGGAAATGTCGTCGCAACGCAGAAAAATCAGCGTTACGAAGGCACGCGCATTATGCTGTGTCGCCAGATCACTCCTGAGGGCGAGGATATGGATTACACCTGTATTGCTCTCGATTCAGTCAATTCCGGCGAAGGCGATATTGTTGTTGTCGTCCAGGAGGGCTGGTCGGCATCAACCGCCGCGACCGGTCGACCGGGAGCCGCGATCGATTCGGCGATAGTCGGCGTGGTTGATTACGTCGATCTGCATCCGGACGAAAAGAAATAGCCTCGAAACGCCGAAGAGAATTGCCGCGAAAAGGCGGAAAAACGGTAAAATGAGGATTTACTGTTTTTTGCGGCTATGACTATCTATGGAGAACGCAAAGGCAGCCGAGCTTGCCGAAAAGATTGCTAAATTGATCGCGTCCGAATCCAAGGCGGGCGATCTCTCATCAATCCAGAAAAGCATCGAAGTTCTGAACGCGCGTCTTGACAAGCTGGAATCCGCTTCTTTAACTCCGCACTCCGCACTCCTCGCTCCGCACTCGGCTCATCCTTCTCAGGACCGCTTTGCCATTGCCGAGGCAATCGTTGACAGTCTATTTAACGCTGACACAAAGGAAAAGGCTTGCACGTACGAGCCGAGCAAGCCTTGTGATCACTGCTCAATGTGCAGTTCTCGCGGATTCTGACCTATTTATTCGCAGGGGCCGGAGCAGCGGGAGCTGGTGCAGCGGGCTGCGTCGTCGGTCGTCTTAGCGAATTCGAATCACCGACGCTCGGTGCCGTTTTAGCTCCGGGTTCGGCCTGGAAAAAGGGCTCTTCTTTGAAGCCTAGTAGTCCCGCCGTAATCACCGCCGGGAATGAATTTCGGGTTGTGTTATAGGTAGTCGTGGCCTCATTAAAATCGATTCGAGCTGTGTTTATGCGGTTTTCCGTGCCGGAGAGTTCGTCCTGAACCTTCATAAAAGCATCACTTGACCGCAGTTGGGGGTAACTTTCCTGCAAACTCAGCAAACGCCCGATCGTCCCGCCAAACGAGCTATTTGCGTCGATAACGGCCTGTTTCTGTTCAGGCGTTTTGTCGCCGTTTGCTCCGGCGGGCTGAGCCTGTTGAGCATTCAACAGTTTGGAACGGGCATCGGCGATTTGCCCGAAAACTTCCTGTTCTTGAACAGCGGCCATCTTGGCGGTCTCGACGAGATTTGGGATCAGGTCGGCACGACGCTGCATCGCGCTTTCAACATTCGCCCATTTTCCTTTGACCTGCTGTTGTTTGGCGGTCAGGTCATTGTAGCTACAGCCGCTGAGGCTAAACGCCGCTATCAATACCACAGTTAATAAGATTGCTCTTTTCATATTTTTCTCCTGAAAGTTTTTCTCTCAACTTATTTATCGATTGCGTCGACCGCATCAATAACTTTTTCGATCTGTTCCATGTATTCGCCAAACAGGCGATTTGCGCTAATCTCGTCCAACGTTCCCGCGGCATTATTCTCACGGATATGAAAGATTTTTTCAAATGGAGCGCCGTCGATCCGCAAATGCTGGACGGTCATTGCGACGATCTCCGGTTTGGTTGCCGGAGGTTTTAGGCCGTGAATGACGAGCACCGCACGGAACAGCGCCGCAAAGCTCGAAAGGCTCTCGGCCATCAGATTTTTTAGCCCTTCGACAGAGGCGGATGCCGTAATATAATGACGCCGGAGATGGATCAGCTTGCTTCGCAGTTCGTACTCAGCCTGCAGACGCAGGAATTTCTCCGAAATATCCATACCGGCAAGCACATCCGTGCCAAAGAGAACCTTGCGGGCGATGCTCATCTGGTGAAACTCGATCGGAAAGACATCCGCCGCATTTTGCAGTTCCGAAACCGTAAAATACACCGGCACGGAATGGCCCAGCCGCGTCCACTCACGCACGCACGCCTGGGCGTTTCGCAGATCTGCGGGGCCAATTTTATGGAGTGCAACGAGAATATTATAGTCCGATTGCGCCGGGACAAAATCACCCGCCGCCGCCGAGCCGTAGAGGATGACAGACGCCAGATTCTTTCGGTGCGTCGATTTTAGATCGTCGATGAATGCTTCGAATTGATGTCTCATGGTTAGTTCAAGGTTCAAGGTTCAAAGTTGAAGGTCCGAAGTTAAAGATTAACTGAATTTTCAGGCTATAAGACCATTCTTTAAGTTTGAACCTTAAACTTTGAACCATTTTTCTACCAACTGCCTCCCGATCCGCCGCCGCCGAAATCGCCGCCGCCGCCGAATCCGCCGAATCCGCCGGATGAACCGCCATCGCCGCTCGATGACGAGCCGCCGCCCGAGAGGCCTGCGCCGATCAGTCCGCCGATTATTGCCGGCAAAATGCCTGAACCGCCTCCACCTCCGCCCCAGCGTCCCCGATCACTGCCTGACGGGCCGCCCTTACCACGCGAGAATATTACCAATAAAATGATAAGGATGATGACCCCGCAGCAAAACAAACCGGCTATGCCGCCGGGTGTCCCACTGTGGTTTGACGGAGCGGGTTTGATGGGCTGCGTATTACCGCTCGTATTCCCCTTATTTCGGATCGTAGCAATATATGCGTCGACTGTATCCGAGATGCCCTTGGCGTAATTACCTTTTTTGAATTCGGGCACAAGGTATTGCCGCTGTAAGCTGCCGGCGACGCCGTCGGGCAAGTCGCCCTCGAGATCCTTGCTGACCTGTGTGAAATATTTGCGGTCGTCGACGGCAATAAATAGCAAAGCGCTCGGATTATCGTCAGCCTTTGAGCCGATCTTCCATCCGCGCGCGACGGCCAGCGAATAGTCAAAGATGTCGCGGTCACCGGTCGTTTTTACAATGGCAACGGCGATCTCGACCGATGGATTGGTCGATTGCTTTAGATTTTTGAGTTTTGTTTCGAGCTGCTGTTTGGTCGCCGCGTCGATCACGCCCGCGTAATCGTTTACGAAACCGGTTGGAGCCGGCAGCGGCGAAACATTTTGTGAAAACGGCTGATTTTCCTGTGAAAAGCCGGATAAAGCAGCCAAAAACAGGATCGCTGAGGCCAGTGAAAATTTTAATTTTATCGGCAAAAGATTGCGTCTCATCAAATTTGAACTATATTTGCCAAGTCTACACTAAATACGAACGCGCTGGCGGCGATGTTCGCGAAATCGTCGGCCCGATTACCTCTTCCTGGCTTCGACGATCTTTCCTCTAAACACGCGCATTGCGGACCTGACGTTTGGATGGGCCGCGGCGTAGGCAGTAAGCTCGGCCTCGGTGGGCGCGTCGCCCAGTATCGGGATAGAAACGCTCTCTTCCTCGCGTTTGGCGTCCGGCATGATCGAGGCGACGGCCACAGCCGTTGCGGTGGCCGTGGCGGAGCCGTTTGACGCCGCCGTGGTTGAAACGACCGGCCGCTTAATGCCGCTCAGATCGTCCGCCCAAACTTGAGCCGCAGCGATCGGCAAAAGGTTGTCGCCGCTCCACGTTAATTTCTGCTCATAAGCATCGTCAAGCCGCTGATCCTCAAAATGCTCTAGATCCTCGACCGGAATCGGCGGAAGAATCGCGGCAACGGCTACCGAAGCGATCCATTCGGGTGAGATCCCCGCCTCGGCGGCAGGCTCCTCGACAACCGCTTCGTCAAATCTTATATCGTCATCCGGCGGCTCCGCGATAAATTCGTCGGCAACCGGAGCAGCACTTTCAATTTTCAGAGTTTTTTTTTCCGGGACAGCTTCGACAGAGATGGTCGCGGCTCTGGCTAAAGGCGTCTGCGGCAGCGGAACGCCGGACGTAAGAGCCGCCAGCCGTGCGAGAATGCTCTCGATCGTGGCAACACTCCGCATCTCGATAAGTTTGATCAGCCCGACCTCAAGCACGTAACGCGGGTGAGCGGCCTCGCGGAGGCTCGCCTCGGTTTCGCAGAATGCATTGAAAAATCGAAGCAGATCGGCTTCGCTAAATGCCGCCGACATCGCACGCATCTGCTCGGTGCTGAAAACGGCTGTCTCAAAAAGCTGACTCGATTCACCCGCGATCTTAAAAACCAGCAGGTCGCGAAACAGCCCGAGAACGTCGCGGCAAAAGTTTCTGAGGTCGTGACCGCGTCCGATCAGGTCGTCAACGACCGCTAACGCTTGCTTTGCATCGCGTTCGGTGATCGCGGCGATCACTTTTGACAGGACCTCGACGCCCGCAAACCCAAGGGCATTCGTCACGTCCAGAGCCGTTATTTTCTCACTGGAAAAGCTTATTACCTGATCAAAATTACTTTGCGCGTCACGCATCGAGCCAGTGCCTGAGCGGGCAAGCTCGCGCAGGGCTTCATCGTCGATATTGATCTTTTCGGC
>JAYUDV010000269.1:0-22433 GCA_043739565.1 Chloracidobacterium sp.
GCTTTTACAGGCTTTGCTACACTCAGACGACACTTCCCATAACGACCATCCCTGTAAACAGTTGACTCTATTCGACTAACGTTGGGACACTAGTGATTTGGCATATATTCGTGAAACATCAGTATTTTCAATTAGCATTTTGCGGCATCATTAGTTTGGCGTGGAGCGTTCAAGCCGGGGTTATTGATTCGGCGGCAAGTCTCAAAACGACAAATGCTTGGCTGTATACGTTCATCACGTTTTGCGTAGTAATCGTTGTATTCAGCTTTCTTGCCGCTCCCTTCAATTTAGATCGGGAACGGGAAATTACCTACGACCAGCTAAACTTGAAATTCCAGTCTACGTATTCAACTGGGACAAAAATTACGACCAAGATTGAGATTCCTAATCCCAACATTGTTATCCAAAAGCGAACACTCAATGCGTGGATTGGTGGCAATCAGAATGTTCTTATTGCTACAGATGAATCCAAAGATATAAATGTGACGGCTTTCGGGCTTGAATTTCGATTTAAGCCCTCGGTCGATGTCAGCGGATCTGTCGTACTGGAAGCCTCAGTTCAAATTAACGGCAAGCCATTTGAAAAAGGTAGTTGGTTACATGCCTTTGATACACATGCAACTTTAGGAATTGGCGAATCTGACCATTTAGTTTTAGCCGTCAAACAGGCCGGGGAATTATTTCAATACAAGCTAGGGAAAAGGTCCACAGGTGTTATGGGGAATACTATGACATTCGGTCAACTCGTTCCTTTAATAAATGATACTTCAATTGAAGTTGAATATGTGTGTACCAGGCATGGCAAAGTTATCGACACTCAAACCGCTAAAATGCGATTGTTTGTTGCGGACGAGGTGACCTTTTTTGATTTCACAACGGACTCGCCGATTAAACATGACTATCCGTTGCTAGAGCCTAAGACTTGACCAAATCCTTGTATTCCAGATTCTCCGAGTTCAACATCCTTAGAATCGTATCGCGGAAATGGTAAGGGTTCTCACGATTGTTGAAACGATGCTCGAATTCATCCAAGTAACGGTCGATATGCTTTTCGCTGATGTGGTGAAACGAACCGACGATTGATCTTTTGAAAAGTGAAAAGACGTTCTCGATTCCGTTGGTGTGAATCTTGCCGTGACGGACATATTGCCCGGCTGAATGATTAACGGTTTCGTGGTCAACCTTGAGGAACATTTCGAGTCCGTTGTAAGCGGTTGCGTCATCCGTAAAAACGCATTCGGTCTGGCGATTGATAAGTGATTGGGCGAACGCGAACAACGTCTCACTGGTGGAATTAGGAACGTGTTTAAGCCTGATCTCGCCGTTGCGTTGCAATGCACCGACCGTAACGAGCTTGCCTTTGTTTGGGCGAGCCTTAGCACGCTCTAACGCTTCGCCGTGCATATTGCGGAATTTGCCGCCGACATAGGTTTCGTCCATCTCGACCGTGCCTTTCATTTTGATCTCACGGCTCTTGAGAGCTTCACGGATTCGGTGGCAGAGATACCAAGCGGTTTTGTAGGACATCTTGAGTGTCCGGCTAAGTTGATTAGCGGAAATCCCTTTTTTGGATTCGCCCATCAAATAGATAGCGGCGAACCACTTGAACAAAGGCAAGTGTGAGTCTTTGAACATCGTGTTCGTAGTCACTGAAAATTGATATTTACAGGCATCGCACATAAACTGGTTACGTTTGATAATTCGGCTGATCTTATCAGACTCGCAACGCAGGCACTTAACACCGTCTGGAAAGCGTAGAGACTCAAGATATGATCGGCATTTAGCGTCGGAGCCGAACTTTTCAAAGAGTTCAATTAGATTGATTTGTTCTGTTTCGATAGCCTTTTTCATTTTTTGTATGATTGAACCTGAAAAAAAAGTAAAACCGTTGGATATGACAAGCGAAGAAGCTGTCAATTTCCTATTTCCGCAAGCCGCCATTGACGAACTAAAAAAGGTCGCAAACCCTGATAAACACAAGGTTTCGACCGATGAAGTTGAATGCGACGACGAATCATATGTACAGGATAGCGTATAATTTACCCTGTGTCAAGTATACAATCGCCAAAAAATATTATCTGCCGGGATAGATTTGGTAGAGCAGCAGATAAACTATGACGCCGGTAATCGAGACGTAAAACCACACCGGAAACACGAGCCGGGCGAGTTTTTTATGCGATTCGTACCGGCCTTTAAGCCCGCGTCGCAGCGTGACGATAACGAATGGAGCGATACATGCGGCCAGGATCGTATGCGAGGTGAGAATTGTGAAATATATTGGGCGAATGATGCCCTCACCGGTAAATTTTGTTGGACCGAGGCCAAGGTAATATGTACGCAGCGCATGATGAGCAATGTATGACACGAGGAATAAGGCCGAAACACAACTTGCGGCGAGCATACACCAACGGTGTGGAGCGACCCGCCGCCGCATGATGAAATAAAATCCCGACAACAAAAAAACGCTGCCCAGAGCGTTCAACGTGGCGTTAAGATGCGGTAATATTTGCAGCAGATCCATAATTCGCCAGCTACTTCCAAAAGCCCAGCAAGATAAACAAAACTATCCAGAGGGCGTCCATAAAATGCCAATACCAGCCGACCACCTGTGCGAGCGTTTTGCGTTTGGTGATCGCGGCCGGGCTATTCGTCGGATACCACGACCGCAGCAAAACCGATCCAAGGGCCGTAATTCCGCCCAGAACGTGTACGGCATGGACCGCTGTAAGAATATAGAAAAAGCCCGCATACGGGTTACTTTGAATATAAAAACCTCGGACATTCAGCGTAACCCAGGCGAGGATTTGCGATGATATAAAGGCCGCTCCCAGGACGGTCGTGATAAGGAGCCATTTCTTTGCGGTCGGCTGATCATTGCTTTCTACGGCCCGTTTTCCAAAATGATAAGTAAAGCTGCTTATGACGATTATGGCGGTACTGATCCAAACTTGGATCGGCAGATCGAACGGTTTCCATTCAGCGACACCGTTCGTCGCAATCACGACATAAGCGGAGATCAGGCCGCCAAAGGTCATCAGGACGACGAGCAGGAGAAACGCCGTTAATATTCGCGACTTATCCGGGACAAATTGATCCGAGTGTAAATTGTGATCTTCGTCAGGCTGGTCCCCGCCGCCGCCGCCGGGATTGTTTCCACCGCTGCCATTTGGACTGTTAGGACCGCCGGAGAGGCCGGAGCGGCGACGCTTCGGTTTGGGAATTTCATCAATGATCTCGGCAGTTCCGACGTCCATAGAGTTATCGCTTGTCGGCGACCATAAATATGAAAAGCAGCGGCAGGTAGATCACGGACGCAAGCAGTAGACGTTTTGCTTTCTCGTTCGTTTTTGCACGCGCGGCCTGGATACTGGCTATTAAGAACAATATTCCGAGCACAATCGCAGCCGTCAGAAAAATAGGCCCCGAAATTCCAAAGAAAAACGGCGCGAGGCTGACCGGTAAAAGCATTATCGTAAACATCACGATCTGCCGCATAGTGAGTTTTCCCGATGGCTCGACCACCGGAAGCATCAAAATTCCCGCCTTTGCGTATTCCTCGCGATACATCCACGCGATCGCTAGAAAATGCGGAAACTGCCATAAAAACTGCATTGCGAACAGCGCCCAAGCCGCGAGCGTTATGTCATTGGCGACAGCCGTCCAGCCCATCAGCGGCGGCAAAGCACCGGGAATCGCTCCGATCGCCGTCGATACCGACGTCCGCGTTTTCAAAGGCGTGTAAACCAGAACATAACCGATGATTACGATCAAACCGAGAAACGCCGTCAGCGGATTTACGAGGAGAAAAAGATAAAGCTCAGCCACCACGCATTGCAAGACGCCAAAGACCAGAGCCTCGGTCGGCGTAACTCTACCCGTCGGCAGCGGACGCGTCGCGGTGCGCTTCATTAGCGGATCAAGATCGCGTTCCCAATACTGATTAAGCGTTGCGACGCCAAAAGCAAGCAGCGTGATCGAGATCATCGAGTTAGCAAACAAGACGTAGTCGAATGTCCCGGTAGAGCCGAGATAAAATCCGGCGGCGGAGGTTAACACGAGCATGATCGCAATGCGCGGCTTGGTCAGCTCGACAAATGCAGCAACGCGCTTTCGAGCTCCGATCACCTTTGGCTCATCAACATCAGCAGTAAGTGTGTCCATTAAAATAAAAAGCCGCAAAACCTTAATGACAAGAATAACGTCTAATAATGGTATATCCAAATTTAGCGGCTATAGCCAAACCAATTACTTTTGTTTTTAGCGAAACTTATTTTTTATCGGATGACAAACCACTGTGGCTAAGTTATCCTTTGAAGTTAAAGATGTCAGCCTTAGAGGAATCAATCGAAACTCGTCCCGCTTCGAAACGGAAAACTGTACCGATAGTCAATCGGGCGCTTGATTTTATTAGTTCGGTGCGATTCGGCGTGGTCCAACTGTGCATCCTCGTCGTTTTTGCGATGGTCGGAATGCTGATACTTCAGCAAAACGTACCGGGTTTTGACGCGTATTACGTGTCGTTGACACCGGCGGAAAAGACGGTTTTCGCGTCCCTCGGCCTATTCGATATTTATCACAGTTGGTATTTCAACCTCATTCTCCTAAGTCTTTCGCTAAATATTATTTTGGCATCGATAGACCGTTTCCCTTCCGCATGGAGCTACATTGTCGCTCCTAAACTTACGGCGACGCGGGATTGGCTATTAACTCTCAGAGAAAATACCATTATCGATTTCCACGGCCGATCCGAATCCGAAACCGCCGCTGACATCAAAAAGGCGTTTGAAGAAAAGGGTTTTAAATCCGTAATAACGGAATCAAGCAGTATCGAGTATGGCGTCGATAGTGATGGCAAAAAAGACTTTTCTGTCGTAAAAAACAAAACAAGTACAATTGTTTTTGGCGAAAGCGGCAAGATCAACCGGCTCGGGGCTTATATCGTTCACGTCGCATTGCTGACACTTTTTCTCGGTAATTTTGTCTTTTTCACGACAAGTTTCGACGCCGATGTTCGAATGATCCCAGGGGCAAAAACCGATGAGATCGCGAAAATCGAATACAATCTCGACAAAAAAGAAAAATTTACCGTAAAGCTGCCGTTTTCGATGGAATGCACCGATATTCAACAGCGACTGATCGATGAAAAGGGATCGATCGACGTAACGAATACGATGGATTGGCGGACACAGCTAAAGATCGACGATCCGCAATATGGCGTAACTGTCGAGGACGCCAGCCTGAATAAGCCGCTGATGTATCGTGGATACAGATTTTTTCAGGCGCAGACAATACCAATAGGTAATGCCCGTACCATCTCGCTCGACCTCACGCCACAGAATGGCGGCGACCCGATTCGTGTAAACGTAAACCGAAATGGTTCGCAGACAGCACCGGACGGGACGAAGGTGGAGTACAAGGCGTTTGAGCCTGATTTCACCTTGGGTTCGGGCGGCGAGCCCGATACGCGGAGCGGTGAATATAATAATCCGGCTGCGATCCTCAATGTTACGCCGCCAGGCGGCGAAGCGGTACGAGTCTTTGCCTTTCAAAAAAAAATGCCGGATAACATTCCGATCAGCGCCGCAAAGGCCGGGTACAAGTGGCGGCTGGCTGAATTCGAAAAAGCGCCGCTGGCCCATGTCTTGGCCATAAAATACGATCCATATAATGCGTCTATCATTGCCTGGTATTTTGGCGGATTTGGGTTGGTGGGTGCTTTGATGTTTGTATTTTTCTTATCTCACAAACGGGTCTGGGCCCATATCGAAACACGCGAAGACGGCAAGACCGAGGTCGTTTTGGCCGGTGAGGCAAACCGGAACCAGTTAGCTTTTGAGGACAAATTTAAAAAGATCGCCGATGCTCTTCGGCGCGAGTAACGAGGATAATCATTATGGAAGAAATTGATAGATTACAAGGCCGTTCGAATTGGAAATCGTTTATTCCGGCAATTCTGGTGATCGTCGGCGCGTTTCTCATGCTTGGACTCCGGCTGGAGATCGGCACCGCGTTTATCAAGGACGGAGCGTTGATGATGCTCGCCCTTGCCTGCTACATCCTTGCCGCGTTATTCCAACTGACAAATCTCTATGCGCCGTCCTCAATGGCCGAAAAGATCGGATTTTTTGGCGGCGCTCTGGGCGTATTTTTCAATCTTTCGAGTTGGCTGGTCCGTTGGGTCAACGCGCTGGATCACGAGATCGCCATCATGCGCGAGAGCGGTAACATGGCGAACCCGTGGATCTTTCGCTATATTCCGTTCGCCAATCTATACGATCTGAGCCTCGCGTTCGCCTTCGGTGCGGGCTTTGTAACCTTGTTATTTGCCCATAGAAAGAGTTTTCGCGTTCTCAGCGCATTTACGCTGCCGATCGCCGCTCTCATACTGACGTTAGCGCGTTTTATTGGCAGCGAATTTATCGATCTGCCACCGGTGCTCGATTCGTATTGGCGGCCGATCCACGTCGGCGACGCAAGTTTGAGTTACGGGATCGCGTTGGTGTGTTTTGGCGTCGCGATCATGTATTTGCTCAAGGACGGCATCAAGGTCGAGGCGATGGCGATCTGGTCGAGCATATTCGCGATCTCCGTGATCGGTACAATAAGCAAATTCTCAGTATTTTCGGAATTCGTCTATCGAGCGGGTCTATTCGTGCCTGCCGGTGGCGAAAAGAAACCGTTTTCTTCTCCATTTCGCCTTGAAATGCCATATGTCGGACCGGTACTCGTGGTTGCCGGTGTGCTGCTTGCGGGTGCGATCGTGGCCTTCTTGTTTTACATTTACCAGACCAATCAGACCGCGAAAACTATCGGCCATTATCTGCTCAAACTTGGTTTCGCCGCGCAGATCGTCTCGATCGCGTTGCTGGTTTATGGAATTGGCGCGAATGCCGATGTCCCTTCGCGGATGCAGGCCCAACTTGCCCGCGACCCGGGCCAATATGTAACCGCCGGTATGGCGATGTCCGAGCACGAAGACATGAGCGCTCAAGAGCTTGCAGCCTTGACGCCAAAACAATTTGACCAGATGGGCCGCGCGTATATCCAGCAAAACGGCGGGCAGATGTTTCTCAGCCTGAATACAAATCCGGTTGAGATCGCCGCTTTGTTAACCGCGCTTGTTGGTACATTCTTTGTCATCCTGTTTAGTTTCCGCACGGAAAAGCTGCGCGAACGCCTGCCCAGCCTCGAATCGCTCGACAGCCTGATGTATAAAACTGCGTGTCTCGCGTTTGCCGGTTTGGCGATGCTGCTCATTACGGGAGCCATCTGGGCAAACGAATCATGGGGCCGGCCGTGGGGCTTTGACTCTAAGGAAACCGGTGCCCTGATCGCCTGGCTGACATACGCCGCTTTCCTGCATACGCGCATTGCTCGCGGGTGGAAAGGGCGAAGCTCGGCGTATTTTGCCGTGGTTGGATTTTTGCTTGTGATCTTTACGTATCTTGGCGTGAGTTATTTGCTCAAAGGCCTACACAGCTACGCCTAAATCGATGGGCTATTCGATCGTAACTTTCGCAACGACCAGCATCGAGTAGCGGGCAATATTTCCATTTTTGAAAATCACCAGGAGCACGCCGTTATCGACACTGAATTTAACGATCTCGTTAAGCCTTTTCTCGATCACGGTTCCATTTTTTAACTGAACTACGAGCCGAATATTCGCAAGCGGATCGGGCTTTTTCTCTTCGGTTTTAGCTGCTGGCGGCGGCGCCTTCGCACCGGGTTTTGTCACCCCAGCCGGGGTTTTTGGCTTTGCCGTAAGCGTCCTGGTCGGCCTTCTTTTAGATTCGACCGGTTTTTTGACAGGTTCGGTTTCGACGGGCGGTTCTTTTATGGTGCTTGAGATGACCACTGCCGGCGGTGAAACAGTCTCTTTTTCGGTGCTCGTTTCCGATTGTTTGGCTTTTGGCTTATCCGGCGGCGGATTGGCAGTGGTCTTAGCGACTTCGGTCTTTTCTTTTGGAGGCGTGACGGGAGGGATTTTTTTTGGCCTATCACTGATTATAGTCCCAACTGAGTTGACGCGGATGCCGCTTTCACCCGCTTTTGCGACAATCACCGGCTTCGTTTCTTCACTTCCCTTTACCGATTTTAACGCAACAAAGCTGCCCGCAAATTTGATCTTAAATGTCGCGGTATCATCACCCGGCGTACGGCCCTCGACGCGCAAAAGCAGTCTTTCAGGTTTTCGGAGATACACCAGCCTGCCGGTTTCGTTAATGCCCGCGTCGGCGTAAACAACCATTTTAGTCAGCGGCCGCAGTCCATCCGCCGCGAAAATATCTATATCACCCGAAAGATTCTTTGTAACAACATTGATAAAAATATCGCCCTGGCCGCCGTCGAATTCATAAAAATACGTGGTCAGCCGTGAATCGCCAATGTCTCGAGCTTTGACGATCCCGCTTATTTCATTTGTTGTAACCGGAGTAGGAAAATTTTGATCGGAAGATTGAGCTTTAACGGAAAATGAAAGGCATAAAGCCGTTAAAATTAGACAAAATAGGCAGTGGATTTTGAATTGCGCAGCCTTCATAACTCTTTTCGAAGATGTATGAGCCGCGACGTTTCGGAATAGCCAAGCCGAGTGTGGGCCTGTAGGCTCACTTCGTTACCGATTTCGGCATCGGACGCCATTTCGGTACAGCCGTGCCCGTGGGCCCATTTTTCGGCAAATGCGACCAGCGCCCGACCGATCCCATGCTGACGATAGTCATCCTCGACAAACCATCCCTCGAGATAGCCGACCTGATCCGTCTCGCAATCCTCGGCAAAAGAGCGGATGCTGGCTTCGAGGAAACCGGCCAACTTCCCTTCGCCGCTATCTGCCACGGCGACAAACTGCGAATCCGAATGTTCTATAATATCCACCATCTCAGCCCGGTGATCGTCTTCGTCGGCCTCGTCCCACAAAAGTGTCCTAAGCCGCAGCCATTCATTAAGATCTTTTTCTTCGAGCGGCCGGATCGTGTATTCAAAATCGCCCATTGGAAAATGATTTTAGCAGTCTTGTATGAGTAGAACAACAATTACTTAATGCAAAAGGCCGGGACGCTCGCGTTCCGGCCTTTAGAAAAATGGTGCGATATCCAGCTCAACGTCGTTAACCGGCCTTCATCGCCGCAGCTTTGTCCTGCAAAACCTCGAGAGCTTTCTTCATCTGCAGATCCTCAAGCGATTTAGGCTGAATCGGTTTCGCCACTGGTGTCGGCGTTGGCTTAGGATTCGGATTGTTCTGCTGATCGATAAGATTTTCGACTTCGAGAGGCTCCGGCGTGTCGGGGCGTTTGACCTCGATCGATGGCTTAACGCCGTTCGTAGCACGGTCCTCGCCGAGGAACGGTGTTCCATTCGGCGACGCCCATTTCGCAACCGTGAGCAGCAATCCGTCACCGCCTCGCAAGGTAAACAGCTTTTGCTCGGTACCCGCACCAAAGCTGCGTTCACCGATAACCTCGCCCCGCTTACGCTCGATAACAGCCGAGGCAACGGCCTCAGCCGCCCCGGCGGTTCCAAGGTCAATCAGGACCGCAAGACCGCCGTCAAAGATAGCTTTCCCAGGATCCGCGGTAAAGGTCGTTGTCACTTTATTTTCCCGCCCGATCACTTTTGCAAGCTCGCCGTCCTTAATAAAGAGATTTGCGACGCTCGCAGCCTCTACCAGGTTTCCCGCAGCGACACCGCGAAGATCGAGAACGATCTTCGTTGTACCTTGCTTTGTCAGGCTTGCCACCTGCGAGCGAATGTCATTGGCCTCGCCATCCTCAAGGCTGAACACCTTGATGACGCCGATCTTTCCGGCTTCCATCCGGGATTCAGCGGCAGGCACCTTGTATGTGCCGCGCGTGGCCTTGATCGTTTGCGGCTTTTCGCCGGTACGCAGCACACGCAAACTTACGGTTGTTCCGGCATCACCGGTCATCATCTGACGGGCATCATAAAGCGAAATATCCCGTGTCGCCTTGTTGTCTATATATTCGATCACATCTCCCGATTTAAGACCGGCTTTTTCGGCCGGCGAGCCTTTTAGCGCGGAGATCACGTAAACAAAACCGGAAACTTGAGAAAACTCCGCTCCGATTCCAACTTTATTCGAGGTTTTACTCGCGTCGAACGCCTTAACCTGCTCGGCCGTCAGAAACGACGAGTAAGGATCGAGGCCGCCCGCTAGCCCGCGGAGCGCTCCGATGCGCACCTTTTCCATGTTTGGGTCGTCAACATAATCGTTTTGAATATGCTGGAGAACGGATTCGACGATCCGGAGCTGAGCGCCGGAATCATTTACAGGCTCCTGAGCCGATGTCGTAAGCAGGCCGCCAACCAATGGCAAGCCGCCGATCACGGCGTAAACGGCTATCACGCCCGAGAGACCAAGTACCCAAAGTTTTCCGCGAAATGACATATAAATCCTCTTATGTAATTCTAGACGTGTGTTTTACGCTACATATCGCGTAAATGTTCGGCCCGGCGATATCAAGATTATCCTCTAACAAAACGACCCATGCAAGAAAAAGATACAACTAATCCGGCCATACTTACAGATGTTTTTGACGTGCCCGCGACAGGCCGTATTATTGCGCTCGATCCGGGAACAAAACGCATCGGCGTCGCCGTCTGCGACGAGCTTCGGGCTACAACACGGCCATTGCCGCGAATATTACGGACAAACTGGAAAAAGCTGCTCAGCGAAGTCAAAAACATAATCGAGGAGTTTGATGCTAAGGCACTGGTGATTGGTTTGCCGCTCGAATCCGATGGAAGCGAAAGTGTAATGTCATCGGAAGCACGTCGGATAGCACGCAATTTCAAGCTTTCGCTAAATATTCCCGTCTATTTGCAGGACGAACGTGTTACATCCTACGAAGCCAAAGCACGCTTGTGGTTGATCGGAAAAGACCTGAAACAAGCCAGAGACCTCGTTGACAGCGAAGCGGCGGCGATCATCCTCGGCGATTTTCTGGACCGGCTGTCATAAAGCTCCCCCTCATTACGAGCAACCTTCGACATAACCGACTTGTTCCGGTTTTCCGACGCGATAATTTACAACGAGCTTTCCGTCAGTCTCGAAAATGATGATATTCTTTCTGCCTTTCACCTTGACCTCGATGTAATGACCACCCTCGACGTATTTATGCGGTGAAACCTCGTACAAGCCTTTGTAAAGAAGTTTGATTCGAGCTTCGCTGTCGCCAATCTTCGCACCTTTGTCGGTTGCGTAGTCTTTGTTGCCAATATCTATTCGGACAATGCTCCGGCCCGACATCATAAAAGCAATGTCCTTAAAACCGGTCTTCGGAGAAGCGTAATAACAATCGTTACCTTCATAACCGGCGCCTCTTAACACGCTCACGCCCAAGGCTTTTGCAGCTTGAGAACGCGTCATTCCAATTTTGACCGGACCAAATCTATCGTATGAAACGACGAGATTCCGACCGAGGTTGCTTTGAGCGTTCAATGGGGACAACACCATCAATAATGCAGTAACAATAGAGATAAAACCACCAGTTTTAGATTTTTTCATTTCAATCATAATCCGATAATACAACAAACTACTCCCATTCGACCTATAATTCAGCGGGAGGACGAACGCGGTCATTATTTCGGCGTCATCACGACGATCTCCGTTGCCGCCTTTTCGACGGCCGCCTTGCTAAATGGAAAGATCATCGGTGCGCCAGTCCGCCACGCTTCGAATTGATCCTTGTAATGCGGTGATTTGGGGTCGCCGCTTATCCCAAGCGGGATGACGTGGCGCGTGGCGTCCCAATTGCCAGGGCTGGCGATGTGGCGCATTGAGACGTTTGAGCCGACATTTGGCGTTTGGCCGCTGCCATCGAGCGGCACCAACGGCGTCATAAATTGCGCACCGATCAACGGAGCGATCGCCAGAGGATGCGGAAAGCGCGAAATAAATGTACGGCCCCACGTCCATTTTGAATCGTCAGGCCCGAACCGCTTAGGGTCCGCGAGGCTTGTACGCGACGAGGCGTCACACGATTTCATTAGGTCGCCGTAATTTGCAAATCCGGCTGGCAGCCAACGTGACGGTTTTTCGCGAATCACCCAATCCATGATCCGTTCGCGAACAAGAAAAGCCGGAACCTGTTTATTATCATCTGCTATTTTGTTTGCCATGCAGCCGTATATTGAGTTTGCAAGCACGGCACCACGCGAATCTGTCGTCATTCGTCCGTCCCACGTTCGAAAAACAGCGAGTGTCTCGGGCGAAGCGGCGTTGAACTTGACGATGTCCTTGGCGAGGTTTGAGAGCGGAATATTAAAAACATCGTACTGCGCATCGCGGGCGTCGTCCATCGTGATCTTGGATTTTGAATCTAGGACATCATGGAGCCGTCTCGCCCGCCACGGCGAACCGGCGTCGCGCGACATCTGTTTGTATTTGTAATTTGTGCCGACGATCCGTTGATTTGCGGTCACGATCAAGCCGCCGGGCGGATCATACAAGTTTGGTAATTCTTCGAACGGTATGGCCCCAACCCAATCGCCATCGTTGCTTCCTCCGTCATACGGAACGGAGCCGTCGCCGGCTCGCCGTATAGGGATTCGGCCCGCCGCGTACCAGCCAATATGGCCGCTAGTATCGGCATAAACGAAATTTTGTGTCGCACCGCCATACTTCTTGAGCGCCGTCTTAAAGTCGGTCCAATTTTTGGCATGATTGAGCGAAAAGAAGGCATCGAATTCGCCGTTTTTAGGATCGCGGGCGGTCCATTTTAGCGCGTATTTTTTACCGCTTTCATCTGAGACGATAACCCCGTTCCGCGTCTCCACAACATCGAGCGTTACCATCTGGGTTTCCGGTCTTAGCGGGTTGGTTCGAACCTTAATCTCTTCCCTTCTGATCGAAGGCTTTTGCCAACCGGTCGGCGTTTTATATTCGCCATTCTCGTTAAATGTCTCAAGGTAAAGGTCTTGCACATCCGGCCCGACGTTGGTCGCTCCCCAGGCTATCGATTCATTATGCCCAAGCACGATACCGGGAACACCCGGAAAAGTTACGCCCGAAACGCGAATCGTCGGCGACGACAGATGTGTCAGATACCAAATTCCGGGAGCTGTCGGGGCAAGATGCGGGTCGTTTTCGAGGATCGGCTTGCCATCGGCGGTCCGCTTGCCTGAGATAACGAAATTATTGCTCGCCGCCAAATCCTCGGCATAGAGTCCTACTCGTTCAAGCGAACTCTTTCTGATCGCGTCCTGCCTTTCAGCCATCGCAAGCGTGGCATCGTCAACCACTTGAGCCTTTGGGAAAACAGCAGTGGAGCGAGGAGCATCCTTGCCAAACAAAACCACGTCATACGGCGTTACCTGATTTGTTAGATCGGCAAATTTTTCCTTTGAAAGCGTCTGCATCGATGCCCGCAACAGATCGTTGCGCCACGTCGTGCTCAAGGCATCAGCGAGAATCTTGCCGATCACGATCGTATCTGTGGGTGTCCACTGACGCGGTTTGTATTGCAGTATCCTAAACTCGATCGGCATCGATTTGTCGTCGAGCGTTGCGATGTACCCATTGACGCCGCGTGCGTAATCGTCGAGCGCCGACCTTAGTGCGGGCGTAAGTTCGGCAACGCTTTGATTCGCAATCTCAGCAAAGCCAAATCGCCGCCAGCGTTTATCTTCTTCGAGTACGCTGTTGCCAAAAATCTCCGCCGTTTCACCCCGCGCCAAACGCCGCAGCAGATCCATTTGCCATAATCGATCGCTTGCGGTGATGTAACCCTGCGTAAAATAAAGATCAGAGTCCGTTTTCGCCTCGATATACGGGATGCCGCGTCCGTCGCGGCGAACTGTAACCTCATTTTTGAGTCCCGCTGCGACCATTCGGGTCGGGGTAACCTGCGAAAAAACCGTCAAAGAAAATTGAATAATGACGAGAAACAAAACAAGCGGAGCTTTTTTCATATCGAAAATAATTGGAGCGTAAAAACTTTTTAGTTAATTTTTTTCGATCAATGCCGGATCGAAAAACAGCCACGAATGCACGAATATACTCCATCCGGTACCGCAGAATTTGTGCATTCGTGGCAACTCTTACCCCGGCAACCGTAAATATTGCATTGACCTGCCCCTTACGTTAAACTTTTCGCGTCCTATATTCAAATTTTATGGAGAATTACCGATGAATCGTTTGAAACTATCTCTTTTGCTAACCGCGCTGGCAATTTTCATTATCGCCTGTAATCAGGCCTCAAATACGCAGGTCGCAAAGAATGACGCGCCTAAATCCACCCAAGCAGCAACTCCCGCACCAGCGACTCCGGTTGACGAGATCGCGATGGCAAAAGAAATATTCACCACCAACTGTATGATCTGTCATAAGGACAGCGGCAAAGGCGGTAAAGTGACGATCGAAGGCAAATCGATTGATCCGACCGATTTGACCAGTGAGAAAATGAAGGGCAAAAGTGAAGACAAGATGTTTCAATACGTCAGCGACGGATCTCCCGATGACGGAATGCCCGCGTTCAAAGGGAAATTGACTGACGACCAGATAAAATCGGTTGTAAAACACGTTCGCACGCTACAGAAATAGTAGCTAACTCGATTATTTGCAAATAAACCGCTCAGACCATAAGATCGTTTAAAGTATGCACCCGTAGCTCAGCTGGATAGAGTATCTGACTTCGAATCAGAGGGTCGCAAGTTCGAATCTTGCCGGGTGTACCAAAAATATTCGCGACAACTGAGGATTGGTAGAGATACTTAAACCTCGTGAGGCTGCGTCTCGGATTGGATGTCCACTTTTATTAATAGTTTAGCAACCTAATAAAGTGTCACCTGTTGCGTTAGGCCTCCGTCTACGTAATAAGTGCTTCCTGTAACATATTCGGCTTCGTCGCTCGCGAGGAAAACAGCAACCGAAGCGACCTCCTCTGGTTTGCCAAAACGGCCCCAGGGGATTTCGCTATCCGCATTCTTCATTGCGATAGGATCAGCAAGTACCGATTGATTGATAGGCGTTGCGATCGCACCGGGAGCAATGTTGTTGACGTTTATCTTATATTGGGCTAGTTCCATCGCCAGATTTCGCATAAGCATCCGCACGCCTCCTTTCGACGCGCAATAAGCCGTATATCCTGGGAATGGAATGTCTTCGTGCACTGACGAGATAAAGATCAGTTTGCCGCCCGGACCCTGCTTCACCATCTGCCGTGCAGCCACCTGGCTAACCAGATACGAGCCGAATAGATTGACCGCCAACACCTTGTCCCACTCGTCATCCAAGGCTTCTAAGAATGGCTTTTTGATCTCGATACCAGCGTTGTTGATAACAATATCGATGCGGCCAAACTTTTCGATGATCTCTGCTATCATCCGCTCGACATCTTCCCGTTTGCTAACATCCGCCATAACCGCGATTGAGGTCGGCCCGAACGACGCAGCTTCGTCATGTGCCGATTTGCTATCTGCCGGGCTATCCGGACGATAATTAACGGCAATATGGGATCCCTCGGCCGCAAAGCGTGTGGCGATGGCTTTGCCAATCCCGCTGCTCGCTCCAGTGATAAGTGCAACTTTGTCTCGTAAACGCATGTTAAAAGCTCCAGTGGTTGAAAAGTTTTCTCGTATCTATCAAGTGATAATACCAGTTTCTGATTGCGAGAGAGCGATCAGATTCTACACCCGTATGCTGTATGAAAAGGGTAAACGATTCGCGGGGTCGAAAAGCTCTAAGATTTCGCCTTCAACTTAAGAAAACATTTCAACTCCCCGCATAACCACCGTTTAATAAAACGATCATTCGAGTCCTATAAAGTCCGGGAGCGTAAGGTCATCAGTAACCTGAATCATCTGCGGGTTATAGCGAAAGAGCCTCGATGCCACCCTGAAGGTATATTGGCCACCGGTTGCAACCTCGCCAAACGAGAAAAAGCCAAACGAGCTCGTCGTCGCTGTTCGTCGGACGCCGTTTGAATCGGTCATCGAAACAGTTGCATTTCTCAAGCCTCTGCCGTCTGACGTCAGTACTCGACCCGAAATCGAAGCCGGAAAAGAGATTGGCGTACCGAGCAGACGCGAGATGAAACGCTGATCTCGATTTGCGACCAGCGAAAAATCGCCGCCGATGAGGATTTTTCCATCCCGTTGAAGCGTCAGAGCGTTTGAAAAAGGATTGACGCGTACATTGTCATTGCCAAAGGTCGTGTCAACCGAACCATCCGCATTAATTCGCGCCAGACCGTTTCGCCCTTGTCCGCCAGCCGTGAAAAAGTCTCCGCTGACGAGAATCTTGCCGTCGGTTTGCAACGCCATTGCGTAAACACCGTTGCTGCCGGTAAACGCCGGATTTTGAAAAGTTGTGTCGAGAGTACCGTCGGCGTTGATCCGAGCCAGAAACTTGCGTGCTTGCCCGCCGACGAATGAAAACAATCCGCCGATTAAAATTTTACCGTCCGTCTGAATCCTGACGACGTTGACTCCGCCGTCATTCGTTCCGGTTTCGCTGACTGCGGTGTTTTGCAAAGTTCCGTCGAGCGTGCCGTCGGCGTTCAGCCGCGCAATGGCGCGCCTGACTTGAAAAGCAATCGGGAAATTTCCACCCAATATAATTTTGCCGTCTGTCTGCGCGGCAAGCGTTCTAACACCGAAATTATCTGGAAGACCGTTTTGCAGCGTCGCATCGAGCGTGCCGTCTGTGTTCAGCCGGACAATCGAATTATGCGGTTGATTGTTGATCGCCGAAAAACCGCCGCCGAGCAAAATTTTTCCGTCCGTCTGCAAAACTACGTCCGCGATATAACCGTTGAAAGCATATGTAATCGTCGGGTTTTGAAAACTCGCGTCGAGGGTGCCGTCGGCGTTCAGCTGCGCGATGTTGGTTTTCGTTTGTCCGGCGACGGTCGAAAAACTGCCGATGATAACAATTTTGCCGTTTGGCTGAACGACGATTTTCCGTATGCCGGTAATTGAAGCGTCACCGGTAAAAACGATGTTCAAATTCGGAAACGAAGCATCGAGCGTTCCGTTCGCATTAAGCCTTGCCACTCCTTTGCGCGGTTGGCCGGTAGCGGATGAGAAAATGCCGCCGATCAGGATTTTGCCGTCAGCCTGCACTGCGATGGCGTTCGCCGCGCCATCGAGCGAGATTTCACGGACGATAAAATAGTCAACTGAAGTATCGTTATTCACGGGCGCGGCGAAAGTTCCGATGACTAAAAGCCTGCCGTTTGATTGCAGCGTTACGCCGTAGAGATTGACAATGCTGTTGAGATTAAAAGTCGAATCAATCACTCCGTTTGAATTAAGGCGAGCCTTCGTTACCGAACTGTTGCCGGGGACGGACGGAAACGCTCCGTCCAGAAGAATTTTGCCGTCCGCCTGCAACAGTATTTTTGAAACTATATAGCTGGAATAGTTCGGGGCTTGAAAAGAAGCGTCAAGCGTTCCGTCAACATTCAAACGGGCGACAGAACGATTTTGCCCGCCGACTTGCCTGAACGAACCGCCGATCAAAACTTTGTTGTCCGGCTGAACCGCAATTGTCGCCACGGTCGTAAAAGTGCCGGTGAGGGTCGGCCCTTGAAATCCCGCGTCAAGCGTCCCATCCGCATTGAGCCGCGCGATACTGACGCGCGTTTGCCCGCTCACCGTATCAAAGACACCGCCGATTAAAACTTTGCCGTCCGGCTGCAAAACGAGCGCGTTGACACCGTGATTGGAGCCGTTAACGACGTTCGGGTCTTGAAACGTCGGGTCGAGCGAACCGTCGGCGTTTATTCGCGCAACGCTTCCGCGGGGCGGTCCGCCGAAGCCGTAAGTATTGAACGACCCGCCGATGATAAATTTTCCGTCCGCTTGCATCACGACCGTGTTGACAAATTCGCTTCCATTCGGACTGATGCCGGATGTGAAAGTAGAGTCGACAGAACCGTTCGCGTTAAGGCGCATAATGCCATAACACTGATTAAAGCTGTAGCACGTGCTAAAGCCCCAATAAAAACGTCCGGCGACGACAATTTTGCCGTCCGGCTGTAAAACGAAATCGTCAATCGAGCCGGGAGCAGCGGATTGAAAAGTGGAATCGCGAGTGCCGTCGGTGTTCAGCCGAATCATATAAGCCGTCGGCTGACTGACGATTACGTCGAAACCGCCGGCGATCAAGACTTTGCCGTCCGGTTGAACCAACGATTTGCCTATAGAAAACCCGTCAACGACTTTGCTGCCAAACGAGAAATCCACGCTGTTCGGCGCGGCGATAGCGCTGGACGCGGTTGCGAATGTGAAAAGCGAAATGAGTCCAACTAAAATAAACTTCAGTCTGCCATTGAAAACGAACGATTGATTCTGCATATTTCTCCCTAAGATCCAATAAAGTTAACCCTTGCACAACGAAAAATTCCTTATAAAACCACCGCAAAGATGTCCCCGCAAATTTATCTTTCACGCTATACGCAAGAAATTTCAGATTTAGAGGTCAATAAATCGAAAATTTTTTTGCAAATAATTTTTCTTGGCTTAAAATTAGTCGAACGCTGCGTTTAACGGTTTTATGACTTCGAAGAGCGACATAACCGGCCTCTTGTCTGCTTATAACGGCGAAAATCGTGACGCGCTCGACGACCTATTTCCGCTGATCTATGACGAGTTAAAACGTGTCGCCGCCAATAAGCTAAAAAACGAACGCGCTGATCACACATTGCAGCCGACGGCATTAGTTCATGAGGCCTACATTCGGCTGATAGCACAGGATTCGGTTGACTGGAAGAGCCGGATACAGTTTTTCGGGCTCGCCGCAGAGATGATGCGGCGGATCTTGACGAATCATGCGCTGACGCGCAACGCTGAAAAGCGTGGCGGCCAACATCTTAAGATTGAACTGGACGAGGCCGTAATCTTTGCGACCGGACGCGGAGTGGATCTCGTCGCTCTTGACGACGCACTTAATCAGCTCTCAAAAATTGATCCAAAGCAGGCTCAGATAGTAGAATTGCGTTTCTACACGGGGTTGAAAGTCGAGGAAATTTCCGAGTTACTCGGCATCTCGGATTCGACCGTCAAACGCGAATGGCGAATGGCAAAGGCGTGGCTGTACGATAGACTCGGAGAATAGTTGGGAGAAGAAATTCAACACAGAGACACAGTGAAAGAAGATGAAGAGTTTTTTGCCGCAGATGGACGCAGATGAAAACAGATCAGAAAATAAAAACCTTATTTCTTATCTTTGTGTATCCGCGTTGATCTGCGGTTAATTTTCTTCTCTTCTCTGTGCCTCTGTGGTGAAAAATATCCATAAATGAAAACGACCAGCCGAACACAATTTAAGGAGATTTTCGAAGCGGTTGTCGATCTGCCAATCTCGGAGCGCGCCAATCTGCTTGCTGACCGGTGTGCCGGAAACGATAAAATGCGTTCGGATATCGAACGACTGTTGGCGGCCGATGACGCTGCCGGAGGCTTTCTCGAAAGCTCGCCATTTTACGAATCGGCTAACGCCCTGGCGGAGATCGGTTCCCGAAAGTTCATTGGGCAAACGATCGGAGCGTACCACATCGAGCGCGAGATCGGAGCCGGCGGCATGGGCACTGTCTTTCTGGCGACCAGAGATCTGGGCGGCGCATCACAGAAAGTTGCGATAAAAATTGTTCATCAAGGTGCGCATTCCAAAGAAATAATCCGGCGATTTTTAATTGAGCGCAAGATCCTCGCGGGGCTTGAGCATTCCGGCATCGCCCGCCTGATCGACGCCGGCGAAACACCCGATGGCTTGCCATTTCTCGTGATGGAATATATCGACGGCAAGCCGTTGGATGAATACTGCCGCGCGAAAAATCGATCGATCGAGGATCGATTATTACTTTTTCGCAAGGTATGCGCGGCGGTGGCCTACGCGCACAGACGATTGATCATTCACCGCGATCTAAAACCGTCGAATATTCTAGCGACTGACGACGGCGAACCGAAACTGCTTGATTTCGGCATCGCCAAGCTGCTGGCGCCCGTCGATGCTGAAACGCCGCAGACGGCGACCCTGATGAATCTACTGACACCCGCGTATGCGGCCCCTGAACAGATTCGCGGCGAGACGATCACGACCGCCACCGATGTTTATAGTCTGGGTGTCATTCTCTATGAACTTCTGGCCGGCGTTCGTCCATTTGCATTCGGCGATAAGAATTTTCAAGAGATAGTCCGCGTTATCTGCGAAACCGACCCGCCTAAGCCGAGTGAAGCAAGCACGTTGCGAAACAGGACATCCGATACCGCGGAACGCAATGATCCGGTGACGGGTGATAACGAAACGGGCGGATTTAAGATCGTCACTAACAAATCGCTACGCGGCGACCTCGATAATATTGTCCTAAAAGCTTTGCGAAAAGATCCGGAACGTCGTTATCAAAGCGTCGAGCAATTTAGCGAAGATATCGGCCGCTATCTCAAGGGCTTACCCGTTTCGGCTCGGCCCGATACGTTTTCATATAGGGCGACGAAGTTTTTTCAGCGAAACCGTCTTGCGGTCGCCTCATCGGCCTTGATCGTTTTGCTGCTAATCGGCGGCATAGTCGGAACGACCTGGCAGGCGATGCGTGCCGCCCGGCAGCAGCAGATCGCCGAGCAGCGATTTGCCCAGGTCCGCGAACTCGCCAACAACGTCGTTTTTAAGTATTACGACGAAATTGAAAAATTGTCCGGTTCGACTAAATTGCGTGAAACGCTGGTATCAGACGCTCTCAGATATCTCGATTCGCTTTCGCAGGATGCCGCCGGTGACGTTTCGTTGCAAAAAGAACTGGCTGAGGCATATTTGCGGATCGCTAGAGTCCAGGACAAGCATTTTGAGCCGAATTTGGGTAAGAGCGAGGCGGCAATTGACAGTACGCGCAAAGCAGTCAGCATACTCGAACCACTTGTCGAAACAAGTGATGACGAGCAAATTCGAATTACGCTGGCTAATTCTTATATCGAATTAGCAAGTAATTTGCGGCGAAAGGGAAATTTTACCGAAGCGGGCGAATTGTTGGAAAAAGCTCTTGCCGTTAATGAAAAGACCGTCGCCGCCAGCCCGGATTCTACTGACCCGCAGATCGCATTTGCCCAAAATCTAATTTACTACGGCGATTTGATGCCAGCCCGAGAAAAAAAGCCGGTTTTTCAAACGGCGCTCGAAATCAGTGAAAAGTTGTGGCGACTCAACCCCAATGATACGAAAGTTCAATATTTTCTGTGCGCCATAACGGGACGGCTTGCCGACAATTTGATGATATTGGCAAAAGCCGCTCATGAGGTGGAAAATTATGACCATGAAAAAGAACTGCGCGATGAAGCAGTGCCGTATTATCGGCGTTCGGTCGAAATCGCTGAAAGAATCTATGCCGTCGATTCGGCAAATGTTTTCAATCGCACGGTTTTGACTCTCGCTCATTTTAACGAAAGCGAACTGCAAGCACAGCTTGGGCAGTTTGACTCGGCACTGAAAACGCAGCAGGATACATTGCTCGAATATCAACGCACGCTTGCCGCCGACCCTGAAAATCAGGAAACCGAGATTTTTCTGGCGGATATGTATTGCACCTTGGCTGCGACCTACGGCAAGCAAGGCGATTTTACGAAATCGTCGGTAAACTTTCGGGCGTCATTGCAAACCCTCGACAAAATAATTGGCAAACAACCCGATAACTTCGAAGCCAGGCGGAAACAATTTGATTTTACCAATCTTTTTGCCGACGAATTGCTGTTGCACGGTGATGGAGAAAAGGCCCTCCGAAATTATGATCAAGCGTTTGCTGCAATCGAGGCGGCGACGAACGACGATAATAAAAATACGATTAAATCGTTGCGTGGGGTTTATCTTGAAAAAATCGGTGATTGTCGCCTTAAGATTGCCAGTAATCTAAACCTTTCATCTGCAACACGACAAAAAGCGTTCAACGACGCACAATCCGCGTATCAAAAAGCCATAGAAATTTTGGAAACCAGTACTACAGGGAAAAAAGAATCCGAAAAAATCGAATATCTCAAACGAAAAAAAATGAGCGGCGAGAAAATTTAAAAAATCCGCGTCCTATTATCAAAATGCCGTCGATCAATGGCAGAAACCCGAAGTTCGCCGCCGCCTCGTCGATGTATTGCTGCACATCCCGCTGCGGATCAATGATCGCGGCTTCGCCCTTAGAGCCTAGATAATACGAAGCGTGCGAAAGACATCCGAGATAAAATTGCTTGAAGTTCATATCACTTATTATGACGAGCGTTTGCGATGGTTATGGCAAATTCACGCGTCGAAGAATATCTACAAAACGCGGTTCATTGCGAAGATTATCAAGTTGCGGGTCACGGATATAGTTGAAAAGGATCGCATCGCGCTCTTCAAAAGCCTTTTCCAGCCATTGCAAAGATGTTTCCTTGTCGTTCATTCCTGCATAAATCACAGCGAAAAGGGTGGGTGAAACATATTCGGTTTTGGCCTT
>JAYUDV010000270.1:0-9556 GCA_043739565.1 Chloracidobacterium sp.
AAACCTTGTCGACCGCCGCGTATGCATTGATGTAACCGGCGCCCACCTCGAATTCCTGATATCCGGGCATGCTTGTCGCCGTACTCATCATTATCTCTTTGACCTCGTCGGGCGTTAACGTCGGATCCGCATCCAGCATTAATGCGGCAACGCCGGCCGAAAACGGAGTTGCCATCGACGTTCCCTCTTCCTGGGTATAGAAAGGAATCATACCCGGCGCGAGTTCCTCATCGGTTGGTGCATTCAAGACGTTTGTTAAGCCGCTGGCAGCACGCACCGAAACCATTTTTGAGGTAAATCCGTAACGCGCGCGGCTTCCGGTAAAGAAAATTCCCGTTCCAGGAGCCGTTATCGTCGGAGCTTGGAGGTCGTTTGAAGGATCATTGTCGGCTAGTCGTTCGACGCGCGGCAACCCTCGTGATGAGAATCCCGCGAGCATGCCTTCCTTTGAGCCCGCCGCGACACCGATCACCCATGGAGCCTGTGCATAAGGGCTGAGCGTACCTTTTGATGGGCCATCATTACCGCCGGCGAAAAATACCGAAATGTTTCGGTCGTGAGCGAGTTTTGCCGCGACCATAAAGGGATGGTCCGGATTATATTTGCCGCCTCCCAATGGGCCGTATGAGTTGGTAACGACGCGAATATTGTAGATATCCTGGTGCGAAAGGCCGTATTCCCAACCGGCCAGCGCATCAAGCACAAGAATGACAGCTCCACCGCCCGAGCCCACGATCTTTACACCCGGTGCAACGCCGGCATAATTGCCGCCGGAGCGTGTTCCCAAACTTCCCACGATTCCGGCACAGTGAGTTCCATGGCCGACGTTATCCGTATCCTGGATATTCTCGATCGATAGCGAGGGTGTAAAGCCGCTGAGAGGAACGCCGCCAACTGTGATACCCGTATTGCCGGCATTTGTCGAAACGACACGCTGCGTGTTCTGGATAACCTTGGTGCCGTACGGGAGATCGGCAGTGGTGGCATCGATTCCCGAGTCGATCACAAGGACCGAAAAATCACCGTTGCCCGAAACCGGCATTCCGCCGTTCCGCACCGTGAAGGCCGAATCGGTTCGTAATTTATCGACGCCGGTCACGATACGGGCGCCATTTATGTAGTAAGACTGTTGGTCGTTGGACCAAACCGACTTTACGGATGGATTGGCAGCAAGTGAACGAATCTGTCCCGCGTTAAGCACTGCACCCACCATTCCTAAAGTCTGGTAGGTGACGCCCGACGTTATGCCTATCCCACGCAGAATATTTAGATGGGTCGAGGTCAACCCGCTGGTTGTATTAAAGCTAACAATTACAACGCCGACTGAGGCGTTGTCCGAAAGCCCGCTCATCTGGCTCTGCAACGCCGGGCTCAATGTCGCCGCACCAACGCTAAATGCAAGAATGCCCGTGACAGCGAGCGTAAGAGCTAAACTCGATATCTTTCGATAGATCTGTTTTATGTTCATCGTATTATCTCCCTTCAATTTTTTGATTATCAAAAACTGAAGCGAGAATAAACGAGGAGGTTTGAGAAATACTTGAGGGCAGGTGGCGAGACTTGAGGCAAACTTGAGGTGACGGTAGGAAAAAGGGTGTTTCGAGGGACTTAACGAATTAAGAAAGGGATTTATTTCATCAATTCGTGAAATAGTTTAAAAGTCTCGACTGCGGGTTCGACGCCAAGATCGTGTTTCAATAGTATTTGCAGATCTTCAAAATGTTTCTTGATCGATCCCGGTTTTGACTGCGAGGAATAAACTTTCAAGATAAGTCGATGGATGTCTTCGCGAAACGGATCGAGTTTTAACACCTGATTGGCGTATTTCAAGGCGCCGGCCCATCGTTTATCGTTAAGAGCGAGTTTTGCAAGTGCCGTGAGTACACGCCCGAACTGCTCAGCGTAAAATTGCCGCCTTTCCTCAGCCCAATCGTCGTACACGCCCGCCATAAAATCTCCGCGATATAATGCGAACGCGGCCTCGAGCGACTCGCGCAGCCGATGAGTGTCCTTTTCACGCTTGGCATTCTCAGCATCCGCAATGAGCCGTTCAAACTCTTCGGTATCGACTGAATAAGACATCTCGGAATTTAATTGATAGGCGCCGTCACGAAAGATGATGAAATTTTGTTTAAACGCCTGTTGGCTGTTCAATGCCTTACGAATGTGAGAGATGGTCGGGTGAAAATTCTTCTCGACGGTCTCGATGTCTTCGTCCGGCCAGAATGAATCGATCAAAATATCCTTGCTTACGCGGCGATGCGGGCTGGTTGCGATATAGCAAAAAATATCGCGTGAGCGTCGCGTCGTCCATGCGTCCGCCGCAAACGGTTTTGCCGGGTCGCGGAATGTTTCGACATGGCCCAAGACATTAATAGTGAGATCGGTAACGGGTGAAGAGGTCGGAGGAGCCGTTGCAAGACCGGTTGGCGCGGAAACGACCCGCCCTGCGGCTATCTCGCTACGGAGGTCCGGCGGCAGCCTCTCGACGATCTCCTCGATGCTGAATATTCGCGGGCTTCGCCTGATCTCGCATCTTAACCAATAGTCGTAATCAAAGCGGGCGGAAAGATCGAGAGCCCTTTGCACCGGTTCGATCACCTCATTAGTCCTTCCGAGCGAAAAAAGTGTTTCCGCAAGGAGCACTGTGGCCAATGCCTCATAATAATAATGGTTTTCGCGGTGAAAAATTCTTACAAGTTCCTCGATCTTTTCGGGCAATCCGTCGGTCTTCCCTTCTGCTAGATCAACCTGAAAAAGCCGAAGCGTGACTGTATTTATTCCGATCTCGCGGCCGCCGTCCCGTCGAATTGCGACGAGCTTATCCAATGACGAGCGCGCCCGCGCCAGTTCTCCGCGCAGAATGTAGAAAACGGCCCGCTCCTCCTCAAATTCTTTTGTCGAGACGTCGATTCCGGCCTCCTCATACGCGGTGGCGGCTCTCTCGTAATATTCCGCGGCATGGGCAAAATCGACTTTTTCGCGATAAAAATTGCCATATGCTTCGAAGATCTCGGCCCGCAGGGGTTTCATATTATAGAGCTGGCAAAGCTCAAGTGAGCGTTCGAGATGCTTCTCAGTTTCCTCAAATTCGCCGCGATAAAGGTGAAGTCGCGCGACGTTAAGGTGGCCGATCGCCTCTTGAGGCAGTTGTTTATCCGGTTGATCGTTGCGAAATATCCGCCGGAACCAACGCAAAGCCTCGCCGAAATCTCCTCGAAATCCGGGAGCAAGGGCCAGGTTGTGGGTCACCAACCGGATATATCTCTCATTCGACTGCTTTTCCGCTGCATCGAGAGCTATACGAAATTGATATTCCGCCTCAGTCCAATTGCCTCCAACGATCAGGCAAAGGCCGCGAGTGTTTGCTAATTTAATATACGTTTCGGAATCGGGCGTTACGAGATGTTCAGCCTCTTCAAGCAGCTTATAAGCGTCCGGATAACGGCCTCGAACTCGAGCAAGGCTTGCCAGCGAATGAAGCGCCTCGGCCTCACCGGATGACTCACCGCTTCCCTTCATAAGGTTAACGGCACGGTTCAGAAAGTTTGTAGATTTGTCAATTTCTCCATGTAGACGGGCAATCTCGGCCCGATGCAACAGCGCGCGCGGATATTTTTCGAGTACCTCGGCCGGTACGCGCTCCGCAAAACGGTCAAGCGATGTAAATGCACCGGCGGCGATCCAGGCATCGCCCGTGTCGGCGATCACTGACGCCGCTCGTTCAAAATTTTGCGCGTCCAAAAGGTATGGCAGTGCCGTTTCCCACTTCCTGTTTTCGAGAAAATATTCCGCAATGCGGTTCCGTTCCTCCGCGACGGCGGCTTGGCCTATTTCAGATCTCAGACGTCGCCGCAGGAAATTTCGAAACAGCGGGTGAAAACGGTACTCCTCGGTCAAACCACGGTCGCCGGCCGCCGTTAGAAAGACGTTTTTTTGCTCAAGCTCGGGAAGCGCGGCCGAGCAGCGCATATCAGGAAAAAGCCGGCCGCAGGATTCAAGCTCGAGTGATTCGAGCAGCGACAGCCGAAGCAATAATTGCCGGGTATCATGAGGTTCCCGCGAAAACACCTCTTCGGCAAAATAATCGAAAATGTCACGCTCAGACTGTTTGAGAATATCCGTAAGATCCAGCCGAGTTGTTCCAGAGCTCGAGTGGATCTTTTGTTCGGCCATCTGCCGCACCAGTTGAAGCGCCGTGATCCAGCCATGTGTCCGCTCTCTATAATCCGCGACCTCACTATCGTTGAGGACAAGGTCCAAAGTCTGGCGAAATAAACTGCGAACCTCATCGTCTGTAAACAGCAGATCGTCGCGCGATATCACCAGAGCCGAAGATTGGGTGCGTCGCCGCGTAATTGCCAACGGCGGCAGATCTCGAGTTGTGATAATCAAATGCAGCAGATCGGACGAGTATTGTATCAGCCGGTCGATTAACTTATGGACGACCGTTTCCCGCCCGATATGATGATAATCATCAAGGACGAGGATAAAGGGTTCCTCGACGGAACGCAGGATTTCGTTTATTAGCAGATCTGCTGCTCGTTCCGGAAAGTGGACGACATCCTCGCCGGCCTCAGCCAGATAAGGAAAAATAGCATCGCCGAAACCGGGAATCAGGTCGCGAATGCCGTGCGCAACATAGCCAAGAAAGACAGCCGGGTCCGCATCGGTATGATCAAGCTGATACCATATGGCCGGTCGCACCTCATTTCGGACGAAATCGGCGATCAACGTCGTTTTGCCGCAGCCCGCGTCGGCCGCAATCATCGTGACGGGGTTGCCAAGATTTGCTTTCAAGCGCTCGATAAGACGCGGTCTGCCGAGCATCTCGGAGGCGGGCCGTGGCGGCAAGAGCTTGGTTCGGAGAAAGAAATTCGATTCCTGGATCACAAGTGCGCCTGAAAAAACAATATATCGAGGCAATTATTGCACAGATACAGGCTTTTTCCGACTTAGGTACCGTATTCCAATAATCATGGGGAAAAGGTGGAAATTTCGTCGAGAGATTCGATCAACTTAGAGACACGGCCGGACGACCTCCGGTGTGCCTGATTAGCAATTGTTCTCGGGAACCCGCGCAGCCTACTTAGTCGGGTCGCTTCGCTTGGAGTAAATCCTAACACCCCTTCATCAATCACCTGCAGCATTTGTTTTGATCGAAGCCGCCAAAGCGGGACCGGCGGTTTGCTTCGGCAAAGCATAATGACCCGGACATTAGGGGCCAAAGAAAGAATGAGCTGCTTGAAAAATTCCGGGAACCACACGGCATCGTATAAATGGTGAATATTATCGAGAACAATATGGATGGGCCGTTTGTTTGCGGATTGACGAAGGCGATCCATGCAGGTTGCGAGGAATCCTACTATCACCGCCGGTCCGAGCGGTTCATCGCCGCCGGTGTTTTCACACCGATCATCGAGGCCCGTATCTCCACCTAATGCCGCGTAAAAATAGGTTGAAAATGTGTCCCAACTGTAATCGGCGGCCTCGATGGAATACCAAATTGAATCCTGGCACTTAGCTGCATAATCCGCCGCAAAAACTGTTTTTCCCATGCCGGCCCGTCCGCAGACCAACGTCGCCCCGCTCTGGTCCGTGGCCCGTTCGAGCATTTCATTTAAGCGGGGACGCGTGACGATATTTTCGAAGCTGGGAATTCGCAGTTTCTCGTCGATGATTGGGAGCGATCTCGCAGATTTTGCCATCGGCCGCACGAAATCCGGCCCACTCGCCGGATCGTTCTCCGGAGTTTTGAAATTTAATGGTCGTTCGTGCGGAAGATAATGGATTGTCATATCGCATACAGACTAAATACTAACTCTTGAGAAATACTTGAATCGATAGAAATGGCGCGACCAATTCTCAAGTATTTCTCAAGCGCTAATAAATATGATCTCGTTAGACCCCGCACCGAACATTAGCATCTTCTGCGGGGTTGTTTCCGAAAAAGAAGTACAAAAGAGGTAAAAGGAAATGAAAAAAATATTTTGGATGTTGAGTGTGGTTATGACCGTGAATCTGGCGGTTCCGGCGCAGGATCAGAAGAAAGCTTCGACGGATGCCAAAGATCGTTCGTTAACCCAAAGCTCAAAAGTATCGGGCAGCGGCAGTTCATCGGCGACGACAAACGCATCGGCGCTTTCGGCGGGTACGAGCATTGAAGGACAGCTTCAGAACTCTCTCGACGTTCGCAAAGCTAAAGTTGGCGATCCCGTTTTTCTGAAAACGACCAGAGCAGTCAGGCAAAATGGCGAGACGATCGTTCCCAAGGGATCCAATTTGGTAGGGCGGGTGACGGAAGTTCAGCAAAAGGCAAAGGGAAACTCGGCGTCGCAGCTCGGCATTGTGTTTGACCGTATCGAGGCCGGTAAGATGACGATGCCGATCACGGCGTCGATAATGTCGATAACCAATATTCACGCGGCCAGTTCGGCCTCGGATTTTGATACGGATCTAATGGGTTCGTCGTCCGGTTCGGCCCGAACGTCAAGCGGAACATCTGGCGGCGGCAGCGGAGGCAGTCTACTCGGAGGAGCGACAGGTGCGGTTGGCGGTGTAGTAAATACGGCGACGCAAACAGTCGGCGGAGTTGCCGATACTGCCGCACATACGGCGGGAGCCGCGACTCAGACCGTCGGCCGCACTTTGAACGGTATACAGATTTCGCAAAGTGTTAGCGGTTCGGTGCAAGGTTCATCGACCCTTTCATCACAGGATAAAAATATCCATCTGGAAAAAGGCGTGACGTTCCTGTTGCAGGTCAATTCCACAGGCGGCAACTAGATCGTCCGGACGGTAATATTTCCTCATAATTTGTAAAACTTCGGAACAAATTTTGCGACGGGATCGTTACTGTAGTTAGAATAACCTTGCCGTTAAAACTTAGGTCGGGAGCTTAAGTTTTGAATTTTATATTATAATATTATATTATAATCGTATTAGATGAAACGATTCGTCGCCGCAATAATTCTCGTTGTATTTCTTGCGAATTTCGCGATTGCCGGAATCCGTTTCGAGCGCTCTAACGGCATTTCTCTCACGGGCGCAGACGGTATCCAATACGTTGGGGTTTCCGGCATTGCCCTAACCGGTGCTGACGGAGTTTTAAATTACAATACAAACGGCATTACACTCACGGGTGCTGACGGCATTACGCTAACCGGTGCCGACGGCATCAGGTCGATGGGACCGAGCGGCGTGACCTATAGCGGTCCCAACGGCATTACACTTACCGGCGCCGACGGATTGGGATTGGTCAGTGCCGATGGAATAACGCTAACCGGAGCCGACGGAATAACGCTCACCGGTGCCGATGGAACTCAGTACCGGGCAGATTCGGTTTCGATCCGCCGGCCAAATGGAATCACGTTGACCGGAGCCGATGGTATTGCCCTTACGGGTGCGGACGGCATTACGCTTACCGGTGCTGACGGGATTGTCCGGACTGCATTCAACGGGATCACGCTCACGCGCGCCGACGGAATTACGCTCACGGGCGCCGACGGCATAACGCTAACGGGGGCGGACGGGATAGCTCTTACGGGTGCGGACGGTGTCACCGGATTTGGGCCGGCCGGCGTTCTTTTTGATTTGCCGAACCCATCGGGGATAACGCTAACGGGCGCCGATGGCATCGTATTAACGCAGGCCCGCGGCATTACTCTAACCGGGGCTGATGGCGTCAAACTCATAGGTTTCGACGGGATTACATTAACCGGAGCGAATGGGCAGACCGGTATCCAGGGGCTCGACCCCGACCTTGCAATTACCCTTAACAATGCAACTGATGACAGCAGCATTAATGCTGTAATTATTTATCATCAAGCCGTAACGGAGGCCGACCTGGCGGAGCTTCGCCAGATAGGTATCACTGGCGGAACGCGTTTTCGCCGGCTGCCGATGATCTATGTTTCGGGTACCCGCCAACAGCTTATGGCAGCGTCGCGGCTCGCGACCGTACGGTCGATATACGGAAACCGCACTTTGAATTTTGATTCGGACCCTTACTTCAACGTGACGGGTAACCAACGCGTCGCGCGTGATAGCGAGCTTACGACTGCCAATACCGGAATGCCGGTTACGGGACGAAACGTCACGGTTGCCGTCCTAGACACCGGAATTAACGCCACGCATCCCGATCTTGCAGGCCGTGTCGTGCAGAATGTTCGGCTTTTGGATACGCAGAGTGCACCGACGACATTTATAAATCCGTCTCCAATCGAAAATTTGGCAAACACGGATCTCGAAGCGGGGCATGGAACGTTCGTCTCTGGCGTAATCGCGGGCAGCGGTGCAAGCTCCGGCGGACGATACAATGGCGTCGCTCCCGGCGCGAGGCTTCTAGGGCTTAGTGCTGGCGACGCGGATCTGACCAACGTGCTTTCCGGTTTCGACTATTTGCTTGAGAAAGCCGCTTTATATAATGTTCGGGTCGTAAACTGTAGTTTTTCGGCTAACACTGTTTTTGATTATAACGATCCGGTGAATATAGCGACCAAGATGCTTACGGATGCCGGCATAAACGTCGTTTTCTCGGCCGGCAATTCTGGAGCGGGCAATGGAACGCTTAATCCGTATGCCGCAGCTCCGTGGGTTGTCAGCGTAGGGGCAACGGATGACCGGGGCGCTCTGGCGTCGTTTTCGTCTCGGGGTTATTTTGGCGATTCGCTGCTGCATCCGACCTTGGTAGCACCCGGCGTGAACATTGTCAGCCTCCGAAGTGTGGCTGGAACAACTGGCATCACCGGCCTGGGCGGGGCGGATTCCCAGCGTTTATCGATATCGGAGCTGCCATATTATACGACGGCCAGCGGTACGTCTTTCTCGGCACCCCAAACAGCTGCCGCAGTAGCTATGATGATCGAGGCAAATCCTACGCTGTCGCCTGCGGATATTCGCGACATATTGAGCCGCACGGCTACGCCGATGCCGAAATATTTTTATCACGAAGTGGGCGCGGGAATGCTGAATACGTATGCGGCCGTGATCGAAGCGGCATTTCCCAATCGCCGAATGGGCGATTTTCGCTCGACGATCTCGCGAAACCGGGTGCGGTTCCTGACGTCGACCTCTCAGACCTTTACTACTCTGGTCAATCCCGGTACGGCCGCCACAGTAGATATTCCGATTCCCGCGAATACGGTCCAAGCCGCCGTCGGTATTACTTGGAATCTAAGTGCGAATGATTTTGGCTTGAAATTATTTGACCCGGAGAATAGTCTCGTCGGCGAATCGAATTACGCCAATGTCCCGGGGGTCAATGGCCGCCGCGAGAAAGTTGTTATCCGTTCGCCGAGAAATCAGATGTTTCATGCTGCGGTTCAACACACTGCCGGACTTGGTACTGTTCAAAACGTTTGTGGCAGTACGGAGATCACGCGAGTCGAATACCCCGATATCATTGATATGGCTTCCCTCTCGGCGGCCGACCTTGCACAACTTGATTTAAGCCTATTAACGAGCGTAATGTTTGCTGAAGGGCGAAAGTTTCGTCCCGGTTCCGCAGTTTCGCGAGCCGGTCTCGCTGAGGGTTTGCTTCGTGCCGGTCGGGTGC
>JAYUDV010000271.1:0-1295 GCA_043739565.1 Chloracidobacterium sp.
CTGATATTGGACGCCGCCGTCGCCCGGAACGGTAAAATCGATATGTGCGTACCCGAGGTTCGCATTGTCCGGGATTGAAAACTTGAGATCGAATGCTCCAAACGAATTTGTCGTAATGGTGCCTTTGGCAATCTCGTTATTTCGTGGATCTTTTGCCGACCATGCGTAAGTCAACACCTGACCGTTCAAACCCTCGACATCGCCAAGTTTGCCGCCGCTAATCTTGCGGATATAGCCTTTGACGGCGACCTCTTCTTTGGGCTTGTACAATTTGCGGTCGTCGAAAACGAACCAGCGGAGTGAATCTACATCAGACTTTTTGTACCAACTGCCCGTGTCCTGCCAATAGTATTCGGTATTTTCGGGCAAAAAGGCGACATCTTTTCCCCGTTTCGCGATTAAAAGGTTTGGGCCGGAATTCGATTCCCTTTCGCTTAACGCCAGCCTCAAAATGCCGTTGTCGCCCGTGCGGTTTGTTTGCGCCGCTGGCACATTTTCTGTGGTTCCGGCCGTGCCATCAGTATCGATCGACCCGATTTCATCGGCACTCGGCCCGCCCGAACCCGTCAACCACTCCCAAACGCGAGCGACCATTCCTTTTTCGCCTTCGCCATTGACCACTGGCAACTGACCAACGCTCCGCGCAACTGATTTAGGGTAGATTGACAGTTCGACGCCGGTCAACGGTTTGCCGGTTTTTAGTTCGGTCGCAAAACCGACAAGCTCCGTATTATCGACAAATGCGTCGAGCCCGATCTGGGTCGCCTGTACCCACGTAAAAACCCGCGTACGGTCATATTTGTCGCGATGCACCGTCGGCTCAATGTCGATAATCACGTTGCCGTATCCGCCGTTGAGAGCTTTGGCAATATCAATGCGAGTTTCGACCACCTCGTCGGGTTTGCTGGCAATCGAAACCATATCGTCATAGGCCAGCCGTCCGGGAATCGCCGGACGCTTGTTGTCGTCGTAATTCAAATGCCGGATATAATCTTGAAACTGCCGCCAATCTTTAGGTTCGACTGCGTACAGACGCACTTTTACCGCATTATGATTGGTCGAATAGATAGAAAACATCGGCTTTGAAGTCGGGTCGAGAACGGTCATAAAACCGCCCTGTGTGTAGAGGCTTTGCTCCGCAGAACCGACCCTGATCGTCGCCGTCGCCGACGATCCCATCGACTGGCCGAAAATATCCGAGATGGAACCATCGATCGTTACTTTGTACGTCGTGCGGCCTTTTTTATAACCCTCGATAATGACATAATTACCGGACGGATATATCTTTAGCCCTT
>JAYUDV010000272.1:0-3789 GCA_043739565.1 Chloracidobacterium sp.
AAATCCGCCAGCGAATAAAGCTCGCGTTCGATGCCCGGGGAGGAAACTTCCAAAACATACCGCGACGGGATAAAGTCTTCCGTTTCAAGAATGTCCTCGACCTCTCGCGAAAGCCGCGAACAATCGTCAATCGTCACGCCCTCAGCCTTGTCAATAAATATGCGAACGACCACATCGCGTTTCGTACCCGCGATCTCGACATGAACAAGCTCCAGGCCGTTATCGGCAGCGGCCCGGCCCGCAATATTTTCGACCCGCGTCGATACCTGCTGCTTATCCATCACTCTCAACCCAAAAGAAAAAGTGGGTGCGAAACCCACTTGACACGTCGCCTTACGCATCGTAGCAAACGAATATATTACCTGAAGTTGCCGTTTAGCGCAAGCCAAAAACGGGCATTCGGTGATCGTAGATTGTCTTATGAATTGCCACTAGCTTTTTAGCTAGTGGATAAGTTGAAATTAAAAGATCGTGGCTTTAGCCGAATTTAGAGGTAAGCGCTCAGAATTATTCGAGGCCAACAAAATCCGGCAGCGTCAGGTTATCATTAATCGTCACGTTTACCGGAGAGTAACGATAAAGTCTTGACGCTACCCTAAATGTATATGCCTGCCCGGTCGCAACATTATCAAAAGAGAAAAACCCAAACGAACTGGTCGTCGCAGTCCTGACAACTCCGTTTAAGGTCATTGAGACCGTTGCGTTGCGTAGTCCCCGGCCGTCCGACGTCAAAACCCTCCCGCTCAAGCCGGCAAAAAGTAACGTGTTTGCAGTATTATTCGTCTCCGACAATTCGTTAATCTCATTGCCCGAATCAACTATTGCAACTATGTTTGCGGCAACTACAGGATAGTTAAAGGAAATATTGACATCCCTGATCGAGCCTGCCGCCATTTGAGATGAAATTCTGGAACTTGCAATTGGAGTTAGCGACATTTGTTGGGCTGCAAATAGACTGACTGAGAAATTATTAACGGAAAATGCTCCGGCATTATGGATCTTAATTGTCGCAGTTGTCGTCTCTCCCGAAGACGGAATTGATGGCGATAAAGAAAGATCGGCGTTGGTTACAGCTAGATCCGTCCCCAAGGTGTAATCGAAAAGCCGAATATCGGTTTGACCGTTTTGGGGAATATTCGGTATGTCAAACGTCTCACCGCCAACCGTCACAGTCCGTATCACTCGACTAATTTGTGTCGCAAGATATGCAAGGTGAAGTTTACCGTCGCTGCCGTAGTAACCACTCGCACTACTTGCCTGCAAGTCGTCCTCGTTTAGCCGAATATCTTCGCTCCAGGTCTGTGAAACTGCGTCATATATAGCCGCAAAAATATTGGCGGGACCACCGTCCGAAACTTCCTGCCAAACTAGTGTGAAATTCCCTTGAGGATTCGTCATCAGGCGAGCGTTAGAAAATGCCAAAGAACCGCTTCCCGAACGCACAATTGATGGCGTCGAATTGTTTAAAGTGGCTTGAACAAGGTCGGTTCCGCGCAACCAAACGATCTGACCGTTTCCCTGCGAATCATACACAGCGGACGGAAGTAGGTTGTCCACATTTCCCGCAGTAAATGTGGATGCCACTGACCAGCTTGATCCGTTCCACGTATATACCAAAAGCTTCCTATCGTTCTGAAGATTCAGGTCAGGGTCTTGCGGCACAATCACGAACGCATTAGTGCCGTGAATCGCGGCTGCGTGTTCACTGATATTTGTTAAGTTGCTTGCAATCACGCCTGGCGGATTCCAACTTAAGCCGGTCCAAAAACTATATTTAAGTGTCGCCGGAGCCGATGCATCGGCATTAAAATCACCACTAGGGTTTGACTGCCAAGTTAAAAGGAGATTTGAATTTCCGTCTGATGATAGGCGCAGGCTGGTGTCAAGAGCAAGGTCGTCGGTTAACGCCGTCACGGGACCCCAGACTCGTGTAACCGGGTCAAAGACAGCACTCACGACCTCAAATTGCTTGTAATACAGAGGGAGTTGGTCAAATGTAGATATGGTCGCCGAAAAAGCCGGATCTTTGACTCTCAGCCAAGCCGCAACTATTTTTCCGTTAGAGTTGACCGCCGCGACGGGCGACATCTCGGCCCTCGTATCGCTTGCGATTACCGCAGGGCTACTCCAATTAGTTCCGTCAAAATAGGACCATGCAATGTCAGTTGATTGTAATATCGGCAAGCCCGTATTCTGGCGGACCCATAACAACATTTTTTCGTTTTGCGTTGTCGGTAATAGAACGGGCTCCGCACCCGGAAACACATTGTTAATAATCGCAGCGTTCGGCGCCGGGGCAATGGAAATTTCTGGTTCGTTATCTTTCTTGTCTGCACCAGGTGTGGGGTTGGGAGCTAATTTGTCATGATGGCCAAATTTTTTGTACGAAAATCTAAGCAAATCAAGTTTCAAGCTAAACGGTCTTTGTGCCAATGCACTGCCGCCGAAACAGTTCGGGATCGGGTTTGCATCAGGGTCCACATTTGTGATCCACGAACATTTTCGCTCAAACTTGACCTCATAATTTACTGCCAAAAGGAAGTTAATGCTCAGTTTTGCACCGGCTTCAAATTTCAATTCACCGCCTCTTAGATAAGGCTTTGGCACTCCCAATGTCGCGTTTCCTCCACCCGCTACCCATGCCTCAAACGAAATTCTGTCGCTAATTTTGCTTGAAAGGACACCCCTTAATTCCAACCCAAACTGACCTGTGCCCGAGTCAAATTGAAGGTTACCTGTCGTATTGTTCTGTCTCCAATTGGCTGCAAGGTTAACAGACGGTGTAAATTCACCTTTAAGACGAGTCAGATCATTGAATCGTCTTATCGGTGGTATATTTTCGAATTGAGACAGACCGGGTATTGCCTCAAGTAGCCGAACCTCTTTTCTAAAAGTAGCGGATCCAATTACATTGAAGGAACCGCTAGGAACCGAGAATCCAACGGGGTCCGTAAGAATAAAGTTTCCAGTGCCGGAAACGCCAATGACCGCTTCTTGCTGCATGGCTTCAAAGCCAGTGGTGCCCCCTAAAGTAAATGCGCCGGTGCCGGCAGACGTTACGAATCCAGAAGTTCGAACAACCGTTTGTCTCAAACCAAGTCCGCCTCCAACGTAGGGTATTTCGGCTGGCAACTGAATGAATGCGTAAAATGGAGGATTTGGAAATTGCCACTTTAAGTCAGCTCTCATTTCGCCCGCTGCGGTCGAAAACTGAACAGCGCCGCCATCAGCCGAGATCGCGGTGTTAAGCCAGGACGGGTATGGAAAGACGTACAGGTTTTCAGTCACTTCGGCACCGACCACATTAGCACCATTAATCGGCGTGATTTTGATAACCGACGGCGACAGACTCGGAGTAAATGCCGTATTCATGTTGAACGGTTGTATTACTCCTCCGGCACTTCCGTTGACTTCAAACGATGGATTGTTGTTGATCTGAAAATGTACCCGTCCGGGTGAGCCGTTCCAATTCACGCCGACATTAAAAATATTATTTTGATTGAAACCCTTCAAAAAATAACGACCAATAAAGCTCCGGCCGACGTTTTGCACAAACGGCGGGGGGCCAGGTGTTGGTGTTGGCGTCGGTGTCGGTGTCGGTGTTGGTGTTGGAGTCGGTGTCGGTGTCGGTGTCGGAGTTGGTGTTGGTGTTGGAGTCGGCGTTGGTGTTGGCGTCGGTGTTGAAGCGGTGAAGACCCACGCCGCCCCGACTGGATAGTTATCTCTATTTCCTCCGACGACGGCCGTATTACCATCGGCAGACAGGGCGACAGAACTTCCCTGCCCAGG
>JAYUDV010000273.1:0-3781 GCA_043739565.1 Chloracidobacterium sp.
CGCAGAATACGGAAGAAATTAGACGGGAATGGGAAATTTGGGGCGAAGGCCTCCCGCTTCATATCATCGAGTCGCCGTATCGTTCTGTCACTAAGCCCCTTCTAAAGTTTATCAATGACGAAGCTGAAGGGCATAAGAACTCGATCACGACCGTCGTTTTACCGGAATTTGTTCCCCGCGTCTGGTGGCAGCAACTTCTGCACAATCAAACAACGCTGCTTATTAAAGGCAGACTATTGTTTTCTCCAAATATTGTAGTAACGAGCGTTCCGCATCATTTAAGAAGATGACGTTTTACCGGAATTTGTGCCCGACAAATGATGGCCAGCATACACCTCCACAATAACTCTCGTTCCGGCTGAAAGGCGAGCCGGTTTAAAAGCGAGACGCTGCATCGCAACGCACCATAGAGCTTTTCTTTGCTTTAACCGCAAGTTGTAAGGCAAAATGGGTTCGTGTCTAATACTAATTTACCGCAAAAAGTGATTGACCTCGCGACCTCTGTTAATGCAAATGGCGGGCGGGCGATGCTCGTGGGTGGATGTGTCCGCGACGAGCTGATGGGCAGTACGCCAAAGGACTGGGACGTCGAGGTGTATGGCGTCGAAGCGGCGAAACTGCGCGAAATTCTTGATTCAGTTGGCGAAGTGAACATTGTAGGCGAAGCATTTGCCGTTTATAAGGTCGGCAGCGATCTGGATGTTTCAATCCCGAGACGTGAGCGTAAAGCGGGTCGAGGGCATCGCGGTTTTGTCGTCGATGGAGATCCGAAGATATCATTCGAAGCGGCGTGCGCCCGCCGCGATTTTACGATAAATGCGATCCTAAAAGACCCTTTGACCGGGGAGATCATGGATCCGTTTGACGGGAAAGGCGATATTGAGCGAAAGATACTACGGATGGTTTCGCGGGAAGCGTTTGCGGAAGATTCGCTTCGCGTTTTGCGTGCGGCGCAGTTTGCGGCGAGGTTTGAGTTTGATATTGACGCGCAAACGGTTGAGGTGTGTAAGCAGATTGATGTTACCGATCTGCCCAAAGAACGGATCTGGGGCGAGTTTGAAAAGCTACTGCTACAACCGCAGCGTCCGTCTATAGGCCTCAACTGGCTCTACGATCTCGGTGTCGTCAAGCAGATATTTCCTGAAATGCAGACTCTTGTCGGAGTGCCGCAGGAGCCGGAATGGCATCCTGAGGGCGATGTCGATATTCACACGTTGATGGTCGTCAACGAGGCTCACAAATTGATCGACGAACTCGACCACCCGCGACAGGTCGCCGTCATGCTCGGCTCTCTTGCACACGATTTCGGAAAACCGTCGACGACAGAATTTATCGACGGACGCACACGCTCGCGTGGCCACGACGAAGCCGGAGTCGAACCAACGCTTTCGTTTTTGGATACGTTGGGAATTCATACTCTCGATGGCTATGACGTGCGCAACCAGATCGAGCAGCTTGTCCGGTATCACCTAAAACCGGGCGAATATTACAAGGCGAAATCACCGGTCGGCGACGGCGCGTTTCGGCGGCTCGCGCGAAAGGTCGAACCCGATCTGCTATATCGTGTCGCAAAGGCCGACAGCCTAGGGCGAAATCCCGATTGGCTACCGCCTGAGAAACGCTTCGGCTCGGAGGCTCAGGAGTGGTTTATCGAGAGGATTCGCGAGCTGCAAATCGAAAAAAAAGCCCCCGATCCGATCCTTATGGGCCGTCACCTGATCGAGCTTGGCTTAACGCCGTCGCCAAAATTCAAGCAGATTCTCGACGCGGTCTATGAAATGCAGCTTGATGGAATTGTCAAAGATCTGGATCTCGCTCTAACAGAAGCAAAGAGGTTGATATAAAATGGGTGACGAAAATATTTCGTCACCCATTTTTGTCTTAGGATTGTTTCCCTTCTAAAAACGCTTTCAGCCGTCGTGACCGAGACGGATGCCGCAGCTTTCGCAGGGCTTTTGCTTCGATCTGCCGGATACGTTCGCGTGTGACGGCGAAATGCTGGCCGACCTCTTCGAGTGTGTGTTCTGAGCCGGTGTTGCCGAGGCCGAAACGCATCTTGATGACCTTTTCCTCACGCGGCGTGAGCGTTGCCAAAACCTCATCCGTTATCTCACGTAAGTTAGAGAAAGTGACTGATTCCGCAGGGTTTAGTATCGATTTGTCCTCGATAAAATCACCGAGATGCGAATCTTCCTCTTCGCCGATCGGTGTTTCTAAGCTTATCGGTTCCTGAGCTATTTTCAGGACCTTTCGCACCTTCGAAACGGGAATGTCCATCCGCTTGGCGATCTCCTCAGACGTGGGTTCGCGGCCGAGTTCCTGAACAAGCAAACGCGAGGTGCGGATGAGCTTGTTGATCGTCTCGATCATGTGAACCGGGATGCGGATCGTGCGGGCCTGATCGGCGATAGCACGCGTGATCGCCTGGCGGATCCACCACGTCGCGTAAGTCGAGAATTTGTATCCGCGACGCCATTCGAATTTATCAACAGCCTTCATCAAACCGATATTGCCTTCCTGAATGAGATCGAGGAACTGCAAACCACGGTTTGTGTATTTTTTGGCGATCGAAACCACGAGTCGAAGGTTGGCCTCAACCAGTTCACGCTTGGCTTTATTCGTGTCAAATTCACCAATGCTGATGGTCTGATAAGAACGCTTGATCTCGACGGCCGGGAGATGATATTTCTCCTCGATCTCCGTAATGATGGCCTTTGCCTCGTCGATCTTAACGTTTATCTCTTTCTTTTCGGCAGTTGCGGGTTTCTTTTCGAGCTTTTCCTTTGCCTTGCTTATAACACGCTCGGCTTTTTTGATGTCGTCGACGACCTTTCGGATCGCGGAGATCAAAACCTGTCGCGAACGCTCGGTCAGATTCAGATGCTTGATTTCAAGAGCGATGTCGAGACGCAGACGGGCCGTCTTTCGGCGCTTAGCAAGAAGCTTTTTCGTCTTTTTGCCTTCCGATTTCGCCTGCTCGGCAATCAATGCGATCCACGCTTTTAGCACCGGTTGATAATTCTGGCGGATGCTGTCGATGCCCTCGAGGGTCCAGCGCATGTATTCCTCGGCCTTGTCTTCCTCGATGGAGATGTCAGCCTGCTCGGAAAATACAACCGTTTCGCGAATGCTCGCCTTACCGGCGGCAAGATCGTCACCGATCTTTAGCAGACGCTCGACCGCGATCGGCGAACGCGAGATCGATTTATGTGTCTTGATCTGCCCGCGCTCGATACGCTTTGCGATCGTGACCTCGCCCTCGCGATTTAACAGAGGCACGATGCCCATTTCGCGGAGGTAAAGCCGGACCGGATCGTTTGATTTATCGAGAACACCGGCGGAAAGATCAAGATCAAGATCGTCCTCGTCAACTTCTTTTTCCTCTTCCTCGTCATCGAGGGCCAGGCTTGAGGCCCGCTCCAGTAGTTGTGCATCGGTCTCGGCGACCGATATATTTGCTCCCTCAAGCCGCTCTAATACATCCTCCATGTCGTCAGCCGACAACATGTTCTCCGGCAGTTCGCGGTGGAGCTGATCCAAAGTCAGCCCCTTCTTTCGCCTACCCAGAGCCACCAAACGGTCCATTAAATCTTCTTTTTCGTCGTAATCAGCCATATTTGATAAATTCTATTTGATTAAAGAGCCGCTTAAATCGTTGTTCGCTATATATTTAATAACGTCAAACGCGCCGAAATGGTTTCAAGTCCGGCGGGCGGATTTAAAAGCGTAAGTGTATCACAGATCGATGATGCGGCGCTGCAAATCGCGGCGTATTTTTTCG
>JAYUDV010000274.1:0-22292 GCA_043739565.1 Chloracidobacterium sp.
GACCTACAACCGCTGTGTCGGCACGCGGTATTGCTCGAATAACTGTCCGTATAAAGTGCGCCGGTTCAATTTTTTGCTTTATCAGGATTGGGATACGCCCCAGTACAAACTGATGCGTAATCCTGAGGTTACGGTTCGCAGCCGTGGTGTGATGGAGAAATGTACCTATTGCACGCAGCGAATCGCCGCCGCACGCATCGAAGCTGAAAAAGACAGCCGCGCGATCCGCGACGGGGAAGTCGTGACTGCATGTCAGGCTGTCTGCCCGACGGACGCGATCACCTTTGGCGATATGCATGATCCGAACAGCAAGGTTGCGAAAACCAAAAAGGACCATCGAGATTACACGCTGCTCAACGAATTGAATACGCAGCCGAGAACGACATATCTTGCCGGTCTAAAAAATCAGAACAAAGAAATGCCGGATTACAAGCCGGTGATTATGAAGGTGGATTCAGACGAAAAGACCGAGACCAAAACCGCGGGAGGCGAGGGGCGCTAAATCAGTTTCAGGTTCCAAGTTACAGGTTCCAAGTACCCGAACCTGAAAATGCGAAACTGGAAAACGTGAAACTTAAAGATTTATGAAGGACGCAAAAGAACTTCAAAACAAACTTCACCCCGCGATGATCGAAGGCGATCACGATTACGCGAGCGTAACCGACAAGATCAGTGACGTAACTTTGAAAAAGCGGACGCCGTTTCACTGGTTTATCGGCTTTACGATCGCTTTCATGGTTGCTCAGTTGCTCTTGTTTACGATCGTTTGGCTCGTGACGAAAGGTATCGGTATTTGGGGAACGAATCAGCCGGTTGGTTGGGCGTTTCCTATCATCAATTTTGTATGGTGGATCGGAATCGGCCACGCCGGAACGCTCATTTCCGCGATCTTACTGTTGTTGAATCAAAAGTGGCGGACATCGATCAACCGTTTTGCCGAGGCGATGACGCTTTTTGCCGTGGCCTGCGCCGGTCTATATCCTGTTTTTCACACGGGGCGTCCGTGGCTCGCGTACTGGTTGTTTCCGTACCCGAATACAATGTCGCTATGGCCGCAATTTCGCAGCCCGCTGATGTGGGATGTTTTTGCGGTGTCGACGTATGCGACGGTGTCGCTCCTGTTTTGGTACATCGGATTGATCCCGGATCTCGCGACGCTTCGCGACCGGGCGAAAAATAAATATTTCAAGTTTATTTACGCTACCTTCTCATGGGGTTGGCGAGGGAGCGCCCGTCACTGGCATCGCTATGAGGTCGCATACCTGATCCTGGCCGGAATCTCGACGCCGCTGGTGCTATCTGTTCACTCGATCGTGTCCTTCGACTTCTCGGTGTCGCAGGTTCCGGGCTGGCACGCTACTTTCTTTCCTCCGTATTTCGTTGCCGGTGCTATTTATGCCGGGTTCGCAATGGTGCTGATCCTTGCCATTCCGCTCCGTAATTTGTACGGGATGAAAGATTTCATCACCAAGCAGCATTTGATCTATATGGGTAAGGTTATGCTCGCGACCGGGTTGATCGTCGTCTACGCATACGTGATGGAGATATTTTTTGGCTGGTACAGCGGGTCGCAGTATGAATGGTTCATGATCAAGAATCGTATTTGGGAGGGGCCGTATTGGTTCTTTTACTGGATGCTGATATTTTGCAACGGCCTTTCGATCCAGCTGCTGTGGTTCAAGCGTTTCCGCGAGAGCGAATTTTGGCTTTTTATAATCGCGATTATTGTCAGCATCGGTATGTGGTTGGAGCGGTTCGTTATTATTGTAACGAGTCTACAGCGGGATTTCCTGCCGTCCTCATGGGCGATGTACAGCCCAACGATTTTTGATTGGTCAATGTTTATCGGTACGCTCGGGTTCTTTTTCACGTTGATTTTCTTATTCGTGCGGTTTGTACCGATTATTTCTATTTTCGAGGTCAGAACACTCTTGCCTCAAGCAAATGTTCACGGTCACCAGCAGGATTTTGAAGAGAACGTAAACGAGGTCGAATATACGTACGACCGGACGGATCCGCCTAATCAGTGAATAGTGAAAAGTGAAAAGTGAAAAAGCAGGAGAGAAAATCGAAAATGGCGAGTCACATCCGACCACTGACTACCGACTTCTGAGTTGAGAGCTATGGAAAACAACCTTCACGGGATACTGGCCGAATTTGATACGGCGACGGAATTAGTCGACGCGGCCCGAAAGGTGCGCGACGCGGGCTATAGAAAAACCGACGCCTTTTCGCCGTTTCCGCTTCATGAGATCGATGAGGCCTTAGGCATAAAGCGAAGTATTTTGCCATATTTGATCTTTGCCGGCGGCATAACTGGGCTCTTGTCCGGGCTCGGGCTTACCTATTTCGTCCATGTTATCGACTGGCCCATCATCGTGGGCGGCCGGCCGCATTTTAGTTTACCGTCGTTCATTCCGCCGATGTTTGAATTGACGATCCTTTTCGCGGCGTTTACGGCGGTTTTTGGAATGTTGTTTCTAAATGGGCTTCCGGCACCTTATCATCCAGTTTTTAATGTGCCACGATTTGCGCTTGCAACGCGCGAAAAATTCTTTTTGATCATCGAATCGGTTGATCCGCAATACGATTACGCAGAAACCAGAAGTTTTATGGAGAGCTTGGGCCCGCAGGAGGTTTTTGATGTCGAAAACTAGTGGTCAGTGGTCAGTGGTCAGTGGTCAGTGGAAAGGACGGAATGCTCGCGTTCGCTTCCTTCTGATTTCTGTCTTCTGTCTTCTTGCTTCTGCCTGCGGCGTGCGTTTCGATATGCAGGATCAGCCGCGGTATAAGGCCTATAAGAAAGAGGACGGAACATTCTTTAAAGACCATCGGGCCTCGCGGGATCCGGTCGAGGGTACGGTCGCCCGGGGCCAGCTTCACGATAACAAGGCGTTTTACACCGGCAAGATCGATAATCCTAATGCGAATGCTCCGGTGGCGACGACAACTGATGCTACCGGCAACACATTGATCGCAAGTTTTCCGAATGATATAGACGAATTTCCGATGCCCGTGACCAGGGAATTGGTTGATCGCGGCCAGGAACGCTTCAATATTTACTGCATCGTCTGTCACGGCCCAACGGGAAACGCCGATGGAATGATCGTCAGGCGTGGATTTTCAAAGCCGCCGACCTATCACGACGACCGTTTGCGAAATGCGCCGGTCGGCCATTTCTTCGACGTCATAACAAACGGTTGGGGCAAGATGAATGCTTACGCTTATCAGGTCCAACCGGCGGATCGGTGGGCGATAATTGCGTATATCCGAGCGTTGCAGGTAAGTCAAAATCCGGACGAGAATCTGAAAATGAACTCAAAAGCAGAGTCGAATACGACACCTCCGAAACAAGGTGAACCGGCAAAGAGCACCAACACTCACGGAGGAAAACGCTAAATGGCGAGTCCTGAAAATTATCATGCACCGGCCGAGATCAACCGATTGCGCGACCTCGCTCTCGGTGTAGGCGGAATTGCCTTGATCGTTTGGGCAGTCGGTGTTTATTTCAATCCAGAACAGGGTTTGCGGTCGTGGCTTCTGGGATTCATTTTTTGGGGCGGCATTGCTCTCGGCAGTCTGGGCGTCCTGATGCTCCAATATCTGACCGGCGGTGCCTGGGGCATTGTTATTCGCCGCACTCTCGAAGCCGCGACACGGACGCTGCCGCTGATATTTTTGCTGTTTATTCCACTTGCGATCGGCGTTTATACGCGAACTTTTTACGACTGGACGCATTTGCCGCTTACCGATCATGTAATGGAGCAAAGAGGCGTATTTATGACGCCGTGGGCCTGGATACTCCGGTCGCTTATTTATTTTTCGTTGTGGGGCGTTATGGTTTATCTGCTCAACAAATGGTCGGCGATGCAGGATAAAACCACGACGGTCGAGGAATCGCGGCTGCTGCTGGAAAAGGCCTCGCGATTCTCGGGGCCGACAATGGTCATCTATTGTCTGGTTGTAACTTTTGCGGCCGTCGATTGGATGCTTTCGCTTGACGCCCATTGGTTTTCAACGATGTGGGGCCTGCTTTTTGTTGCCGGTTGGGCGCTCAGTTGTTTTTGTTTTGTAGTCGCCATCACCGCGTATCTTTCAGATAAGGCTCCGATGGATCGGGTGATCGGAAAGCGTCATTTTCATGATCTCGGCAAATTGATACTCGCTCTCGTCATGGTTTGGGCGTATTTCAATTTTTCCCAATTCCTTATCATCTGGTCGGGAAATCTACCCGAGGAAACGGGCTGGCTTTTGACGCGGATGAAAAACGGTTGGGGCTTTATCGGCGTCGGGCTGATCCTCTTCCATTTTGCTTTTCCATTCCTTGTTTTGCTCCAACAGGATTTCAAGCGTCATGCTAAATGGATCGCGACGCTCGCGATTTTTATCCTCGCTATGCGGCTCGTCGATATGTTTTACCTAATCGGGCCGAGCAATCGCGTGATGCCGGGCGGTTTGGAGCAGGGTGCATTTTATGTTAGTTGGCTGGATTTTGTTGCCCCGGTTGCGGTCGGCGGAATATGGTTGTGGTGGTTTTTTGGAGAATTGCTTAAACGTCCGATAGTCCCGGCAAAAGACCCGTATTTTGAGGAGGCGATCGAACACGGCAGGGGGCACTAAGATTTTGGACCAGCGGATTTTAGCTTTTTGATTTAGGAATATGTCGTCAAAAACACACTCAGGCACCGGGACGGACCTTAACAAACCGTACGAAGAGAATGAAATAGGGCTTAAGGGCATTCTCTCGTTCGCGGTCGGCCTTTTCTTATTGATCGTGATCACATTCGGGTTGATGTGGGCATTTCTCAATGTTTTGCAGGATTATTCCGCAAAAGAAAATGCGGAAAACGTCAATCCCATGATACAGAGCGAGAAGGAGCGCCTTCCTCAGGAGCCTCGACTACAGTTGGCTCCCGGTTTCGGGATCGAATCCGACAAGGGGCGAGTGAATTTGGAATTGCTGGCCCCATCCGCCGAATATCAGGAGTTCCGGAAACAAGCGGAGCACATCTGGGAATACGGCCGAAAAGATGAAAAGACGGGCATGGTGACGGTGATGCCAATCGATGCGGCAAAAGAAAAGTTTTTGGCACAGAACGTAAAAGCAAAATCGGGTGCCGAGGCCGAGGAATTCTTTAAGAATTCACGCGGGTTTGTTTCGGATTCGAGCGCAGGCAGGCTTGCGTCGGAAAAGCGGAGGTAAATTGTGAAAAGTGAAAAACTAAAAGTGAAAAGTGAAAAACTAAAAATTAAAAGTGCTACGGCGTTTGTTCTTGCGGGTCGTGGACTGCGCTTTGCTCTTTTCTTATTACTTTTCACTTTTCACTTTTCACTTTTTACTTTGAGCGTTTTTGCTCAGAAAAGCGAGCATTACAATTCTCCTCTGTACTCGCCGAGGACGTACGATCCCTCAATGTCGGAGCCGAATGGCCTTCCGGCGGCCCTCAAAACCATCGGGATCGAGCAAAAGCTCGGGGCCCAGATGCCTCTCGACACGGAATTGAAAGACGAAGACGGCCGGACGGTCCAACTAGGCAGCTATTTTAATACCGGCCGGCCCGTGATCCTGGCATTTGTATATTACGAATGCCCGATGCTTTGCAATCAGGTCCTGAACGGATTGACCGGATCGCTCAAGGGAATTTCTTTTGACGCGGGCAAGGATTTCGACGTCGTCGCGATCAGCTTTGACGCCCGCGAAAATGACAAGCCCGATCTCGCAAAAAACAAAAAGGCAAGCTATATGGAGCGGTATGGCCGGCCCGGTGCGGAAAAAGGCTGGCATTTTTTGACCGCGAAGCAGGAATCGATTGACAAGGTTACGTCCGCCGCCGGTTTTAGTTATAAATGGGACGAAAAAAGCATGCAGTTTGCCCATGCCGCCGGTGTAATGGTCGCGACCCCCGAGGGCAGGCTTTCCCGATACTTTTACGGCATCGATTATTCACCAAAGGACGTCAAGTTCGGCATTATGGAGTCTAACGAGAATAAGATCGGCAATCCCGCGGAACAGCTGCTTTTGTATTGCTATCATTACGATCCGTCAACCGGAAAATACGGCTTGGCGATTCTGCGAGTAATACGTTTGGGTGGAGTTTTGACGCTATTGGGCATGGGCGTGATGGGATTTGTGTTTTGGCGAAGAAATAAGCGGAAGCTAGTGAAAAGTGAAAAGTGAGCGGGAGCGATGATTCTGGCTACTGACAATTGACGAGTTATGCAGAATACGACATGGGTACCATTATTTCCAGAGCAGGCCTCGACCGCCGCTTGGCAGGTAGATGCTCTTTATTTCTACCTGATTGTTGTAAGCCTTGCTTTTACAATACCGATCGTAGTCGCCGTTTTCTTTTTTGCGATCAAATATCGTGAGAAAGAAAAATTCGCGACACCTGAGGAAATTCATGGTTCGATGGTGCTCGAAACGGTTTGGTCCATCATTCCGTTTGTTATCTCAATAACCATATTTCTCGGCGGAGCGATCGTCTTTTTTAACCAGTACACGCCGCCCGATGACGCAATGGAGATCTATGTCGTTGGAAAACAATGGATGTGGAAGGTTCAGCACGAAACGGGCCAGCGCGAGATCAACGAGCTGCATATTCCGGTCGGGCGAAAGGTCAAGCTGACGATGACGACCGAGGACGTGCTTCACGATTTCTTTGTTCCAGCATTTCGTACAAAGGCCGACATTGTGCCCGGCCGTTATACTTACTTATGGTTTGAGCCGACAAAACCGGGCAAATACCGTCTTTTCTGCGCTGAATACTGCGGGCTCAACCATTCGGGAATGGGCGGCTGGATCTATGTGATGGAGCAGCGCGATTTTGATAATTGGTTGAGCGGGAATGTCTCGGGCCAGACTCCGGTCGAAGAGGGCAGGGATTTATTTACAAACAAACTTGGCTGCGCGTCATGTCATGCCGGTGGGCCGACCCAGCGCGGCGCCAAGCTTGAAAATGTATATAACTCGGATGTGAAACTGGTGGGCGGGGCCACGGTCAAGGCCGACGATCAATACATTCGAAATTCGATTCTCAATCCGGCTTCACAGGTAGTCGAAGGATTTCAGCCGATAATGCCGACGTTTAAGGGACAGGTAACAGAAGAGCAGCTTAATTCGTTGGTGGCGTATATCAAGTCGCTGAGTCCAAATGCCGCAGCCGCTACGACCGCCGTACCGGCGGCTAACACAAACAGTGCCGCTGTGAACAAACCCGCCGCTAACAATCCGGCGGCAAATAAACTGGCAGCAAAACCGGCCGCAAATAGTAATAAATAGGGTTTACACAGATTATGCAAAACGTAGATGCAATCTCGACGGGTTACGCGAAAAGGCCAAAGCTCAATTATTTGAACAACGGCACGACTCTCAAATCGTGGCTTTTGACCAAGGATCATAAGCGCATCGCGATAATGTATTTGATCACTGTCTCGCTCTTTTTCATGATGGGCGGCCTATATGCGGCGACGATAAGGCTTGAACTCCTAACGCCAGCCAGTGATCTGCTTGAAACGGGGACGTACAATAAGGTCTTTACGCAGCACGGCATCTTGATGATCTTTTTCTTCCTGATACCGTCTGTCCCGGCCGTGCTCGGTAATTTTCTGATCCCGATCATGATCGGGGCCAAGGATCTTGCATTGCCGCGCATCAATCTTCTGAGTTTGTATATTTACTGGATCGGCGGCGGCTTGACGCTTTGGGCCCTGATGCAGGGCGGCGTCGATACAGGCTGGACGTTTTACACGCCGTACAGCACGACGTTTTCAAATACGTACGTCATGGCCGTGGGCCTCGGCATCTTTATTAACGGATTTTCATCCATTCTAACCGGTCTGAATTTTATCGTCACGATTCACACTATGCGGGCGCCGGGAATGACGTGGTTTCGCCTGCCGCTTTTTGTTTGGGCGCATTACGCGGTTAGCCTCGTAATGATCCTCGGAACGCCGGTGATAGCAATCACTATCCTGCTACTGGCGCTTGAGCGCTTTTCGCATATCGGCATCTTTGATCCGTCAATCGGCGGTGACCCGATCTTGTTCCAACACTTGTTTTGGTTCTATTCGCACCCGGCCGTGTACATCATGGTCCTGCCCGGGATGGGAGTGATAAGCGAGCTAATATCCAACTTTTCGCGAAAAAAGATCTTCGGTTACGAGTTTATTGCATTTTCAAGCATTGCGATCGCGGTTTTTGGATTCCTCGTCTGGGGTCATCACATGTTCGTCAGCGGCCAATCGATCTATGCGGGAATGGTGTTTTCGTTTCTGACGATGGTTGTGGCCGTACCATCGGCGATCAAGATGTTTAACTGGACGGCGACGCTCTACAAGGGTTCGGTGTCATTTGATACGCCGATGCTGTACGCCATCGGGTTTATGGGTTTATTTCTGATCGGGGGACTGACCGGATTGTTTTTGGGGGCCATCGGCCTTGATATCCATTTGACCGATACTTATTTTGTAGTAGCCCATTTCCACTACGTAATGGTCGGCGGACAGGTGATCGCCTACCTCGGCGGCATACATTACTGGTGGCCAAAGATGACAGGTAAGATGTACTCCGAATTTTGGGGCAAGATCTCGGCAATGTTGGTATTTGTCGGCTTTAACCTGACATTTTTTCCGCAATTTCTTTTGGGCTACCAGGGCATGCCACGTCGTTACGCAGCCTATCCCGAAGAATTTCAGGTTCTCAATATTTTTTCATCGGCGGGAGCTTCGGTGTTGGGAATTGGGTTGGTAATGCCCGTAATTTATCTGGGACACTCGCTGATCTTTGGCAAAGACGCCGGCGACAATCCGTGGATGCTGCCTGGCCTCGAGTGGCGAACGACGTCACCGCCGCCGACCGAGAATTTTGAGGTAATGCCGGTCGTCACGTGGGAAGCTTACGAATTTGGCGAAGAAAACGGCCTCGATATCGAAGCGGCAAAACGGAGACATGCGGTAGAAACGATCACATAGGAGTAAGTTAGCAGCAGCAGTTGGCCGTTGGCAGTAAAGTACCGTCTGCCTACTGCCGCTACCTACGGCCTACTAAAAAAAGATGTCGACACACGTAGATACACACGAACATCATCACCAGCCGGGGCTTCAGCATCAGTTTGAGGACATGAGCCAGCAGGAAGAGAGCGTCTCGATCGGGATGTGGATGTTTCTGGTGCAGGAGATCATGTTTTTCGGCGGGCTGTTTGCAGCTTATCTGGTATTTCGTTCGAAGTACCCGATGGCGTTTGCCGCCGGCAGTAACCACCTCGACGCATTCCTCGGCGGAGCGAATACGCTTGTGCTTATTGTCAGCAGCCTGACGATGGCGTTGACCGTTTACTTTGCACAGAAAGGCAACCGGAACATGCAGGTGATCCTGATCGTTCTGACAATGATCTTTGGCGCAACATTTTTAGGCGTCAAAGCGGTCGAGTATACGGATAAATACAATCACGGTTTGATTCCGATGGCCGGCGTGAATAAGAGGGTTAAGGCGGAGCCAAACGTCGCACATGTCGAAGCTGAGCAAAAACCGTGTTATGAAGTGGTTCACGGCGAGGAGCACGAATATGTAAATCCGCGCGGTGAATTTCAGTGGCACGACTGCTCACTAGCAAAACTTGCTCAGGATCACAATTATTTAACCACCTCCGAAAAGAATGGATATTTTTCGAACGGCGAGATTGACGCGGACAAGTTTCGCGATAAGGTGCGTATCTTCTTTTGGATATATTTCGTGATGACCGGGCTTCACGCTTTGCATATGATAATTGGCCTCGGGCTGATGTCTTGGCTGCTGTACAAGGCGTTTAAGGGCACATTTAGTGCCGAATATTACATGCCCGTCGAGATGTCGGGCCTTTACTGGCACTTTGTCGATATTGTCTGGATATTCCTGTTTCCGCTGCTTTATTTGCTTGGGCGTCACTTTATACATTAGGGGAAAATCATGTCGGATAATCACGTAGAAAAACAACATATCGGTATTCCGGGCTATCTGGGCGTATTCGGTATATTAGTGGGCGGCACGATACTTACGTATGTAGTTGCGTTGCAGGATCTGGACAGGATATTTGTCGGGGCCAATACGCTGGTTGCGTTGGCCATTGCGTTCTTTAAAATGACGTGCGTCATGCTCTTTTTTATGCACGTTTATTGGAGCAAAAGGCTGATCTGGCTCGCCGCGATCGCGAGTTTTTTCTGGATGGCTATAATGTTCGCGTATACGATGCAGGACTATTTAACCCGAAGTTCCGGAGTGTTTTCGAACTAAAACTGATTCGGGCAGAACGGCACACGCGGAGCGGGAGAGCGGTTTGTTCTCGTTGCCGCGTCTTTTCGTTACTAGGATATGCAGTTTCAACGTGCTATTATTTTCGGTTTGATGAGTTTAATTGAATTTGCAGGTTAATTTTTGCAACTGTATCTACGATGCTGACCATCGGAAATTAATGAAGTTATTCAGCAATACATTTACACGGCCTAAGATCGCACTTTTTTTTGCCCTGACAATACTCTCTGCGGGCTGCATCAAGGTAAAACAAGATCGGGACACGGCGCGGCTGCTAAAAACCGAGACGGCGCCGCAAGCCGATCTGATGAAAGAGGTCAATCGTTTTGCAAGGGTCAATTCGATGCGGGCCAAGATGGATCTCAAGTTTGAGGATAACTCGTTCGCTGAATTCGGCAGCAAGGAAGTTTACCGGCAGGCTGATGGCGAGGTTGTAGTCCAGCGTCCCGGAAAAATATTGCTCAAAGTCCAGGTTCCTATTATTAAATCCGACGTCGCACAGATGACTTCGGATGGCGAAACTTTTCGCGTCGCCGTATTGCAGGATGGTGGCACCGGCAAATATAGGAAATTTGTTAAAGGTACAAATAGCGCCGACTACTCGAAACTACAAAAGACATTGAGCGCGTCCGACCTCGAAAATAGCAAAAAATCTAAGGAATCGGTCAGCGCATTCTCAAATCTGCGGCCGCAGCATTTTACCGATGCGATGCTTGTTCGCCCGATTGATGAGGCGGATGTTTATACCCAGAGCACGATCTTCCAGCTCGAGGAAGATGTCACTCTGGACAGACATTCGCCGGTACGAAAAGTGATGCGCGGATATTATTTACTGGACGAATTCGCTAAATCCGCAGATGGTACGCTCAAAATCGCCCGTCGTTTTTGGTTCGACCGCGTCGGCGTCATTCGCTTGGCCCGGCAGCAGATCTTCGATGTTCAGGGCGAGATCGAATCGGACATAATCTACGGTAAGGAAGGGAATTTAACCAATTCCGGCAACTTTGCCAACTTGCCGCTCGAGATCCAGGTTACGCGTCCGAAAGAGAAGTATTCAATGAAATTGACCTATCAGACGCCCGAAGCCGTGATGATCGGGAACGTTTTTCCGGACGCCGCTTTTGAGCTCCAAAACACCTGGAATCTGGAGGAGGTCGATCTCGATAAAAAACTGAGGGAAGCGGTAAACGAATCAAAGCCGCCCATCGATAAAAATTCCATTACGCGATTTCACTAGGCCCATCCGATGACAGCGATCCTACGGACCATCGATCTGAAAAAATCTTATAAGGTTGGCAAACTTGATGTACCCGTTCTGCGCGGGATCTCATTCGAGGTGGCGGCGGGCGAATTTGTCGCTGTCATGGGACCGTCAGGCTGTGGTAAATCGACGCTGTTGCATCTTCTCGGCGGCTTGCTGAGCCCGACGAGCGGCAGTATCCTGATCGATGGCGAGGATTTGGCGAAAGTGTCGGATGCCCGGCGCACCGATATTCGGCGGCGTAAGATCGGGTTTGTTTTCCAACGGTTTAATCTATTTCCGACGCTTTCCGCCGAGGGAAATCTAAAACTGGCCGAAAAAATCCATACGGGCAATGGGAGCAAAAATTCGGATCGGCGGCGCGAGGTGTTAAAGCTGCTCAAACTCGAAGATAAAATGCACCATAAACCGCTGGAGCTGTCTGGCGGCGAGCAGCAGCGTGTTGCACTGGCCCGTGCGATCGTAAACGGCCCGGCGATAATTTTGGCCGATGAACCGACAGGTAATCTCGACACGGAAAATTCGCGGATCGTGCTCGATATGTTTCGCGATCTAAACGAAAAATTTGGCCAGACGATCATCATGATTACGCATAATCCCGAGGCCGCCGCCGCCTGTTCGCGGACAATCCAGATGCTTGACGGACATATAGTGAATTGATGGGGAGCAATAAGCAAATAGCGATAAGCGATCAGCTAAAAGCTTCTAAAATGATTCTGACGGACCGCTAAACGCTGATTGCTTATTGCTGACCGCTTATCGCTAACCGCCTACTATGAAAAACGTGATCAATTGGAACTATGAACGTGCCTCGTGGCAATGGGATTTATTTTGCCTGGTGATACTTGTGTTTATCTTCGCGACGCCGAAAGAATGGTTTAATAAATCAAAACCCGTTGCAACCCAAACGACCGCTCAGATCGTCATAAGCGATGACTGTGGATGCGAAACAGGTGTTCGTTGAATTGGAGTTTTATTTTTATGAGTAGATTTGTACGCGTCGGATTATTTGTTATCGGGCTGGGTTTAGTGATTTCGTTGTTTTCGGTGACGGACGCAAAGGGGCAAATTCTCACCGAGATCCTGCGTCGAATGGACCTCAATAACAAATCGCTGCAATCGCTGCACTCGGATGTGACGATGGTCAAGTACAATCCTCAGCTAAACGTTTCGGATACAACTGTCGGCAATACAAGTTACCTGCCAAAAACGCCTAAACATCCTATGTATGCCCGAATCGATTGGACAAAACCCGTTGAAGAGCAGATTTCGGTGATCGGCGATAAATATGAGCTGTATAGGCCTCGATTGAATCAAGTTATTGTCGGCAGCTCAAAAAACGCCAAGAACGGTGCGGCCGCGGGCGGAGCTTTGGGATTTATGAGTATGTCTAAGGATCAATTAAAAACCAATTATGACGTTGCATATCTCGGCGAAGAGCAGATCAGCGGCGGTACAAAGACGTGGCATTTGCAGTTAACGCCAAAAGGGGCGACCAGCTATAAAATGGCAGAGATTTGGATAGACGGTGACGGCATGCCGCGACAGGCAAAGATAATCGAAACCAATAACGATACGACGACCGTGTTGCTTTCTAATATTCAAAAAAACATAACTCTACAGGCTTCGATCTTTAAGCTCAGTTATCCAAGTTCCGTCAAAAAGATCAAAGCGTAATACCGATTGTCTGTCTTAGGATAAGGACATTCCACAATGAGGTTTTAACTCAATGAGAAAGACTTTACTTAATATTCTGTCGGTATCTGGTTTGATGCTTTTAGCTTCAACGTTTTCGGTTACTGAAGCGAAGGCTCAGAACGTTCTCGGCGAAATTCTGCGCCGGATGGATGCTCACAATAAAGCGCTTCAGTCCTTGCGGGCCAACGCCACGATGGAAAAATACAACTCCCAGCTAAAGATCAAAGATCCGTACTCCGGCACGGCCATCTATCTCGCGAAATCGCCGAAAAATGACCGGTGTATTCGGCTTAATTGGGAGAAACCGACAGTTGAACAGATGGCCGTAGTTGGCGAAAACTACGAGTTGTACAAACGGAGTATCAACACGCTTTATTATGGTAAGGTTTCAAACGTCACCAGCGGCAGTGGTTCCGCCAGCAACGCACTTGCGTTTTTGAATATGTCTAGGGACCAGATGAAAGCTAATTATGAGATCGCATATCTCGGTGAGGACACTGTTGGCAGTCTGAAAACGTGGCATTTACAATTAACGCCAAAGGACGCCAAAAAGTATAAGTTAGCCGAGATTTGGGTTGATGCAGATGGTATGCCGCGTCAGGAAAAGAACATTGAGAAGAATGATGACACGACAACCGTAACGCTGTCGAACATTACAAAGAACGGTAATATCAAGGGCATCGAATTTCATCTGGACTATCCCAAAAATGTAGGAAAGGTCCATGGCTGATAATCGCAGCTCGTTTTCCAATTGAGCCTCGGCCGCGAGTTTTCGGCCGGGGTTTTTTGTTAATTTGAAATGATTTACCCCAAAAACTATAATTAATGGTTTGACCCGAGGAGTTCGAGTTTTTGTATGCCAAAGGCAAGCAGTTTTAGCAGATTTACACGCGGCGTCAGGCACACGGTGCGTGCTTTTGCATCGACTCGCCATCCGGTTTTGGTGCATATCGTACCAATGCGGCGGTGTAATCTGGCATGTACATACTGCAACGAATACGACAAGACCAGCGATCCGGTGCCAATCGATGTAATGATCGAGCGAATCGACAAGCTGGCTGAATTTGGCTCATCGGTCATCACGATTTCGGGTGGCGAACCGATGATGCACCCGGAGATCTACGAGATAATCGACCGCATCCGCCATCACGGCATGATCGCCGGGCTAATCTCGAACGGATATTATTTTCAGCCCGAAAAAGTCAAAAAACTCAACGAAGCCGGTCTCGATTACCTGCAAATATCGATCGATAATGTCATACCCGACGACGTTTCGAAAAAGAGCCTCAAGGTTCTTGATGGCAAGCTTGTCAATCTGCGCGATCACGCAAAATTTAAGGTCAACATCAATTCCGTGGTAGGAGGAGGCGTCGCCAATCCGGACGAGGCCCTGATAATTGCGAGTCGGGCCCGCGAACTCGGCTTTTCATCAACCGTCGGTGTCATTCACGACAGCGATGGCCTAAACAAAGGCCTGACGGACCGCGAGAAAGAAGTATATAAGGAGATCAAGAGCAAGGGCCAAAGCTCATACGCCCGCTGGAACTGGTTTCAGGACGACCTGGTCGACGGCAAAGAATACGAATGGCGGTGCCGTGCCGGTGCTAGGTATCTCTACATCGACGAATTTGGCATGGTCAACTGGTGCTCGCAACAACGCGGGACGCCAGGCATCCCGCTGCTCGAATACACCCACGCCGACATGGAACGCGAATACAACACCGAGAAATGGTGCGCCCCAACCTGCACGATCCAGTGCGTCCACCAGGTCGGCCACCTCGACGCCTGGCGCGACCCGCAGGTTTCGTTGTCCGACTACAATAAGCGGAAAGGGCATGGGTTGAAGAAGGAGACGGTGGCGCAGCTCCTTGATCTTTAGAGGCTATTTGATAGATTCAGTAGGAATCATTTCCAAATAAATATCATCCTATTTAGGTGAAACTCCCTGATTTGAGCAATTGCCAATAGTGTTCGAAACCAATAGAATAGTCGCAATATGCCCCCATCACTATACGGAATAACGCATTCTAATCGGAATTTTGCAAACCCAGATCATTGGAGTAAAAATCGATTTAACTCATCTTTCCCTGCAGCTCTAGCCTGTTACATGCGAGACCGTGGAGTGCCGTCGATGTATATCGAACTCGACGAAAATTGCGGAACCCAAGTTTCCGAAAGGAGTTTTAGTTTCATTTTTGGAACAGAATTGCCAAGTGACCAACTATTCTTTGCTTTTGAGGCTACCTATGAACCGTTTAGATCTTTTCTTGATGGTCAACTGGTTCCAATCGATCTTGTTTTGAAAGACGTTGACGGAAACTATATTCGTCCATTTGAAATCAAACTCACAACGTTGCCGGATAGCAATACTTGCATGCGCGAAGAGAGTAAGTATGGTTCTGAAATTGTTTTGCGGTCTGCAACACTAAAGTACATGGCATTGAGCATTGCTGAGAGCTGTAATAGTGAAGCCGATAAAGCGAGGATTTATGAACTGTTTGCATTCTGTGGAAAAATTCAGGATTGGAAAAATGAAGTTGAGGCAAACAAATATTTACCGCAAATAGTCGAGGGTTTAGAGACGTTTTTCGGGGAGTTTTCTTCCAGACAAAAGCCAATACTTCTTCAACCACTATGGAAGACAAAAGGGAAATCTCCCAAGCTCGCAAATTCATGCCTCGATATTTTTGTTTGGAGTGATTTTGCATTATCCAGATTATTTATGCAGAGCGCTAGAAACTACAAGTCAGAGAAAGTTTCGAGACCTAAGAGAGCCACATTAAGATTGGCACACTTTTTGTATGAATTTTCTCGTCTTGAGCGAGTTAACTTGGTACCGATTTATGGAGCCATGACATATGGTCCTCAAACTGACAAAGAGTTCGCTGTCGGTGGCAGTCAAACAAACCAAATTATGCAATGTCCTAGACTTACTCATCTAGCAATTGGAAAAGATGAGATTAAAAATATTATCTTAGGAGGGGGACAGAATTTTTTGAGTCCAGAGCGTCGATTTGATGCGATTATTTATTTTTCGACTGATTTATTTGGTGAATAAACATGCTAAGTAATAATTCAAAAGTTGTTGACGTTTTCTGCGGTGGTGGAGGCTTGTCTTTGGGGTTCGAGAATGCAGGATTTAAAATTAGTGCTGCTTTTGACAATTGGGATCCGGCGATAGGTTTTTATGAAAAGAATTTTGATCACCCAATTGTTAAATGCGATCTGGGTAATGTCCACGCCGCTATCCCTCTAATTAAAAAATTTCAACCAAACTTAATAATTGGCGGTCCACCGTGCCAAGACTTTTCCAGTGCTGGGAAGAGGAATGAAAATGGAGGACGCGCCGACTTGACTATGTCATTTGCCGAAGTTGTTGTCGGTGTCAAACCGTTTTACTTTGTTATGGAAAATGTCGCAAGAGCTTTAGGTAGTAGTGCGTTTTCTTGTGCAGAGCAAATATTTCGTGAAGCGGGATACGGGTTGACTATTAGAGTTCTGGACGCGAGTTTGTGCGGTGTTCCTCAGATAAGAAAACGCCTGTTTGTCATTGGGGAGTTGGGGGGGCGAGACGGAGCTTTGGACAGCTTTATAGATCGTGATATGGGAACTAAACGCATGACGGTTCGGGACTACCTTGGCAAAAAGATTAGCGTCGAGAATTATTATAGGCACCCTCGTAGTTACCATCGAAGAGCGATTTTTTCTATCGATGAGCCAAGCCCAACTGTTCGGGGAGTCAACAGACCAATTGCCGGTGGCTACCCAGGACATCCTGGCGATCGTGCTGAGATTACTGACAATGTTCGGCCCTTAACGACGCGGGAGAGATCGCTAATTCAGACCTTTCCGGAGACATTTGATTTAACCGGCTCCAAAACGGAAATCGAACAAATTATTGGCAATGCGGTTCCTGTTAAGCTTGCCGAGTTTGTCGCCCGCACACTTTCGAAATATCTCATAGAAGGCAAAGATGACAGATACATTCACAAGAATGGAACGGTCGCGCATAATGCGTTCTGTTAAACAGCGCGGAAATAAATCGACTGAACTAAGATTGATTCAAGTTTTTAGGAGTAATGCTATTACCGGTTGGCGACGGGGCTATCCACTATTTGGAAAGCCAGACTTTGTTTTCCTTAAGAAGCGAATGGCTATTTTTGTAGACGGGTGTTTTTGGCACGGGCACGACTGTAGAAATACCGTACCCAAAGATAATGCTGAATATTGGGGACGCAAAATTCAACGAAATCGGGAGCGTGATCGACTTGTGACTAAGGAGCTTTCCCAAAAGAACTGGCAGGTAATGAGGATTTGGGAATGTGAGCTTAAATCAAAGGCATTTACACTATCATTCTTAAAGAATGCTAATTTAAATAATCTTTTGGGTTAGATGTGTTATTGAAACCTCAAGGATTCCCCTATGCGAACAGAGCGTGTAACAACCCTAATGCGTCAAGCAACTGAGATTCTGTCCGATTTAAAACGTGATCGAGAACCGATACTGATAACGAAGCATGGTCTGCCGAAAGCATATCTGGTTGATATTGAAAATTTTGAACTTCAACAGCGGCGTATAGAAATGCTTGAAGGCATCGCTCGCGGCGAGAAAGACGTCGCGGCGGGCCGAGTGTTTTCGCACGAAGAAGCGAAACGAAGACTCAGCCGTTGGCTCGACCCGGAATAATATCGCCGCTTTGCGGGATATTTATTATATGAGTGAATCAAAACTCTTTATCCCGACGTTGCTCGGCACACCCCGCAAAAACCGTGAGAGCGGCAACGTCGCGAACTGGGTCTGCGGCAAAATGCGTGAGCGTGCCGACATCGAAACGCAGTTTTTTGATGTTTGCGACTTTAATCTGCCGCACGATCATTACGGTACCGAGATCGGCGGCGATTTTCCCGAGTGGCGGGACGCGATCATCCGGGCTGACGGGCTTGTGATTGTCACACCCGAATATAATCACGGATATCCGGGTTCTCTCAAGAGCGTTCTCGATTTGCTGTTAAAAGAATATATTCACAAGGCGGTAGCGTTTGTCGGCGTTTCGGCCGGCCCGTGGGGCGGAACCCGCGTGATCGAATCGATGGTGCCAATGGTCCGCGAACTTGGTCTAGCCGTCACCTTTTCCGATCTGAATTTCCCGACCGTCAAAAGCAAATTCGACGAAAACGGAAATCTGCTCGACGAGGCATACAACAAACGCATCACCGGTTTTTTGGACGAATTAGTTTGGATGTCCTCGACATTGCGTTGGGGACGCCAGAATGTGCCGTCAAAGTTTCACAGTTAGACCTATCGACGCGGGACGTTTTCGCCGATAGTCCAGACGATTACCGAGCTCGACAGCCCGAGGCCCGAAAGCCGTCCGGCCATCATCACGAGGGTTTCGCCGGCTTCGATCACTCCGGCCTCCAACAGCGTTTTTTCGCCGATCTTGAGCATTCCCCGCGTTGAGCCGCGGTCCTCGTGAACGTAAGCCTGTACGCCCCAGATAAGAGCTAACTGGTTATAAGCTTCGTGCGAAGTCGTCAGGGCGAATGTCTGAAGCCCCGAGCGGACGGTCGATAATCGCCGCGCCATCAGGCCCGATTCCGTAAAGACGGCCACCTTTTCGGTACACATTTCTTTGGCGGCGTAGGCGGCGGCTTTGCACAATGCCTGGCTCGTTCGCCGCGACGGCGGCTGGAGAAATTTTACCGGTTTTCTGAGATTCTCGGCTTTGATAGTTTCCGCCGAGTCGATTATACGGACCATCGTCTTTATCGATTCGACGGGATATTTGCCCGATGCGGTCTCGGCCGACAGCATTACGGCGTCGCTGCCGTCCCACACGGCGTTTGCCACATCCGAAGCCTCGGCGCGAGTCGGGAATGGATTCTCGATCATCGATTGCAGCATCTGCGTCGCCGTGATGACAAATTTGTCGTTTGCGACGGCCTTTTCGATGATGCGTTTTTGATAAACCGGCACGAGCTCGACGCTGGTTTCAACTCCCAGGTCGCCGCGGGCAACCATTACGCCATCGGTTTCGGCGATAATTTCGTCGAGATTCTGGATGGCTTCGGCCATTTCGATCTTGGCGACGAGCAGAGCGCGACCGAGCTTGCGTTTGTTCAAACGCTTGATAATATCTTTGACTTCCTTGCAGTCGGCGGCGGTGCGGACAAACGAAAGGGCGATGTAATCGACATTTTGCTCCATCGCCCAGATAAGGTCGATATGATCTTTTTCGGTCATCGACGGTATGGGCAGCGGCGTATTGGGCAGATTAATGCCCTTGCGCTCGGCAAGCACACCGCCGATCAAAATGCGGCAGGTGACGTCGGTTTCGGTCTTCGATTCTACGACAAGCTCGATCGCTCCGTCGTCAACTAAGATTCGCGTGCCGGTTTCAACCACATCGGGCAGATGGTCGAAATTGGTCGAAACCTCCCGTTCCGTTCCGGCTATTTCGCGGGTTGTTATAACAAACTGTTCGCCTTCCCTTAGATAAACCGGCTTGCCGTCAAGCAAATTGCGCGTCCGGATCTTCGGGCCAGACAGATCAACCAGTATGGAAAGCGGCTTTCCCATTTCGGCCGCGGCGGATCGTGCAGCGGCGATTGACGCGGCGTGTTCGGGTTGCGTGCCATGCGACATATTGATCCTGACGGCGTTAAGCCCGGAATCGAGCATGGTTTCGATAATTTCCTTTGTGTTCGACGCAGGGCCGAGCGTGGCCAGAATTTTTGCTTTTCTCATTTATTAGATTTTAGTAAATCCGCGATTCATCATCTAATCGTCCTCATTTTCTGCAAATAACTGTGCACTGCCGCGACAAATGTAGAGTGCGACCACGTAAGCGGCGAGACTGAGACTGAGTTGCCCGTGACCGGATCGATTTGCTCGGCCAAAACGCCCGATACCAGGGCGCGTTCGGCCACCCATTTGAGTATATCGAGCGCCGGTTCCAGTTCGGCTTTCGATTTCGCCCGGGCGATATAGTATTCGGCCAGCCAGAGCGTGCATATAAACCACGAATTGCCCGTGACACCGCTCGATGCGAGCATATAGCCGTCGTTTTCAAATCGGGCAATACCGCCAAATTCGGTGTTGTTTTTCAGCGCGTGCTCAATTGCCTGCATCGTGCCCTCTATCATTGGGTCGTCGATCGGGAAACATCCAAAATAAAACGCACCGAACAGGGAAGCGTCGATGGTCGGGTCTAGTGACAAATTGTCATCATCGTCCGCTTGGAGCGATCGTAAAAATCGACCGAGATCTTTGCTGTAAAGATGCTCGCGCATCGCCTCGACGACCTCATCGGCGGCGGTTTCATAGTTTGTCGCTTTCACCGGGTCGTCAAAAAGGATCGCGAAATTTGCCGCCGCCCGCAGTCCGGCAACGACCGTCGCACAGGTGAATGTATGAACGCCGCGGCTGTCTTCCCACAGATTCCAGCTCGGTTTGGGTAACTTTGTCACATCGCCGCGAAACTCGGCGAGAAAATCCGCCGCCTTTAACACGAGGATCCGATAGGCCCGGTGGGCAAAGTCAATATCGCGATATTTGTCGTAATGCTGCCAAAGCGCCCATAGCACGAGCGACGTTTCGTCCTCCTGTATCGGTACAAGCGGAATCTTGCGGCGTGCATCCCATGAGGCATGCCAGCCCGATGCGACGGTGCCGTCCGGGTTGTATTTCTGCAGAAAATACCCGCGTTCGTGGACGATCGTGCAGCAGAATTCGTAAAACCCGCGAGCCATCTCGCTGTAACCCGCGAGATCGAGGGCATTTGCGACAAAAGCTCCGTCCCGAGTCCATAGATAGCTATAATGATCAGTCGCCCGCTCGGTAACGTCGTGATCATTTGCTGCGAGGATCGCACCGCCGCCATCAACCTGTGTATTTATTATCAGGAGCGACCGCTTGTAAAAATTGATGATATTAGCGGGCAGATCGGCAAAATCGATTGTGTTTTTATTGACCCAGGCTTTCCAGTAATTTGAAGTATATTCGAGATATGCGTGCGGCCCGCGATCGATAATATGATCATTTAATCGCGAGACTTCCCTTTGAGAAATGCCGGCCGCGATCCAGTAATAAAATTCGCATTCGCCGCCGCCATCGATGTCGAAATGTACGCCCACGGTCGAATCGACCGATCCTTCGGTGCTTGCTCCGCCATGCAGAACACCGTCCTCAGCGTCGCGCCAAGTGCCTTCGTTTTGACGAAAAGCCTTTCGACCGGTCGCGAAAGCGTCAAAATGCGGCTGCGTATTTATGAGAAAATAACGGTGCTTTTTGTAATGGATTAGCGAATGAGTTTCCGGGTCATAAAACGCGGTGTCGCCAACCTTGTTTTCATAGATCCGGAAATCGTGATGCAGAAAAACACGGACTTCGCGTGAAACTTCGGTAAGATTTCGCACCTTAATGCGGCGCAGATAGATGTTGTCGTGACTCGCAACTGTGTCGTTGCAAACTATTGATAGGCCAAGGTTAGAATTGATTAATTCGACACGGGTGACGAGCGTTTCATGCAGATATTCGAGTTTTCGCGTCCAGTCGTCGGTCGAGATCCACGAAAACACGCCGTCCGCCCACACGCCAAATCGCGACGGAAATCCCTCGGTATGGTTCTCCTGCCCAACATGCGGAAAATAAATGTCGCGGATCTGGTATTTGTCGTCGAAATTAACAAGCAGATTGCCATTGCCGACGGGAATGTCTCTCATAATGCGGCGTCGACGTCAGTTAGTTTTCAACGCCAGTTCGACGGCGGCATCCAGTTCTGCCTCGATTCTCGGGCTAAAACCGACGACCTTTTTCACAATCTTTCCGGTGCGGTCGAGAACCAATGTTTGAGGTATGTCGTCGCGATCGGAGAATATGAAGCGGCTCAGTTCATTCTCGGGAAAAGAAATTGGATAATCGATCTTGGTGTCGGCAATAAACTCGGGAATTTTCGGCCTGTCCTCGGCACCGCCAACGTTAAGCCCGACGACCCGCAGGTTTTCCGAGCCGTATTTTGCGATCAGCGAATTCAAATGCGGTAT
>JAYUDV010000275.1:0-22216 GCA_043739565.1 Chloracidobacterium sp.
TCAACAAAATTATCACCAAATCCCGACGCCGATTATCTAAATTTGAGGTCGTAGTCGGTTCAGGAATTTGAAAGTTGGTTTTTCAAAGAACCCTATTAACTTATTAACGAAAAATATTCCCTCATCTGCGGAAAATAAACCCCAACGTCTGTGCTTCGGACCACCCGATAGTCTGCTCAAAATTGTCTTATGTCCAAAATAAGACGGAACTCAATGTTTCATCGACATAATATTGCGTTTAATGGCTCAATGTCGAAAGCCGAAAAGGCGGTTGGGAAACGATGGGCCATCAGCTTTTCTATCGGGGAAATTCGATTAGATATGAGCGACAAATATATTGGAGGTGACAAATGGAAGATAAATTTATGCCGCACGCAGAAGAGTCTGATTCAGTTTTGATTCGCACAAATTCGCGGCGGCAATTCTTAAAGTGGTCGAGTGCGGCTGCACTGACCGCTTTTGCATTCGGAGCTTTAAGTCCCGAAAAACTTAGTGCAAAAGCCGCTTTTCTGGGCTTGCCGTTTGATGATCATAAATCAGAAGGCGTTGATCTGGGCAAAGGTGACACGGGCATTTTAAATTATGCATATGCTCTCGAACAGCTCGAAGCCGCGTTTTACACACAGGTTATTGCAACGCAGTTTTCGCGGATAACGTCTGCCGAACGTGCAATTTTAACCGACATCCGCGACCACGAGATCGCTCATCGCGAGTTTTTTAAGGTCGCGCTTGGCAAGAAAGCGATTCCAGGTCTGCAAGTCAATTTTACATCGATCGACTTTAACAGCCGCGAAAGCGTTCTCGGCACCGCAAAGACGTTTGAAGATCTGGGAGTATCGGCATACAACGGCGCCGGACAGCTTTTGAAAAATCCAGATTATCTGCTCTTGGCCGGAAAAATCGTGTCGGTCGAAGCTCGTCATGCAGCCACGATTCGTGATTTGCTACAGCCAATGTCGTCGTATTTTTCGGGCGACGATGTGGTTGACGGAAACGGATTGGACAAGGCGAGGATGCCGTCGGAAGTATTGGCGGCTGCCGGGCCGTTTATCAGAACAAAGGTAACGGCGAAACATTTGCCGAAACCGAGATAGTAAAAGGAGGAGACTATGGAAAACAATTTACCACTATTAGAATCGGTCGAACCCGATTACATCAGCCACATGACGGAGCGGCGCGAGCCCATTGAAAAAGCGAAAGCAATGACCGGAATGCTTGGCTCGGCCGTTATCTCATTCGGAGCACTCGCCGGAGCTGCGTTTGGAAAAGACAGCAAACTTCCGGGCAAGATCGTTGATGTGCTTAATTTTGCTCTGACCCTGGAATATCTGGAAGACGAATTTTACCGTACTGCGGTAGGCTCGTCCCGTTTGATTCCGCGCGATACGCAAGATGTTTTCAGGCAGGTCAGCAAACACGAAACCGCGCACGTCGCGCTTTTGAAATCCGTGCTGGGAAGCAAGGCTGTTTCAAAACCTCGCTTTGATTTCACGGCGGGCGGAGCGTTCGGTGACGTCTTTAGCAACTATCAAACATTTCTTGCTGTGTCGCAGGCGTTAGAGGATACGGGCGTCCGGGCATACAAAGGCCAGGCGGGAAACCTAAAAGATAATGCCAAGATCTTGACAGTTGCCTTGCAGATTCATTCGGTGGAGGCACGTCATGCGGCTCAAGTTCGCAGACTTCGTGACCAGAAAGGTTGGATTACCGGCAGTTCGCGTGGCACGCTGCCAGCGGCAACCGATCCGGTCTATTTCGGGGAAAATAACACGTCGCAGGGCGGTGCAAATCTCGCAGGCCTTGCCGGTCTTTCTAACGACGCGATTACCGAAGCTTTTGACGAGCCGCTGTCGAAGAGCCAGGTGCTGGCGATTGCGTCGCTGTTTATAGCGAAATAATAGCGTCCCAGTGGATTCCGTGAGCAAAAACGGACGAATTTAATTGTTCGATTTTGCTCACGGAAATTTTATCGGATGAAATTTAACCACGGTTAAAAATATATAATGACGGCGAAAACGAGCATTGTTAGTACCTCAAAAGAAGATTACCTCAAAGCAATCTGGACCCTGTCAGAGCGCGAGCCAAACGGCGGGCCGCCACACGCAATGACCAACGAGTTGGCAGAGCGGTTAGCGGTAAGCCCGCCGGCCGTTTCGAAAATGTTAAAGCAGATGGAGCGGCAATCGCTGGTCGTTCATACGCCGTATTACGGAGCTCGCCTTACCGAAAACGGGCGCGAGGTCGCTTTAAAAATTGTCCGGCGTCATCGATTGATTGAGCTTTTTTTGACGCAAGTTCTAGATTATGCGCCGGATGCGATTCATGATGAGGCGGAGCGGCTCGAGCATCATGTTTCCGACGAATTTACAGAACGTATTGATGTTTTGCTCGAAATGCCTAAACATTGTCCACACGGCAGTCCGATTCCGGACAGGGATGGAAAATTTCAGGCACCGCGGCATTGATCAGGTTTTTATGGACGGTAACTTCGATAAAACGTTACTCACTACCGGTTGGCATAGACAGGCGCAGCAACCGAGTCTGGCTGAAGTCCATTCGTCAATGGCCGTTCCGAAAAGCGCCGGCTTTCTGCGTAAGCTGCTGGCATTTTCCGGTCCCGGTTATCTTATCGCCGTCGGGTATATGGATCCCGGCAACTGGGCAACCGATCTGGCGGGTGGAGCGCGGTTTGGGTACACGCTGCTCTCCGTAATTATGATCTCAAACCTGATGGCGATACTTTTGCAGAGTCTGGCACTCAGGTTGGGCATTGTCACGGGGCGTGATCTCGCTCAGGCTTGCCGCGACCATTACAGCCCGCGTGTCGCATTTACTCTGTGGATATTTTGTGAAATTGCGATTATCGCCTGTGATCTTGCCGAGGTAATCGGATCGGCAATCGCCCTAAACCTGTTGTTCGGCATTCCGCTTATTTACGGCGTGCTGCTGACGGCGTTTGACGTAATGATCCTGCTGGTCCTGCAAAATCGAGGCTTCCGGTGGCTCGAGGCCGTCGTCATTACGCTCGTTTTGACAGTGGGCGTTTGTTTTGCGGCGGAAATAATTTTCTCGCGTCCCGATATCGGCGGCATTTTGTGCGGATTTGTGCCGTCAGCGGAAATCGTTACAAACTCCTCAATGCTGTATATCGCTATCGGAATTTTGGGCGCAACCGTGATGCCACACAATCTTTATCTTCACTCGTCCATCGTGCAGACGCGCAATTTCGAGCGGACACTTAAGGGCAAACGCGAGGCGATCCGGTTTGCAACGATTGATTCGACGGTTGCTCTCGTATTCGCTCTATTCATCAACGCCGCGATTTTGATCGTTGCGGCTGCGGCTTTTCATCAGAGCGACAATACGCAGGTCGCGGAAATCAGCGATGCCTATAAACTTCTCTCGCCGCTGCTCGGAGTTTCCGGCGCCAGCACTTTGTTTGCCGTCGCACTTTTGGCTTCGGGACAAAATTCGACGTTGACCGGAACGCTCGCCGGGCAAATCGTAATGGAGGGCTTTCTAAACATTCGCATGCGGCCGTGGCTGCGGCGCCTTATCACGCGCTCGATCGCGATCGTGCCGGCCGTCATTGTCACGGCTATCTACGGCGTGTCGGGAACAACGCAACTGCTTATTCTTAGCCAAGTGGTCTTGAGCATGCAATTGAGCTTTGCCGTTTTTCCGCTCGTCATGTTTACCAGCGACAAATTAAAGATGGGTGAGTTTGTAAACCCGCGGCCCCTGAAATTTTTAAGCTACGCCGTCGCCGGTATTATTGCCGGTTTAAACGGTTGGCTGCTCATTCAAATCGTCAATGGTTAATTGAAAGGGTTTATATGCGCGACAGCATACACTAGTTGAGAAAATGGAGGTAGTAAAATGGTTAAAGAGATAAAACATGGTTTTGAAACGATGCTGAAATCTATTGTGCAGGCTCGCGTCCTGCGTGACGATTTGGCGAGACAGGCCCGTTTTACAACCGGGTCAAATTGGCACGGGGCGATTGTCTCGAATTCGAATCCTGAAACCGATGAATCGAAAAAAATGGGGGATATCCCCTCGGAAAATAAGAGGATTTGAATCTACCGTGAATACATCCACGAATTAAATAAAGCTGACTTAAGGGAAATTTACAATAACAAGGGGGAAGTCATGCAAGCAATACTATCTCATCAAGAGACTGCCGAAAATGCGATTTTGGCAGCTTTACCCGATAACGAATTCGAACATTTACAACCGTATCTGGAATCGGTGAATTTGCAATCGGGACAAAACCTTTACAACTGCGGCGACTCGATCAAATACATTTATTTTCCTCTCGATGCAGTATTCTATCTATTTACGACCCTCGAAGACGGGGCAACGATCGAATCCGGCATTATCGGTTCGGAAGGCGTTCTTGGAGTTTCGGCCCTCTTGGGTGCGCATACGACGACTAATCAGGCGGTGGTACTGTCGCACACCAAGACCCTTCGCATTCGCGCCGATCTACTACAACGCGAATTTGACGCGGGTGGAACTTTTCATAATCGAATGCTTCGATACGTTCAGGCACTTTACGTGCAAGTCGCGCAAACCGCCGCCTGCAACCGGCATCACAATATGGAAGACAGGCTGTGTCGATGGTTATTGATGATGCACGACCGCAACCAGTCGGACGATTTGCAGGTAACGCAGGAATTTATATCCGAATTGCTCGGTACACGGCGGCCATATGTGACCACGGCGGCCGGAATCTTACAGCGGCAGAAAATCATCGAATGCAGGCGCGGCCACATTCAGATTCTCGACCGCGAAGCACTGGAAAATTGCTGCTGCGAATGTTACGAGGTCATTCATTAGTGTCGCGTAAAAGACCTTAAAATCGTTGGGAAAATAAATCAAGCAAGATTAATTTGTGCATTGGTCTAAAATGAGACGCAGAATCTGTCCGCCGGTTGTTAAGCTAATGGTTCCGGCCAAAGGCTCGGAGGAATTATTCAGACGATGCGGAACGGCGATGAAAGAAAATCAATTTTGCTGGTGATCGAGCCCGACTCAGCGACTCGTTCGGGGATGAAGCGGCTGCTGGAAGGAAATGGTTTTACGGTTACGGCTGTTAGAGACGAAAGCGAAGCTGTCTCGGTTGCCGGTAGAATGACGTTTGATCTGATCTTGTTTGACAGCGATCTGCCGCCGCCCGCGAGCTATGTCTTGGCACATAGTATTCATCAACGGGCCGCATTAAGGAGTACGCCTCTCTTGGTGATTTCCGTCCACGGAAAATCAAAATTTGGGGAACATCATTTAGATGCGGATAAATTTAGCGTGGCGTACATATCAGAACTGAGCCGTTTCGACGAACTTGAAACGCTGATCGATTTTATGCTAAAACTTAAAAAATAAAATGATAAAAAATGAATCCATTATTCGTTTCGCGACGAAAATAATTTTGAACTAATTCTGTTGGGAAAGTGAATGCAATACGTCAAAAGGGGGCGATTGCTGAAAGATGCGTTTTCCGAACATCACCCTTAATGATAACTAGACTTTGGGAGACTGAAATGAAATTCTTATTGACTTTTGCAATGGCCACATCGATGGCCGTAATGAGTGCTTGCGGCGGAACCGCGACAAACAACGCAAACACGATGACCGCTAACAACAGCATGAAAGCTAATAACACTAGCACAATGGCCCCGGCGAACACCGCGACCGCACCGGCGGACGATAATCCGATGGTCGGCGGATCGCCGATGATGAAGACCAAGGACATCATCGACAACGCCGTCAATTCTAAAGATCACACGACGTTGGTCGCGGCGGTAAAGGCTGCCGGTTTGGTCGACACGCTGAAAGGCGCGGGTCCGTTCACGGTCTTTGCACCGACAAACGAGGCCTTTGACAAACTGCCGAAGGGAACGGTCGATACGCTCCTCAAGCCTGAAAACAAGAAGACGCTGACCGGAATCCTGACCTATCACGTAGTCGCAGGCAAGATGGATGCCGCGGCGATTGCCAAGGGAATCGAAGACGGCAAGGGTAAATTTGCGATGAAAACGGTTGCCGGCGGCACTTTAACCGCCACAATGGAAGGCAAAGACGTTATCATCACCGACGAAAAAGGCGGCAAGTCGAAGGTGACTATTGCCAACGTAATGCAGTCAAACGGCGTAATACATGTCGTTGACAGCGTTTTAATGCCAAAGTAGTTAGCTGCTGCTCAGGCATGAAAAAAGACGCGGGTACTCTCCTGTCCCCGCGTCTTTTTTCGTTTAATTTGGCCGCAATAAGGCGCAAAAGGCGCGAAAAAGAGGCAGAACAAATTGTTCCAGCCTTTTTTCTTTTTTTAGGCCATGTAAACCAAAGACGGGCAGAAAGCCTACGGGGGGAATTAGAACCGATCACTTCAAGGGGTCAGGGCAGCCGCCTTCTCCGGTTTATGCTCGGCTCCGTATAGAGCCACGAGGCGCTGCATTGCAAGTTCCGTCCGCGGGTTGGATTTTCCCTGAGACGATTTCAAACTCTCGTAGCTTTCGACAAGAAGCGGTTCGGCATCATTGTATTTCTTTTCGATCATAAGACATTCGCCGAGAGAGCTGTTTGCCAGTGCGACCCAGTAATGATCGGCGGGCAAGGTTGAGGTTCTGATCTCGACGGCCTCACGCAGCAGTTTTTCCCCGTCCGCAGTATTGCCGGTCTTTGCCAGACTCAATCCTTTCACGATCAACGCGGTCGGATAATGGTCGTAGTGTGTGCCAAACACGGCGTAGATCTTCAAGGTTTCATCCGCTTTTTCTATCGCCTCGGCGTACTTTCCCTGCGAATAGTCCGACGCCGCCTGATTTCGAAGATTATCGCCAAGCCAGAGCGCTGTTGGAGAAAGATTTTTGCGGAATATCGTCTCGGCTTCTTTCAGATTTTTATCCGCCTCGGCGAAATCGTTTTTTTCGGTGAGAAAGCCGCTGTAAACAGTTAAACTAAAGCCAAAGGTTGGCGTTTCCGCCTCGCCGCTGGACCGGCGATCCTCGACAGCTTTGCGTGCAATTTCGAGGGCTTCGTCAAACCGCCCCTGATCGGCAAGGGTTGACGCTAAAACACTTGGCGTTGTCCCATTGACGTAATTGACCTCATCCGGCGAAATTTGTGGATTGAGCGACAACGCTTCGCGAAAAAGCGATTCGGCCTCCTTGGAATCGCCTTGGGTCCGGCGAACATAGCCGAAATTGGTGAGGGCCGTGGCTAGATCTTCGGATTTAATATTGCCATTGATCCGCTCCAGACGTAACGCGGGCAAAACCTGACGATAGAGGTTTTCCGACTCGGTAATGTTTGCCTTGGCAAACAACAATCCTGCCCAAAGGGCCAGCGCATCGACGGTTTTGGGATCTTTCTCCCCGTAAATCTGGTTCGTCAGCGTAACGTAGTTTCGAAGATGGCCCTCCCCCGAATCGAACCTGTTTTGACCAAAATATGCATTCGCGACAGTCCTTTCAATGTCCGCTTTGACTCCGGGTTGGCTGTCAAATTCCCCATCATCAAGACGCTTTGCGGCCTCGTCCAAAACATCATTGATGGTCGCTTCCTGACCGCCTTTTTGCAGGGCCTTGTATATCGGGTTTGAATATTTCAACATGCCCACGAGAAATGCGTTGACACTCTCGGCTTTCGCCTTTTCCTGTTGAGCGTGGCGTGCCTGCCACCCAGTCGTGAGAATGCCTCCAAGCAGAGTCAAGACGATGACGGCCGCCGCCGCGACACCAACTTTGTTTCGCTGACCAAATTTTGACGCGCGATAGACGAACGTGTCCGCGCGTGCCATTACCGGTAACCCGGCCTCGAAACGGCGAAGGTCTTCGCTGAGTTGTTCGACCGAGGCGTAACGACGTCCGGGCTCTTTGCGAAGCGCGAAAAGAACGATGTTTCTAAGATCCGGGTCGAGGCGTGGGTTAGTATTGGTGTCAGGCGAGACAGGTTCTTCGTTGCAGATCAGACGATAGGTCTCCTCCGCCGAACGCATCTTAAAATCATAGGGGCGTCTTCCCGTAAGGAGTTCATAGAGAATGACGCCGAGCGAATAGACGTCGCTTGCCGTGGTGATCGTGTCCCCTCGGACCTGCTCCGGGCTCGCGTATTCGGGCGTGAGCATCCGGTTTGAGGGCTGGGTCAAATGCGTATCGCCGGTCTCGTTCCCGAGAATCTTGGCAATGCCAAAATCAAGCAGTTTCAAGGTCCCGTCACCCGCAACGACGATGTTTGACGGTTTCAGATCGCGATGTACGATGAGATGCTGGTGAGCATAGCTGACAGCGGAACAGATCTTTCGGAAAAGGGCTATTTTTCCGTTTAATTGAATATTCGTTGTTTCGCAAAACCGGATAAGCGGCAGGCCTTGGATATATTCCATTACAAAATATGGAAGATCGTCGTTGGTCGTTCCACCATCGATAAGACGGGCAATATTTGGGTGATCGAGCGACGCCTGTATCTGGCGTTCCCGGCTGAAGCGGCGGACGATCTCTTCGGAATCGATGCCGCGTTTTAGGATCTTGACCGCGACCTTTTGTTCAAATTCGCCGCCTGTGCGTTCGGCTAGAAAGACGATGCCCATGCCGCCTCGGCCAATTTCGGATAAGATCCTGAAATTGCCTATATTTTCCCCGATATACGATCGTGAATCGGAAAAGATAGGTTCCCCGATAAAGTCCGAAGCGTCGTCAACCGAATCAAGCAATATCTTTATTTCATCAAAAGCCTGCCCGTCATCGCCGCAAGCCGCTCTGGCAAAGTCTTCGCGTTTTTCGGGTTCAAGCTCGATGGCATCGTAAAAAACGGGCTTGATCTTTTGCCATTTTTCGGGCGACATCTTCATTTTTTAATACTTAACTGTGTATAAAGCCATGTGCGGGCCATCGTCCATTCGTTTTTGACCGTGGCGGGCGCGAGTTTCATCACCTCGGCGGTCTCCTCGATGGTCAGGCCGCCAAAAAACCGCAACTCGATTATCCGGCATTGCCGCTCGTCAAAACTTTCGAGCTGCGTCAGTGCCTCGTTGAGGGCAAACAAATCTAGGTCCTTTTCGGCTGCGAATGTAATGGCGTCGTCCAAAGCGATCCTTTGACCGCCCGAACCACGCTTTTTCGACCGATGTTTCCGGGCATAATCGACCAGAATTTTGCGCATCATCTGGGCCGCGACCGCAAAGAAATGTGCTCGATTTTGCCAATCGGCGTTCTTCCAATCGACAAGGCGAACGTAGGCTTCGTGGACGAGCGCGGTGGTTTGCAGGGTGTGGCCCTCACGTTCATTTCGCATATAGCCGCTGGCCAGCCTTTTTAGCTCGTCATAGACCAGCGGCAGCAACACCTCAGGCGCCCGTTCGTCGCCATCGGTCATCTCGCGCAAAAGAAGGGTTACGTCCTGCATATCCTTTATTTTGAATGAAATATATCACGAATACGTGCCGGCAAAATAAAAAAATAGCCAATTCGACAACATATTTCGCCTTGTAGGGTAGAGAAAAACTTATCGGAGTGTTTTGTGATATGAAAACCCGGGAGAGCTTTGCAATATCCTTTCGTTCGACGATCACGATCGTTTTCGCTTCCTTGGCGTTTGCGGCCCTTTTCTTTGGTGGGGCGCGGTTCGCCGTATCGAGCGCCGCGACTGATGAAAAAAAAGACGATCGGCCCGTAACGATTCAAACCCGAAATGATGGCCCTTCGAATATTAGCCTGATCAACGGCGCGGATTTGAACGTGCCGGTCGAACGCCTAAAAGGTGAGCAGCCAACGCATTTAGCTTTGGCGGATTTCGATTCGGATGGGATCGCAGATCTTGTAACGGTCGATACCTCGGGCAAAATTCGCCTCTACAAAGGCAACGGAAATATTCAAATCGAGGGCGCCGAGCCGTTCGAGCTGACTGCGAACGTCTTTCAATTACGTTTTTCAGCGGATTTTATCGTCTCCGGTGATTTCAATGCGGACGGTTATAAGGATATCTTGGCGGCGGCAAAGGGCGGGAATTTTTTGGTGTTGCTGGCCGGCGACGGACGCGGAAATTTTGCTGAGGCCACACCGATCCAACTTGACGGAAATATTACGGCGTTTTCCGCTGGCGAGATTGGGCAAGTTGACGGACAAACGGATATTGCCGTGGCGGTGACAAACACAAATGGCCCATTTCTCCTTGTTTTTGAGCATCCCGAGGGGGCGTTCAAGCACAAACCCGAAACTTTCAAACTGCCGGCTCCGGCGAGCGATATAGCGATCGGGAATCTGGACGGCGATTTCTTTTCCGACATTGCCGTAGCATGCGGAGACATGCTTACCGTTGTTCACGAACGCGGACAAGCGTACCCATGGGACATAGTAAAAGGGGCTGACATTCAACGTCCGCCCGCTGTCGTCGCGATCCGTCAGATGCCCTTTGGCATCGCAGAGCTTTCCATCGGAGAATTCAGTGTCGAAAAAGGTCAATCGTTGGCGATTCTCGCGGATAACGGCAGCATTTATCAACTACAGCCAACTAGATCTGGAATCGTCAATCCCAGAGTTTCCAGTGAGCTAAACAACAAGACCACCCAGCCGCAATTTATGCCAACCTCGGCTGAAGCAAAAAATCTAAGATTTGCGCGCGCGTCCCGGCAAAGCCCGGAATCGGCGGATGCGGACGGTGCTATGCCCGATCCGAGCCGATCGCAGCAGGAAAATCAGGAAGAAGCGCGAAAAAAGCAGGATGAGGCCGCGAAAAAGTTCCTGGCATTGGGCAAAGCGGAGCAGAGTCGAATAATTACCGAATCCATCGAACAGTCCCGCGCTTCGAGAGAACGTGCCAAAGCAGGATTTCTACGCACGATCTCGGCCCAGCCATCGACCCTGGCCTCATGGAAAATGGAAACGATTGCATCGGACGCCCGGTTCCGAGGGGCAAGCACTCAGAATGCTAAAAAACTTATTACGGCCCGAGTCTCCACAAGCGGCCTTGACGATCTGCTCCTGCTCGATGCAGTTTCGCGGCAGATTCATATCATCAGCCAGCCAAAGACGGAAGGCATGCCGACACCGGAGATTGCATCGTTGGATGTGGATGGCGGGCCTTTGGCGCTCCTGACTGTGCGTCTCAATCACGACGCGATGGACGATCTGGTCATTCTGCGCTTGGGCGCTTCACAGCCGTCGATCGTGATGACCGCGCCGACGACCGTAATTACCGTAAACGACGCCGGCGATCAACCCGGTAATTGCGGCGGCGGCACATGCACACTCCGAAGCGCGATCATTGCCGCGAACGGGCTGCCCGGCAGCACGATCGCTTTTAACATTCCCGGCGGCGGCGTTCATACCATCTCGCCATTTTCGGAATTGCCGGTAGTCAGAACTGCGGTAACCATTGACGGCTCGACGCAGCCCGGCTATGCAGGGACGCCCGTGATCGAGATCAAGGGCAACAACTTCCAAGCCGGCCAGGCCATTGACGGCTTAAAGATTCGCGCCAGCAACTGTTCCGTGTACGGCCTCGCGATTAATGAGTTTCCGGGTTCTCAAGACCCGGACACAGGCAGTGTAACCGGTGGTAACGGCTTAACTTTGGAAAGTACTACCCTATCGCCGAACAACGGCCATAACTTCATCCAAGGCAATTTTCTGGGCACGGCCCCAAATGGTCTTGTTAGTAAAGGCAATCGCTCGACGGGCATACTCGTATTTTCTTCCGGCAGCAATACGATCAACGGTAACCTGATGTCGGGTAATGGCGGCTTTGGACTCGACGTGACCGCTGGGAACGGAAACCTGATCATCGCGAACCGCATAGGTGTTGCGGCGGATGGACATACCAAACTCGGAAATACAAACGGCGTTTTTCTGACCGGAAGCAATAATGAATTTGGCGGAGATGCGCCTAATTACGGTAACACCGTCTCAGGGAACGGTGTCCTTGCTCCGCAATCTGGAGGCTGCGGCGGTGAGGGAATCACGATCCCGCTTCTCGTTAATGTTGATACCGGGGAACTTCTTACCCAGTTTAATTATTTAAAGGGCAACAAGATCGGAACGGATCCAAGCGGGACGCTGCCGGCCGGCAATTGCTCATGGGGGATTAATACCGAGCCATTAGCATCCACCGTCATAGGCTCCATCACACAAAATGGCCGCAATGTCGTATCCGACAACGGTTATGATGCCATGTATTGCATGGAGCTATTTGGCGATTCGCACACCCTCAGCGAAGGCGGATTCTGCGCGATCATTGGCAACAATATTGGCACGGACGTTACCGGTACCGTGGCTCTCCCCAACGACAAACGGAACGTATTCATAAACCTGGGAATAATAACCTCAGCCGTTACGATCAGAAATAATAATTCATTTTCCAATTTCGGAGCACCTGGCGGGACCACTCCGGGCGGCAACTGTACCGGCTTTTGCAATCTGCTTTCAGGCAATGGCGAAAGCCCATTTTCACGCTTCGGTTTGGGAACGGTTGGTGTTTTCAATAATTATGTCGGCACTAATCGCAGCGGTACCCAGGCGTTGCCAAATCAGAACACGGCATTATTTGCCAGCCTCCCGCCTTTTGGATTGTCATCCGATACATTCTTTGGAGGCGTAGGCGACCAATTCGGCGTTCCTGGGGCTTCTTTGGGAAATGTGATCTCAGGGAATTACGGGGGGATCAATATTAGCAACCAGGTACTTGACGGCTTCACCGGAAATTTTACAATTGAGGGGAACCTGATCGGCACCGATGCACAGGGGATCAACGCCATACCAAATGGGTGCGATCAATGCGACAACAGCGGCATCGCGATCATTAGCACAACTTTCCCAAACATTCAGATCGGCGATACCGGCCCCTTGGCCAGAAATATCATCGCCGGCAATGCCAGCGGATTTAACACTATCGGTGCAGGCATATTAATGCAGCAGAATCCTTTTGCTGACATTAAGATCGTGAATAACTACATCGGCGTTAATAAGGCCGGCGCTGCGCTCGGAAACAGGGGTGCGGGCATTGCTTTTTTCAACCAGGGCGGGGCGACGATCGGCGGCTCGACTGCGGCCGAAGAAAATCTTATTCAGAACAACGGCCGCGCCGGCATTCGCCTCTCCAGCTTCGTCGTCGGCGGACAACCATTGTATCCCAGCGGCGTTAATATTCAACGAAACAAGATCAAAAACAACGCCGGCCTGGGGATCGACCTCAGTGCCGGCAGCACGGACGACGGCGTGACCGCTAATGATTGCCAGGACTCTGACGTTGGCCCAAACGAGCTGCAGAATTATCCGGTATTGCTGGCGCCCGTTTTCAACGGCGGCGGAACCGTAATGGTGCCTGCATCGTTTTCCAGCGAGCCTTTGCGAGATTACCGAATCGATTTCTATGCGAGCGCAACCGCCGATCCTACCAATTATGGTGAAGGTGAAAACTTCATTGGCTCAACGAACGTCATCACGAACGGCAATGGAGCCGTGGCGTTTGATTTCACGTCCACGTCTACAGTTGCAGCGGGCAGCGTCATCACGGCAACGGCCACCAACGACCTTGGCAGCACATCCGAGTTTTCTTGCGCGGCGGGTGTCTGCGCCAGCGGGTCCTCAAACATAGAAGAGAGGCTAAATAGAGTGCAACAGGATGCGTGTCCCTTGCAGAACATAGTCGTCAACGTTACAAGCGACGAGAACGAGGACCCCGCTTCGCAAGGGACGGTCTGCAACGTCGATCCCAATGCTACACCCGGCCATGAGAAATGCACACTCCGCGCGGCTATTCACGAGGCCATCTATCGCTCGCTTCACGGGCAGGGGCGATGGACTATAAATTTCAATATTCCTGGCGCGGGAGTGCATACGATTTCGCCGCTTACAAAGCTTCCGTTGATCACTCAACCGGTGACCATCGACGGCACTACCCAGCCCGGCTATACCGATTCACCGATTATCGAGGTAAGCGGCGTCAATGTTGCCGATCCCGCGAATGGTTTGGAAATTCAGGGTGACGCCGCAAACTCAGCGGTGAGCGGCCTGGTTATAAACAGTTGGAAGAAATCCCAAATCGCTATTGTAAATACCGAGCATGTCAAGGTTGAGGCTTGTTTTATAGGAGTGAATTCGGACGGCGTGTCGGCCCCGCCAACTTCAACCCCGCAAGATATCGGCATTTCAATCCATTCGTCTAGATCGAGCGGTATCGGCGACCTTCAGTTGAACCGGGGAAATGTCATATCGGGAAATATTGCGGAAGGCATACTTATTGACGGCGTTGGAAGTTATAATGAGGCAATAGCGAATAACAAGATTGGAACCGATAAGACCGGCATGGTCGCTATTCCTAACGGTGTAGGAATTTCTTACGACGGTGATACTGCCCCTAACCGGGCCACTACAGCATTCGGAAAGAATCTGATTTCCGGCAATACCGTGGACGGAATCAGGTGTTCTGATCCGAACGACCTCGCTATCTATGACAATTTGATCGGCACAAAGGCTGACGGTATCGGGAAACTGGGCAATGGAGGGGCCGGTATCGCTATATCGGATGCTCAATGGCCAGCGTCTATTAAGTTTAACGTAATCTCAAACAACGGGGGCGGAATCGGAATTTCCCGCACAACGGACCATTCTCCATTGACGAAGAGCGAGATTCACGACAATCACATTGGGGTCAATAGTGACAACAATCAAAACCTAGGCAACCATGACCAGGGCATTGTTTTGCTTGGTGTACAGTCGACAGAGATCTTTAACAACTTCATCGGCGGTAACGGTAAAGAAGGTATTTTGCTTAGTTCATACTCAGGCACAGGTAGCACGGCAGGCACAGCTAACACATCGATTCACGATAATCATATCGGACTTGCCGCGGACCACGGAAATCCGGCGATACCAAATAAAACAGGAATCAGGATGGTCGGCGGGTTGAATTCATCATTTCCGTCAGATAACTCCACGTCTCACAACAGAGTTTTCAACAACTCGATCGCCGGCAATCAAACCGGAATTGCGATAAACGAGGGTGCAAACAGCAATGGCATTGGCGATTTTGACTCCCACGGAATCGGTGCCGGCAACACCATTACGGGCAGCACAAGCGGCTTAGGCTATGGGATTTTTATTGGTCCGACTGACAATCCCGGCGCCGTGCCATTGCCGACGGGAAATACAGTAATTCTCAACAAAGTTACCTTTAACAGTGTCGGCCTGGTTATCAACGGAGGCCAGGGCAACACCATTGGAAGCGATACCAGGCTTGCATTGGCAAATTCTTTCCTCGACAACACGGGCGAAGCCATCAGGCTGGTTGGGCAAAGCACTCACGGAAATCTGATCAGCTTCAACAATATCGGTGCAACATCCGACGGCTCGACGAATAACAGCCACGGCAATGGCGGCGACGGCATTTATATTACCGATACTGCCCGGAACGACGTCAAGAACAATACCATTGGTTTCAATCATGGCAACGGCATCAGTATCTTCAACCTATTCGCCGGGACAGATTTTGGTGCCGTGATATCAGGAAATCAAATCGGTGTTTTGGACGCAATCGGTCAAAATATCGGAAATGTTCAATCCGGCATCCTCATCAACAGTGTGCAGAATGTGCTGATCGGGGTTGACGGAGTTACGTCGTCGGAACCGAAGAACGTCATCGCGGGCAATGGAGGCGACGGCATATCTATTCATGGCGCCGGCACAAAGTTTATCAAAATAACCAACTCGGTTATCGGGACAAATAATTCCGGGGCGGCGGGATTTGGCAATGGCGGCCACGGGATTTTCGTTAGCGGAGCCGACAATACTATCGGCGGTAACCAGAGCGTTGGTAATGTCATTGCCGGTAATCATTTGGAGGGGATAAATATTCAGTCGTCAGATCGAAACACGATCCTGGGTAATAGTATTGGCGTCGTGACGAATAACGGCGGCACCAATGTCCCGCTTCCAAACGGCGGTGATGGCATAGCTGTAGCTAATTCCCAGCAGAACAATATCGGAGCAAGCGGCATACTATTTACTTACAGCAATATTATCGGCGGAAACGCCGGTGACGGAATTCTGGTCTCGGGTGTTCGCTCGAGCGCGACGGCCATCTCAAAAAATCTGATCGGTACTGATTCACACGATACCAATCTGGCCAACGGATCGAACGGTGTTCATTTCACTAATTCCGCGAGTCACAATTTTGTCGGAGGGAGTGACGATATCAACGCCGGTAACACAATTGCACATAACGCCGGAAAAGGTGTTTTCATTGATGACACCGCTCTTTGCTGCAACCTCGTCGACCCGAATTCGATCTACGGAAACGGCGGATTGGGCATTGCTCTTGGCAATAGCGCGGGCGTTTTGCCAAATGATCCCGGCGATGCCGACACGGGGCCGAACAATCTGCAAAATTATCCTGAAATTATCAATAAGTCGATCGATGGGAGTGGAAATTTGATCCTTTCGTACAAGGTCGATTCTTTGCCCGCTAATTCGAATTATGGTTCAGGCGGTCTGCGTGTCGAGTTTTTCAAGGCGGATAATCGCGGCCAGGGAGCGCAATTCCTGGGATTTGATAATTACACCGTTTCGGACCACGCCGGATCGTCCGCCGGTACAAAAACGATAAATCTTGGTAACGCCGCCGCGATGGGTATAGCCCCGGCCGACAACGTAACCGCCACGGCGACGGATGCCGACGGTAACACTTCGGAATTCTTCCCGCCGTTCCAACCGACTGCGGCTGGTGTAACGATCTCAGGCAGGGTCACAACACATGATGGCGGGGGGGTGCGAAATGCCACCGTGTCGCTAGTCAATTCCCACGGGGTCAATCGAAGCACTACCACTAGTTCATTTGGCTATTTCAGCTTCGATGATGTCGTTACAGGTGAGACTTATGTGATCGGTGTTTCAACAAGACGCTATCGCTTTGCTTCGCGCGTATTGCAAGTTTTGGACAGTCTCGCGGATGTTGATTTTGTGGGACTGGAATGAGATTTGGTTCTTGGAAACAACTCAAGCCACCCTTCTTGGGCTACGCCTATTTTTAGGACCAGTCTAAAGTAAAAATCCTGGGTCTTGTTAACCTCCCGCGATTAGTGCCAGTTAAGAATCTACATTTCCGGTTTTGTGTTTGATGAGATATTTGCTCTTGAGGCATGCCTCCCAAGTGAATCGTGCGGGCGGTGATGGTTGTAGGTTTCCAGCTATTTTTTCGTCTGCTGCCTCACGTCCGATAAATTTTCAAAGATGTACATGTCAGGCACGGCCTCGCGATAGGTCCGATTGAATCTTTCGATAAAGCCGTTTTGCATTGGCTTGCCGGGCTGGATGAATTCGAGCTCGGCACGGGAACACCAGCAATCGGGCCCATCCTTTACGCTTCGACTCTCGACAACGGAGACGTTTTCATCGGACGCTTTAATTCCGCTGCGGGCGGCAATTTCACCGGCACTATAGACGAATTGTCCATTTATAATCGGGCCCTGACACCTACGGAGGTCGGAGGTCTGTTCAACGCGGGTACCTTCGGAAAATGCGCTGGCGCACCGAATCCGGTCAATGTCTCAGGACGGGTGCTGACGCCCGATGGACGCGGTTTAAGGAATGTCAGGGTTTCCATTACCGACCCAAGCGGGAGCATTCGAACCGCGACAACCAGCTCTTTCGGTTACTATAGTTTCGCCGGTGTTTTGGTAGGTGGACCATATACTCTTGCCGTTTTATCGAAGCGTTACCTTTTTTTTCACAAACCTTGCAGGTGGCTGGTGACCTATCGAACGTTGATTTTTTTGGAACAGAATGAGCGATTAACCAAGCGACGAAAAAGCCCAAGAGACGTAAAAAAGAGGCCGGAATAACAAAATCCAGCCTCTTTCTTAACGCTTTTTGTGACTTCTTGCGGCTATCCTCAGCCCTTTCTTAATTCCGTCAATACTTGTTTCGCAACGGCCTTTAATGTATCGAAAACGCCCGTTCCGTTGGTCGCGACGGCCTCGAAAACAGGCTCGTCTTTTCTGGCAAGTTCGTGCGAAAGCTCCTCGATCGGCGTTACGTTTGGCAGGTCGCGTTTATTGAGCTGCAAAACATACGGTATCTGTTTGAGGTCGTACCCTTGCGTCGAGAGGTTTTCTTCGAGGTTGTAAAGCGATTCGATGTTGGCGTCCATCCGCTCTTCCTGGCTGTCGGCGACGAAAACTACGCCGTCCACGCCTTTGAGGATCAACTTTCGCGATGCGTCGTAATAGACCTGGCCGGGAACTGTGTAGAGGTGAAATCGTGTCTTAAATCCGCGCACTGTCCCCAGCTCGAGCGGCATAAAATCGAAAAAGAGCGTGCGGTCGGTCTCTGTCGCGAGGCTGATCAGCTTGCCTTTTGCCTGCGGCGCGGTCGAATCATAAATATATTGCAGATTCGTGGTTTTGCCGCAAAGTCCCGGACCGTAGTAAACAATCTTGCAATTTATTTCGCGTGATGCGTAGTTGATAAAAGTCATATGTTCGGTTGTCAGTTGTTGGTTGTCAGTTGTCAGTTGTCAGTTTTGTCTTTTCCGACAACTGACAACCGACCACTGACAACTAGCTAAAAAGGCTGTCAATATCCTCGTCCGTGATCTCGGAGAAGAACGAATTCTGATTTAGACGAAAATTGGCCGAATCCGTCGTAGCCTCGTCCAAAATTCCCGCGACCTCAAAGCTGCCGCGTTTTGAGCGGATCTTTACAAGGCTCAGCGTCGAGCGTTCATCAAAAACCACGACGAGCAAGCTACGTCCGATGATGCTGATAAATATGCTTTCGCGTTCGCCCTCGTGAACGACCGACGGGAAAACATCCTCACCGATCAGCTTTGCCATACTGCTCGTCGCAGCCACGTTTCCGGCGGCTAAACTGGAGAAGCTGGTCGTGTCCATATCACCGATGTCGCCGTGAAAGGCGATCGGCTGGCCGTCTCGATCAATGAGAAACACGACACGGGCGGCACACTCGACGCACAGCCGGCCCAAAACGGTCTTAAGCCGCTGAAACTGATGTTCTTGCAAAATAAAAGGCGTCTCTGCCATTAGGTGCTCTCGTCAGGAAATTTCGATGCGGGTTATTGTATCGTCGATGAAATGTTTAGGCAAAGCGGCCGGATAATCCACGCGAGGACTGACCGCAAATTTAAATCTAACATAACAAAGTGTTCGTCCACAAGTATTTTTTGGACGGCTCAATACAAAAAAGGCGGGTCAATCGATGACTCGCCTCTTTTCTGGAATTAATAGGTTGCTAATTTTGAACAATTGGGAAAACATCCCATGCCCATCTACCTACTTGAGCACCCCGTGCGTCGCGAACCTTTGCACGGTATTTAAATTTATTACCGTACTGGTCGGTGCGCCTTGATTCTTTATAATCGAGATCAAGGCTCGCCACACCTAATGAAGGAAGAGTGTGGAGTTCACCGGCCTCGGATATTCCGTTGTGATTTGCATCCTGCCAAAGCCGCAAACTTGAAAATATCGAATCGTGCTTATTGATCTTACCGTCACCATTTCCACCTTCCGAAGGGGTATCGAAAACCGCAAGTGCCAGAAATCCATTTCGCAACTCTCCGATCGGTGGTTGTGGTTGTGGCGTTGCGCAGCCGAAAAGCTCGGTTGCATTGTCGATCATGCCGTTTCCGTTCCTATCGAGAACCAAAAAGACATCATCCGAATTTGGCGAGGTCCAGGCCGTCTGTATCTGCTCATTTCCGACAGACGATTTGAATAAAACTCCGTTTTGAGCACTCGTGAATTGAAATCCATCGCCATTTATATCAATCACAATCGGAGTCCAGCAATCCTGACCATAATGACAATATGTACCGCCATTATCGTAACAAGCATGGCATTCCGGGGCAACACATGTTCTACCATCATTGCCGATAAACCAACCGTCCTCGTATGGGTTGCAAGAGTCTCCAGTGCAAAGTTCCGCTACGCTCGTACCGTTATTCGTCAACCCTTGTTGGATAGTTCTGCCACCGGAACCGCAACAACCGTTAACACAATCACCGCAATTGCATTCCGGTGTTGGTGTCGGGTTTGGGATTGGAGTCGGAGTCGGAGTCGGAGTCGGAGTCGGAGTCGGAGTGGTACATGGTATTGCAACGTTTACGAGTTTGGTGCCGTTACAAACCACTCCAATTCCCTCAAGTCGACACTGTTCCATGGATGCGATGAGTTCGTGCGTTTGAGGAGTCGGGTCATATATACCAACCTTTCGCACTGAACAAGTATAGCCTGCCTGAACAAAACATATTTCGGTCACGAAAATTGGATCGACACATCCACTCTAGTTCTGTAAAGAATTAAGGGCGACATCCTTGATGACGTCACCCTTGTTTTCAGTAACCCGTATTAGTTTATCGGGGTTATCCGGATCTATTCTGTACCACGACCCGATCGACCAAACCGAACCATCATCAAAAACGATTTCCTCGATTTGGATCTGCAAGTGTCTTCTATTAATGCCATGCTGAGCTATAAAAGAAGCAAGCACCTCAGAATCAATAGCCGACATCGGTACACTATAAATCTCACCCTTTCCGGTCGGTTTTATGGCTATCTTATTAATATCCTCTCTCAAGGCATTCTTACGGTCTCCGTATCGGGCGAGAAAATGTAAAGGGATGTCATCTTTCTTATCCGCGGATGCTCGAAAAAGCATCCCAAAGTCAATATACCGAATGGTCTTACCAGAATCGTTTTGAATATTAATCTTCAATTCCTTATACCACTGCTGAGAGTCGAAGAATCTCTGTCCAGATGCCACATTCTTATTTTCTATCGTAAGGTCAACTATCTTAACTGGAGCGTTAGAAACAAGAATCTCTAAACTCAGATTTCCATCTTGCTGCGCCCAGTTCAAAATTGGGATGCCACCGTAAAACATAAGAATCGCCACAAAGATAAACACGAGACAAGTTACTAACCTTCGTTTTACAAAAAATATTTTCACCTTTTCTCCTTTCTGCTCTCGCGGGAGAGCGGGAATGTCTTGCGACAGAAAGGTTGTTTTGGTCTTCGGAAGGCGAAACAACCGGGAATGTTGATTCGAGACGGAATGTTGATTCGAGACGAATTGTTAATAACGCGAGTAAGCTATACCAGGAATCGGATTTTGTCAAATTGAAATGCGGGTTTATACCTCTGCCGACTGTTCCCCGTGTCCATGGAATCCACTTGCGTGGATTTTCAGTATCTGGTTGACTCTCGCGGAGACGGGAGAGAGAAACTCAAGTTCAAACTGAACCACTATCCAAAAAGATATTTTATTGCCAAAAATAGTCGGCAGGTGCTAGAATCCAAATTAGTCGGCGGCGCTCATCGGCGGTATTTGCGGGTTTGCAGCACCAACATCCATCCTTACACAACGCCACATAAGAACCCAGTCGCTCCCGGTTCTGACTATGAAGCACCATCTTTTTTCCGATAGTTCGACCGGGTTGAATTTCGTAGCGATAGGCGGCGGGAATGGTTTGTCGACGCTACTAGAGGGGTTAAAACGATTTGTCGATGCCGGGGAAACTGAGCCGATCTGGATCGAGAATCTGTCGGCGATCGTCGCGGTGACTGACGACGGCGGGAGCTCCGGGCGGCTGCGGGACGAGCTGCAAATGCTGCCGCCGGGCGATATACGCAACTGCATGGTCGCTTTGTCGGAGGATTCGCAATTATTGTCGCGGCTTTTTCGCCACCGATTTCGCGGCGACGGAGATCTCGGCGGCCATATTTTTGGCAACCTTTTTTTGGCGGCGCTGACCGAGATTACCGGGGATTTTGCTGAGGCGGTAAAGCTCTCGTCGGAGATCCTGGCTAGCAAAGGACATATTTTCCCCGCGACGGTTGCCGATGTGCGGCTTGCGGCGGAATTGACCGACGGTACGACCGTTCGCGGTGAAACGAATATCTCACACGTCGGGCATTTGATCAAACGCCTCTATCTCGAACCCGCCGATTGCCAGCCGATGCCCGAAACGCTCTCCGCGATCGACGCGGCGAATGTTATCACGATCGGGCCTGGTTCGCTGTTTACAAGTTTGCTGCCGCCAATACTGGTCGAAGGCGTCGCCGATGCCATTGCGGCCTCAAAGGCAGTTAAGATATTCGTATGCAATCTGATGACTCAACCGGGAGAAACCGACGGTTTTTCGGCGCGTCATCACCTTGAGATCGTGCGTGATTACGCACCGCAGATCGATTTTGACTATGTCGTCG
>JAYUDV010000276.1:0-22211 GCA_043739565.1 Chloracidobacterium sp.
GATGCCGCCCTCGTCAACGATCTTTTGACCGCGTTTTAGCGTGATCGTCCTTGGCTGGACAGTCTCAGCCGCCGATTGGCGAGCTGCTTCGGTCGCGACGCTGTCATACGAAATACTCGGCTCGATTAGGATCTCGCCGGCGGTGTAAAACGCATCGGCCTCTTTTGGCGAAAGGCTTTTAATGGCGGCCAACCGCGTGTGAAATTTGTTTCGGGCGGTCGAGAGCGGCGTCCAATTGCTCTCCGGCATCGCTACGGTCGATTGGAGGTTCGGTTTTGACCGGTCGAAGACAAAAACCTCGTTCTGAAAATACTGCCGCTCCGAATCGTCGTAGACATAGCCCCCGGCCGCCTCTCGTAGTGCGCTCTGGACAATATCAAGCTCATTGCGGCTAAACGCGCGTGCCGCAAGTACCTTGCCAACCTCAGGCCCACCGGCACCGAGCCAATGAATTTCGCCTTTCGTATCTGTATTCGTCGCCTTCTGCGATCCGCTCTCGCCGCCATGCCGCTGGAGCTTTTCCCAGGCGGAAAGAAAGCCTTGCACGGCCTGTTCCGCTTTGTTTGATTCGTATCGAAAAATCGGTTTGATCGCGGTTTTTGCCGCCGTTTTTAACCGTTCGGATTCGTCTGGGTCGGTAAAATAGACATCGGCCGGTGAAATAATGCTTTCGCGGGCAATGTCGCCTTCCTGATAAGATTGTTCGCCCGTTGAACGCCAGAGCGGATTATGAATGAGAAGAGTGGTGAGCAGGCACAATACAGCGAAACCAATCCAGAATTGCTGCTCGGCCGACAGTCCGGCAAATGGCCGTGCGATCAACCGAAACAGCCATTCCCGTCGTTCCGCAAACGGTGATTTTAGATCTCGTATTCTCTTACTCATAGTCTAAGTTCAAAGTTCAAGGTTCAAAGTTAAAAGTTATTCGGACGACGAACTTTGACCCTTGAACTTTGAACTTGGAACTTGCATTTGTTCCCCGATCAACTCGACCATCGACCGCAGCGATTCGCGGCGGATAGCTGAAATTGCCACGCTTGTTAGTCCGCTGTCAAGCGATATTTGCCTCGTCAGGTTCTCGACGGCCTCCTTTTCGATGAGATCTGTCTTGTTTAAAACGATCAATTGCGGGATTTCATTAAAGTGCAGATCGCCGAGAATTTTGCCAACGGACGCGATCTGCTGTAGCACACGCGGGTTCGATGCGTCGACAACATGCACGAGCAGGTTGCTGTCCGCGATCTCCTCGAGCGTTGCCCGAAACGCCGAGACTAGCGCGTCCGGCAGATCGCGGATAAAGCCCACCGTATCGTTTATTATGACTTCCTGATCGTAAGGCAGGCGTAAGCGGCGCGATGTCGGGTCAAGCGTCGCGAACATCTTATTCTCGACATAAACCTCGCTTTGGGTCAGAGCATTGAGCAGCGTCGATTTGCCAGCGTTCGTATATCCGACGAGCGAAATTATTGGCAGATGTTTCTGCACACGCGTCTTGCGGCGTTCCTGTCGCTGGCGGCCTAAATTATCGACTTGCTTCTCGAGATTGGCAATGCGGTCGCGAACGCAGCGGCGATCGGTTTCGAGCTTAGTTTCGCCCGGCCCGCGTCCGCCGATGCCGCCGGCCAGCCTCGAAAAAGCCGAGTTTTGTCCAATCACCAACCGTGGTAATAAATATTTTAGCTGGGCCAGTTCGACCTGTAATTTACCCTCGCGAGACTGCGCCCGCTGGGCGAAAATATCGAGGATCAGTTGCGGACGGTCAATGACTTTCAACTCGGTCGCCTCGCTCAAGCTTCGAACCTGTGCCGGTGAAAGCTCAGTGTCAAAAACGATAATATCCGCTCCCAAACGCATCGATCGGATCAGCAGATCGTCGAGTTTACCTTTACCAAGCACCGTTTTCGGATCGATCTTCGGACGGCGCTGAATGATCGTATCGAGAATTACAACATCCGCCGACTCGGACAATTCTCGCAATTCTGCAACTGACTCTGCCGCGTCGTCCGCATCTCCGGTCGTCACGCCGACGAGTATTGCACGGTCTCGGCCGGTCTGCCGGTTGCGGGCCGTCAGACGGATGCGTGCCATCTCGTCTTCGAGCGAATTTATAAGCGACGTAAAGTCGGTTTCAAGCTGCGAAGGGATATTTGGCTCGAGATATTCGTATGGCAACGACTGGGCCTCGACCTCAAGGCTCTCGGCGGCGGTCGGCACAAGATGGGCCGAATAGACCATTCCAGGCAAGCCGTCTTTGCGGTCAACTTGAATGATAGACATCAGATCGAGCCGCAGCAGAGCAAGGTCGGTTAAGTCGTCCTGCGTCAGCTTTTCACCAAGCAAATGCGTATGCACGCACCGTAGTCCACGAAAACGGTCCTCTGACACTCGGGCGCGACCAAAATCCGGCAGTTCGATCTGCTTTGCCGTGCCAACCATGACGTGCTCGATCTGGCCCTTGCGATTAATGAGTACGCCGACCTGCCGGCCTGTCTCGTGTGAGATTTCAGACATCTGCCGGGCGAGTTCGGGCGAAATTATATCGTCGGACGCGACACGGCGCGTGGCCAGACGCTCGATGCGTTTAAGTTGATTATGTTTTAACCCGCGGGTAAATCCGTGAACGGTGTTGATAGAGATCAGATCCTCCGTGCAAATACGATTATAGCAAACTTAGGACGGCGATCTTCGGTCTTTGAACTTTGAACTTTGAACTTTGAACTCTAAACTGTTTTCGTATGCTTGCACCGACACGCCGCCAGCGGGAGATTCTCGACTTTATCACGCACTACATCGAATCACACGGTGCGCGCCCGTCATATCAAGTAATCGCCCGGCACATGGGGGTCCGCTCAAAGGCCGGCATCGCCCGCATCGTCGGCGACCTCGAGGCCCAGGGCTTTCTCGAACGCCGACGGATCAACGGCCATTTTGCCATCGCTCTCGCCCAGGATGAGATCACGCCGGCTAGCGGCGCCGTGATCCAATGGCTCGAAACTCCAAGCGACGAGTTTGGCTCTGAAACCGAGCGCCACCCGTTCGCCCTGCCCGAATTCATGCTGGGCGGTCACGATCCACATTCGATCCGTGCCTTTCGCGTAATGGATGAAACGCTATCCGGCGACGGCATTTCGACTTTTGACATAGCTCTCGTCGAATTGCGTTCCTTCGCACGCGACAGTGACATAGTCGCGGCCATTCTTAAGAACGAGAGAGCTGTCCTTCGCAAATACTATCGTGCCGGTGCCCAGATCGAACTCTGCTCATCCGACGAAGACGGCGAGATCATCCGCCTTGCCGCCGACAAGGTTGAGATCGTGGGGATTTTCCGTGGGCTAGTACGGCCCATATTCTGACAACAGATCTCAGATGTTCTAATTGCACTGCATATCAGCTTTGCAATCGGGACTTTTGCCGTCTATTCCAATTTGCCCTCACGCGCCTTTTTCGTCATACTTTTATTGTTTTATGACGAATAAACCAACACCAAACGCGAGCTACAGCCTTACTCTTCGCGTTAGAATTCACAACCTTCCAGGCAAACTTGGCGAGATCACGACGGCCATCGGCAACGCCGGTGGCGACATCGAGGGCATCGATATTGTCAGCGTTGGCAAGGATTTTCTGATTCGTGACATCACGGTAAATGCCGCGTCTGAGTCGCACGATCAGGAGATCGTCCGCTCGGTGCAGGATATTGACGGCGTCGAGGTCGTAAATATCAGCGACCGCACATTTTTGATGCACCTCGGCGGCAAGATCGAGGTCACGTCGAAGATGCAGCTCAAGACGCGCTCCGACCTCTCGATGGCATATACGCCGGGCGTCGCCCGCATCTGCGAGGCGATCGCAAAGGACCCGGAAAAGGCGTACAACCTGACGATAAAGAAGAATATGGTCGCGGTCGTCTCCGACGGGACGGCGGTGCTCGGTCTGGGCGACATCGGCCCGGCGGCGGCGATGCCCGTGATGGAGGGCAAATGCCAGCTATTTAAGGAATTTGGCGGCGTGGATGCATTTCCCATCTGCCTGAATACAAAAGACCCGCACGAGATCGTCCAGACGATCAAGAATATCTCCGTCGCATTCGGCGGCATCAATTTAGAGGACATCTCGGCCCCACGATGCTTCGAAATCGAGGACCGGCTGAAAGAGGAGCTCGATATTCCCGTTTTTCACGACGACCAGCACGGCACGGCTGTCGTCGTGTTAGCTGCGCTCATTAACGCTCTGAAGATCGTCGGTAAAAAAATGGAGGACGTAAAGGTCGTAGTCAACGGCATCGGCGCGGCTGGCGTTGCTTGCTCGAAGATCGTGATGGCGGCGGGCGTCAAAAACATTGTCGGATGCGACACAACCGGAGCTATCTTCAACGGTCGCAAGGAAAATATGAATTGGGTCAAGGATTGGTACGCTCGCAACACCAACCCAAGTGGCGAAAAAGGCACTATCCATGATGTTATTAAGGGAGCGGATGTTTTTCTGGGCTTGTCGGCTCCCGGAGTTATCGACGAGACCGATCTCGCGAACATGGCCAAGGATCCGGTCGTTTTCGCGATGGCCAATCCGATACCCGAAATTATGCCTGAGGATGCCGCCGGACACGTCGCGGTGATGGCGACGGGCCGATCGGATTATCCCAATCAGATAAATAACGTACTCTGTTTCCCCGGCATTTTTCGCGGAGCGCTAAATTGCCGTGCCTCTCGTATAAACGAGGCGATGAAACTCGCCGCCGCCAACGCTATCGCCGGCATCATCGGCCCGGATGAACTGCATCCCGATTACATTATCCCGTCCGTTTTCGACCGACGGGTCGCCGAGGCCGTCGCCGCCGAGGTCGAGGAAGCGGCTTACGCGACTGGCGTCGCCCGGCGGCAGCGTTCGACATCGGACTCGGAGTTTTAGAATTTAACTTCAAAAGAAAGGGCGTGATGCTCAGAAACGCGCCCATTTCATTTTTATATACCAAACCTAGTAACGAACGCGGCGATGGCGGTAATAGCGGTGATAATGAGGCCGCCGATAGTGCCGCCGGTATGTGCGGTGATACCGATACCTCGGGCGATAGTACCGGTAATATCGCCGGTGATACCGTCTGCGATAACGGATCTGAACCGTATTACCAACGGACGAAAACGCCGACATTGCTGTCTCGTCACCAGCGGCGTTGCTCTGTGCCGGCATAAACATCACGACCGACGCCAGTAACAAAAATAGAACTACTATTCTCTTGTTCATAATACCTCCTGTGTTTTTAGATCTAAGTGAACAAACTGATTATGGGTAGGAACGTAGCTTATCACGAGATTGTAAAAAATGCTGAAACAATTGCACGCGAAATATTCGATTCCGAAATTTGATACTCTGTCGTTGTTTGAAATTCTCGACGCGCTTTTACCGGCAAAACTCGTGTCCGTCGTGCGATAATAATCAATCGGATAGTCGCAAACATCTGTGTTAAGAAGGAAATTGCATTATTTATCGGTAGAGGAATTTGCCAACACGATTACGCACGGCTTAGGACTTGCGTTGAGCGTCGCGGGTTTTGTGTTTCTAGTTACGCTGGCCGCCCTGAAAGGCGACGGCTGGCACATCGCGAGCGCCGTAATCTACGGGCTTTCGCTCGTCACACTCTATGGTGCATCGACACTTTACCACAGCGCGGTGACAGAAAGTTCCAAACGGACGCTCCAGGTTATTGATCACTGCGGCATCTATTTGCTGATCGCGGGGAGCTATACGCCGGTCACGATGATAGTTTTGCGGGACGGCATCGGCCCGTACCTGTTTATCTTTGCATGGACATTTGCGGCGGTGGGCATACTGATGAAGATCTTTTTGCAGGTCAGATCCGGGCCGCTTTCGGCGTTGACCTATCTTCTGATGGGTTGGATCGGCGTTATCGCCGTCCAGCCGCTTTATCTCGCCGTTGGGTTAGTTCCGATTTCTTTGATCGTGGCGGGCGGCGTCAGCTACACGGTCGGCACTATTTTCTTCGGCTGGCACAGCCTTAAACATCATCATGCCATCTGGCATATCTTTGTGCTCGGCGGCAGCGTGCTGCATTTTATAGCGATCGCGGTCTACATCATTCCTTATGCGATGAACTCATAAAACAGTTTAGTAATGAAAAGTAATGTCAAAATTGGCACTTGTGGCTTTGGGCGCACCAAGCGGGACGAATATGTTCGCCTTCTGCCGGTTGTCGAAATCCAACACACATTTTACGATCCGCCACAGATCAAAACGCTGGAGAAATGGCGCTCAGACGTCCCTTCTGAATTTGAATTTACGTTAAAGGCGTGGCAATTAATCACGCACGAGGCGACCAGCCCAACCTACAAACGCCTGAAACGGCCACTCACAGAAAAAGAGATTTCGGAAACCGGTTTTTTTAAGCCGACCGACACCGTCAAAAAAGCTCTCGATGTAACGCTCACGTGTGCAAAGGCACTAAAAGCGAGGACCGTCTTGTTTCAATGCCCGGCCCGTTTTCAGCAGATTCCGGAAAATATCCTGAACATGAAACAGTTCTTTTCGACGGTCGATCGCGGTGATCTAAATTTCGCATGGGAACCGCGTGGAAAATGGGACGATGAAGTCGTCAAGGAAATTTGCGATGAATTGAACCTGTGGCACTGCGTAGATCCCTTTGCCCGCCCGACCGTGACGCCCCAAAACTGCTATTACCGTCTGCACGGCATTCCCCGCTGGCGTTATACATACGAAGAAGACGAGCTGCAAGAGATGGTCTCGCTCCTGCCCACGGAACGCCTATCCTATGTTTTCTTCAACAATATTACGATGAAGGACGACGCTGTAAGATTTCAGAAGATAGTTGGGGAAGCCTTGGATCAATCCGCAAATTTGTAGCCGAAACCGTGGACGGTATGTATGAATTGCGGATGTCGCGGATTTTCTTCGAGCTTTTGGCGGAGCCATGCAACGTGGACATCGACGGTGCGCGTCGCCGGCATTGCGTCGTAACCCCAAACCGCATCGAGCAGATCGTCGCGTGAATGCACGATCCCCCGATTTTCAATTAGGAATTGCAGCAGCTTGAATTCCATCGCCGAGAGGTCAATTTTCATCCCACTTTTGGCGACCTCGGCCCGCCTGAAATCGATAGACACATCACCGAATCGAAATCCGTCCGTCCCGATTCCGTTATTTTGCCTTGGCGAGCGGCGAAGCAATGCCTCAACGCGCGCCAAGAGCTCGATCATTTCAAACGGCTTGGTTATATAATCGTCCGCTCCTAATTTCAGACCGAGTACCTTGTCAATCGTCTCTCCTTTGGCGGTCAACATCATGATCGGGGTACTGATTCCCTTTTGCCGCAAATCACGGGCGACATCGTTGCCATTCTTACCGGGAAGCATCACATCCAGAATTATCAGATCGAACGATTCCGCTGATGCCAAATCAAAACCGCGCTTTCCGTCGGATGCACTCATCACCTCAAAGCCCTCGCTTTTAAGACGATCCGTAAGCGTGATGATGAGACCTTTTTCGTCCTCAACCAGAAGTATTTTCATGAGGTTGTTTTTAACACAAAGGCACCTACGCTCAGAATCTATAGACGACGATCTAGCGTTTACATAGACCCGTTCGTTCCGCTTGTTTTCACTTTGCGTCTTTGAGACTTCGCGTCTTTGCGTTAAATACTTCCCATCGGTATCTCAATCGTAAACGTGCTGCCCTTACCAACTTCGCTCTGAGCGGTAACTCGCCCGCCGTGGGCCTCGACGATTTGTTTTACGAGGCTCAGGCCGAGGCCGTTGCCGTGAATTTGAGCATCGACGACCGTCTTCGAACGGAAAAATGGCTCGAAAATCTGCCGCAGATCGCTCTTGGAAACGCCGATTCCTTGATCCTCGACCGAGATTCTTACATTGCCGCCGCCATTTTCGGCGGACACGCGCAGCCATGCGTTGTCGTCGCTATATTTGACGGCATTCGTGATCAGATTCTGCACGGCCTGGCTGAGTGCTTGTTTGTCGGCATTAAGCGCGGGCAGAGGTTCGGCAATATCGGTTTCGACTACAATTTTTTTGTCGATGATCATCGGCTGGCATTCGGCGAGAGCATTTTCCAACACTTCCGAAACATAAGTTTCGGCAAATCCATATTTCTTTCTACCCGAATTTGCTCCGGCAAAATCAAGGATTTGCTCAACCATTCCCGACAGCTTCCGACCCTCGCCTTTGATCAGATCGCCGTATTGCGAAATTTGCGCGTTCTCCTTCGCCACGCCGTCGGCCAGATTTTCGCTCGCCGAATAGATGACCGCGAGCGGCGTACGAAATTCGTGCGAGACGGACGAGACAAAATCGATCTGCCGCTGGGCCACATTTTTGGCACGCTGGGCCGAGATAATGATCGCAAAAACGGCTACCGCGAGCAGCAAAAGTAACCCGAATCCGATCGCCAGATTTCGCCGCAGAGTGGCGGCCAAATAGCCATCAAGCGAGCCTGACGAATGCTGCACGGCCAGCGTCCAAGGGCTTTCCGCATTACCATCGTTCGTGGCTGCGAACACCTGAGTGCGCGGCTTTGCACCGCTCTGCACTTCGATCTTGACTGTTTTTGCGTTGTTATCACTGGTCTCGACCCGGCTGAATGTGTGGCTCTCAACCCGCGAATTCATGACCGCTACCTCACGCCGAGGCCCGATTGCCGACATCAGGTCCTTATTGGCGAAAAAAATGAAATTATCGGACGAAAGATCGAGAAGTTTCGCGGCAGCGTCGGCCGATTCGCCTTTGACGGACGCAACTACCTGCTGGCCATTTTTGTCGTTAACGCCAACCCGAAATTCGCCGTCACCGAAATATTTCGTGGTGAGGTCAGGTACGATCCTATTTCTGATCGTATCCGGATTTAACCTGATCGCGAGATAACCGATCGTTTCGGGCATTGTGACCGCTGGCGGTTCGTCCATGGATACTCGTCTTATGAGGATGTGCTCCATTTTACGGCCTGATTCGTGAACGGGCATCACGAGAGTGTAAAGATCCTCATAAACTGGTTTGAAATTTCGTTCGTCCCCAAAACGCAGGCGCAAACTTGCAATATCAACCGTAATCTCGGCCGGCAAAAACGTATGCTTCGCGGTATCGTAATGGAGCGGATCTTCGGCTCCTTTTGCATCGAAATAATAGAAATCCGTTATCAGATCGGGATAGCTCGTCTTTTCACGCCAGAAATCGTACCGCTCGTTAAATGACGCCCAGTCTTTAGATTTCCAACTCTCGCCGTCGGTCTGAAAGTTGAAATAGGCATTCTGGATCTCACGGTTAAAATCCGCCGCGAATCTATCCGTAGCCTCTTGAACCTGCTTATGCGCTTTCTCGCTGTCGGATTTCCCGATCTGAGTCATCCAGCGATATTGCAGCACGCCGAGCAGCACGAGCAGCCCGACAAGGGCGGCGATAAGCAAAATTGTTGTCCACGAACGTTTCATCGATTTCATTGTCCGTTTTCCGATTTCCGCTGTCCATTGTTTTTTCGCACATTTTACATCCTTAACAAATTCTTTGCGTCCTCTTAACCACTTGTGCAAAAGCCGGACGTATCATCCATAATGACGAACGAGGATTTTGCAATCATTTGGTAACTTTATCCCGCGACGTGTGCAAGATCGATCTCGATCGGAAAATAAAATTTCCTGGAGGTAATTTATGAAACGGTTTATTCTTTCAATTTTATTCGTGTCGGTTTTCTTCATCGGCGTCGGAGCTCTCGTTCATACAACGGGTGCGAAATTCAAATCGGATGAAAAGGCTCTGGCTTTGATGGCAAAGGCACGTCAGGCTATCGGCGGCGACAGTGCTGTCAACAGCGTAAAGAGTCTGAGCATCGTCGGACGTACAACTCACTCATTCAAGATAGACGGCGCGTTGCGCAGCGAGGAAGGCGAGACCGAGATCGCGCTGCAGTTGCCGGACAAGATGATGAAAATGGTTAAGATCGGCCATGGTGAGAGCGAGTCGAACAGCGGTCAAACTATAGAGAAAAACATTAACGTCATAGTAGTGGGCGACGCTAAAGACGCTCAGAAGATCACCATTAATGGTGAAAGCTCCGAAGCCGAAAAAGGTGAAGGCGTTCATCGTATCATCATGAAAAAGGCCGACGGGACGACCGAGGAGATCAATGGCTCAAATGTCGAACGCCACGTAGTGGTTCATCAGGGCGACGGCGGCATGACCACTTTCAAAACCGAAGGCGGAAACACGGTTTTCATGAAGAAATCCGATGGTACCGAACGTGGAAAAGTCATCGGCGGCGACAGCCATATAATGTTTAACCGTGTCGGGCCCGGAGGCGATCATGGCCCAATGCGACAGAACGAATTGCTTCGGACAACCCTTGGCCTTCTTTTGACGGCACCGACCGGTATGGACGTCGGTTACACGTATTCCGGCGACGGTGACGTTGACGGTACCTCGTGTGACGTCGTGGTCGCGGAATTTGGCGGTTCATCTTACAGGTTGTACTTGAGCAAAGCGTCGAGTCTGCCGGTAATGATGAGCTACAAAGGAATGCGGGAGCCGCAGGTCTTTGCATTCGGCTCGAAGGCTCCTCAGGGCGCCGAGAATGTCAAAGAAAATATGGTATTCGCTCACAAGATCGAAGGTGGACAGGAGGGTTTGTCTGATATTAACATTAAATTCTCAGATTATCGCTCCGTTAACGGCGTGCAGCTTCCATACAAATGGACGCAGACAAGCGGCGAGGTTGGCGAGACATTTGACGTGACGAATTATGAGATCAATCCGGCCAATATCGAGGAAAAATTTCAGAATCACAAGGTCATGGTCAGAACTCAAAAGCCCGACGGACAGTAAATTGTATTCTCACATCTAAACGGCGGAGGTTCGAGAGAGCCTCCGTTTTTTTTACGCTTCCCGCATAAAATCTGCCGCGACCGCGCGTATCTCGCCATAGCTGTAATCGTCGCCCAAAAATTGTTTGACCTGTCCAATTCCGGTTTCGGCGTTAAGCTCAATGATCGCGTTTCTTATGGGCTCGATCTTGTTCGCTGGGACGAGTTCGTCAAGCTTTATTTCGCCGGTCGGGATGAAATGTGCAAGGTGAGTCTCGATTGTGCTTAGCACCATAGTGCGTTCGGCGGCGATCTCCTCGATCGACATCCCGGATTTGAACATTTTTAGCGAGATCGTGTAGGTGTCGTCTCCGCGTTTGTCGCGTTTTGGCCGTGCCTTTCTTTCGCGTTTTGGAGATTTCAGATTGATCCGCGATTCGAGCTGCTCCCTTTTGCAATAATTGCGTATATCGTAGAGAAAATCCTTGCCGTATTTATCAAGTTTCAAGTCACCGACGCCGGAAATTTTTCGCATTGAATCAATATCCAGCGGCAGGTACGTCGCCATTTCGATCAATGTCGCGTCCGAAAATATTATGTAGGGCGGCACATTTTCGCCCTTCGCAAGGGCAAGGCGCGTGCGTTTCAAGTCTTCAAAAAGGTCTTTGAAATACTCGTGCTGCATGTCGCTAACAAGTGAAGACCGCTTTTCTTCTCTGGCCTGCACCTTAATAAGATCGACCCGGACGCCGCCGCGCAAAACATCGTCGCTTTTTTCGGTCAGGACGATAACGGGATATTGGCCCGTCGTCTGGGTGAGATAATTCTGCGCGATCAGATCCTTAAAATGATCGAACCAGGAATCTTTTGAAATATCCGAACCCACGCCATAGGTCTTAAGATTTTTATGCTCATCGCGGATGGATTTTGCCTGCGATCCGCGCAGAAAATCGATCAGATAGCTCATCCCGAAACGCTGTCCCGTGCGATGAACCGCCCTCAGAGCCTTTTGAGCGATCACCGTCCCGTCAAACCGCTCGAAGACAGTGTTGCAGTTGTCGCAATTACCGCAAACATCGATCGTTTCTTCGGAAAAGTAGTTGAGCAAAAATCGGCGGCGGCATGTCTTGATGTCGCCAAATTTACCCATCGTATCGAGTTTTTTGAGCATTATATCGGACTGCTCCCGATTGCCCTCGACCTCGGCAAAGCCCTTTAATTTGATGACATCGCCCCAGCTAAAAAACAGGAGCGCATCGCTCTGCAGCCCGTCGCGGCCCGCCCGGCCGGTTTCCTGATAGTAGCTCTCGATATTTTTTGGGAGATCCATATGGACGACAAATCGAACATTCGATTTGTCGATGCCCATCCCAAAAGCGATGGTGGCGACGACGATCTTTGCCTCGTCTTTTAGGAAGTGTTCCTGATTCGTCTGGCGTGTCTCTCTATCCAAACCCGCGTGGTATGGCAACGCGCTAAAACCCTCGTCGCGCAGGTCGGCGGCGAGCGAATCGACCGAGTTGCGGCTGAGGCAATAAATGATGCCGCTTTCTTCACGGCGTTTTTCGAGATAATCGAGGAGCTGTGAGTAAGAATTACGTTTTGGTTCGACCGCATAAAAGATATTCGGGCGGTTAAAACTCGAAACAAAAACCTCGGCTTTAGGCATGTTCAACCGCTCGACAATGTCCTTTCGGACGAGCTTATCCGCCGTCGCGGTCAGGGCGATCACGGGAATGTCGGGAAAATTCGCTTTGAGCCTGCCTAATTTAATATATTCCGGCCGAAAATCATGGCCCCAGCTCGAGATGCAGTGCGCCTCGTCAATCGCAAACAGCGACACATCTATGGATCGCAGAAAATCGATAAACTGGTCGCCGCTCTGCAACAACCGCTCGGGGGCAACATAAAGCAGCTTTAGTTTGCCGCTGCGGACATCGCGAAACACGTCGATCTGCTCTTTGCCGGTTTGCGTGGAATTAAGAAACGCGGCCTCGATACCGTTGTTTTTCAGGGCATCGACCTGATCTTTCATCAACGCGATCAACGGTGAGATCACGACCGTCAGGCCGTCAAGCATCAACGCCGGAATTTGATAACACAGCGATTTGCCGCCGCCGGTCGGCATCAAAACAACGCAGTCTTTTTTTTCCAAGACCGCCTCGATAGCCGGCTCCTGATTCATCCGAAACGAATCAAACCCGAACTGATGCTTAAGTATTTCGCGGGCCGGTGCGGTGATCATGAATGTGATTTTCCTGAAATTTTATTACGGATCTGCCTCGATCTCAAAGCCGGGAGCTGGCGATCATTTTGCGACTCGTTCGGCGAGTTTTGGCACGAGCAATTTAGCTGCATCGATCGCTCCTTTTATATGTCGCTGGTGCGTAAAATGTCCTGCGACATAAATGCCCGGCACATTTGTCTCGAAAGTTTCAGGATCGTACACTGGAACCTCACCGGCCTTTCCATCTTCTGTTTCGACGCCAAGACTCTTCATCATCGTTAGATCCGCATCCGATCCGATAAGCACAAAAACCACGTCGTTTGGCAATACTTCCGTCTCACCGGCTTCATTTTCCATGACGACGGCGTCTTCCGTTACCTCAAGAACCTTACCGAGAAAGAATAGCTTGAGGCAGTGTTTTTTTAGCTCGTCCGCCAGCGGCTGCCTGACCCAATACTTGATGCAGCCTTGTTTTGGATCTTCGTTTTCCCAATCGGAGCGAAAGATCGCGAGCGTCGTATCCGCTCCCTCTTCCGCTAAAAATAACGCCGCCTCGCCCGCCGAATTACCGCCGCCGACGATCAACGCGCGCTTTTTTACCCACGGATAAGTTTCCCGAAAAGTGTCGTAAACCTTTGGCAGATCCTCGCCCGGAACATTTAGCTTTCGCGGGTGATCCATCGCACCGATGGCGAAGAGGATGTTTTGAGCGTCATACTTGCCTTTATCGGTAAAGACCTGAAAATTCCCCTTCTTCAGCTTTTTTACCTTTGCGACTGTTTCCTCGGTTCGGATATTCAACTCGTGTTCGAGGACAAACCGGACATAATATGACAGCAATTCCTCTCGTGTCGGCTTTTCACGGGCGGGTTTTAACTGGCCGTTTTCAATTTCGAGCTCATTCGTCGTCGAAAAAACCGTCAGCCCGACCGGATAATTGTAAACGGTGTTGCCAATTAGGCCTTTTTCGATAACCAAGTATGAAAGGCCTTTTTGTTTGGCTTCGAAAGCGGCCGTAATACCGGCCGGGCCGGCTCCGATAATCAGAAGGTCAAGTATTTCCATCAAAAATAATTAGAAATTACCAATTTGTAATTGGCAATTGTTTTCAAAGAGATTCTTTCTCTTCAAGCCCCTTCAACACCTCCGTCAAGCGTTCGATCTGAACATGTGTATTTTGCAGATTGCGCTTCGACTCGAGATATTTCTCCCATTCGTTCGTACTGGTCAACGCCTTAAGCACGTCTTCGTCGAGGGCGTGCGACATCAAAACGAGCAGATCGCTGAGCGCTTCGTGGCCGTCGAGGAGCGATTGGATGATGGTGTACGCAAGCTTAGCGTTGGGCAGGTCAATGTCGAAGTCTTCCATAATAAAGGCAGATTTTACCACAGAGGCAGTTTGGTGACGGTCGCGGGCTGGCCATCAGCGATCAATTCTGTGCCTTCGGCAAGATAGTCGTAGCGGACAAACGCGAGGGCAACGGTTTTGTTGAGCTTTGGCGAGAATGTAACGGATGTGATGCGACCGGCATTCTTGCCGTCGGGGGTCGCAAGTTCTGACCCAGTCGCTAGCGCTTCCGGAACTGACAGGACAAGACCGGTCAGTTGTTTTGCCACGTGGCCGCGAAAATGAATACGCGCAATGATCTCCTGACCGATGTAGCAGCCTTTTTTATATGAGATCAGCCCATCAAGGCCAAGCTCCGGGACGATAGTCGTGTCGTCCATATCGACGCCGTATTTAGGGATACCATTTTCGATGCGGAGCGTTTCGTGAAGTTCGTCTGAGATTCCCGCCGACCCGTTAGTCGAAAGGTCAGAGCGGAATTTGTCGGCATCGCCGAGCGGAACGAAAAAATCGGACGTTGGGCCCGAGATGAAAGTTATACCATCCACTAACGCAGGTGGTACTGACCCGTTGCCGAATAACTCAAAATACCGGTAATTATCCGACAGATCGTCAACAAAAAAATCTCCGGCAAATGTAAATCGAAACAAGTTTTGAAATACTTTCTCACGAGTCGCTTCCTCGGTTTCAAATAGAAAGCGGTCGGCTTGCCGCAGAACGCGCACAACCGCGAGCAATCGTCCCTGGGCGTTTGGAAAGGCCGCGAGCATTTGTCCGCCGTCTTCCAGCGTTTTCATATCGTTCGAGATCAGGCCGTCGAGAAATTGAATGGCTTCCCTGCCCCAAACGGCGATCAGGCCGCGCTTCTGCTCGTAAAAGCCAGTACCGCCGCCGCGTATGTGATCGTAAGATGTTTGAAGTTCCGTATTCATTAAGGTCGTAATTACTTTCGAAATAACTAAAAAAACTGATAGTTAATAGTCGGAAATTAAGATGTTCGCAGAAATTTTCAGTTATCACCTATCAGTAATAAGTTATTCCGAATAGGCCAACACCTCGTTTAGCAACTGTATTTGTTACAATACTCTTTTACTTTATAACGCACGATTCGCATTTACACAATGACCCCTTTATCAGAACAAATCGTCCTCGAATCTCTCAAACAGATCATCGATCCCGATCTACACAAGGATATCGTAACGCTTGGATTTATCCGGGATCTCAGGATCGACAGCGGGAATGTCTCGTTCACGATCATGCTGACGACGCCGGCTTGCCCGGTCAAAGAGCAGATGGAGGCGGACGCGACAGAGATCGTCAGAGGACTCGATGGCGTGACTAATGTCAAAGTTATTATGGACGCCGAGGTGCCGCAGGGACGCGGGATCAAGGACAATATTGCCATCGCGGGCGTCAAAAATATTATCGCCGTATCGTCCGGCAAAGGCGGCGTTGGCAAATCGACGGTCGCGGTCAATATGGCCGTCGCTCTCGCGGCAGATGGTGCGAAGGTCGGCATTATGGACGCCGACGTTTACGGGCCAAATGTCCCGATGATGCTCGGCACCGGTTACGGCCAGCCCGACATCGAGAATAATAAACTTATCCCGATCGAGGCCCACGGCATAAAGATGATTTCGATGGCCGTGCTCGTTCCGCCCGACAAGCCAATGATCCTGCGCGGGCCGATGCTCCACGGCGTCGTAAGGCAGTTTTTATCTGATGTTAATTGGGGCGAGCTCGATTATTTAATCGTCGACATGCCGCCGGGAACCGGCGATGTGCAGTTGAGTTTAGCGCAGCTCGTGCCGGTACAGGGAGCCGTTTTGGTGACAACTCCGCAGGAAGTTTCGCTGTCGGATGTCCGCCGCGCTGTGAAAATGTTTGAGCAGGTCAAGGTGCCCGTGCTCGGCGTGATCGAAAATATGTCGTATTTTATCGCTCCCGATACAGGCAACCGATACGAAATTTTCGGCCGCGGCGGCGGGCAAAAACTATGCGACGAATACGGTCTCAATTTCCTGGGCGAAGTGCCGCTTGGGATAGAAGTCCGCGAAGGTGGCGACAAAGGCATTCCGGTCGTCGTCTCGGCACCGGACTCTCCTCAGTCAGCCGCGTTCCGCAAGGTCGCCGAAGAGGTAGCACGCCAAGTCTCGATCGAGGCGATGAAGCCCGAGCTTGTAATTATGTCAAGAGCCTAGGCTAAGGTCTACGCCATGTTATGAGGGATTGGATACGAAAACGATTGGATGGGTACGAAGGCCGCCACGAAAAGCGTGATGAGGAGTTTGCCGCTATCTGGAACGGGGCGGTTGACGCGATGTCGGACAGGCGAACACTTTGGCGTTTTCTCGGCATACTTGCGACTGCGAATTCGGTAATTTGGTTATCGGTCATCATTTTTCCGCGCAATGTTAGTAATGCCTGGTCGAAAGTCACCGATGTAAACGATAAGTTCGGAGCACTTGTAGTCGCGATCATTTTTGGCATTGGTTTGTGGCTCACATACTCGATACTTCGTTTGAGAATTCCTGATGTCGAGGATCAGACCCTCGATGCAGAGATTTTTGGCAGTGTGACCTATCACGCTCGTGCGAACAAACGCTTTTTCGTTTGGCTATTTTCGACTGTAGGTGGCGTGGTTAATGTGCTAGGTATTGTTATTGTCGAATTAGCGCTGAGCGGAAACTAAACTTGTATTTTTTACCGAATCTCGGTAATATCTATTTTATTGTAAGGATTCGATTTGGTGAATCCCATTTTTCGAAAGGAGCCCGTTAAATTATGGCAGCAGTTGCAGCACCTACATTTGAATTGAACGTTACCGAAGCGGCGGCGGCAGAGATCAAAAAGTTTCTCGCCACCGAAGAAGATCTTCCGGAGGAGGCTGGGCTTCGAGTCCGTGTCGTTCCCGGCGGATGCTCGGGTTTTCAGTACAGTCTGAATATCGAAGAGGAATCGCGGGCCGGCGATATGGTCGTTGCCAAACACGGCATAAAGCTCTTCGTCGATATGTTTTCGGTCCAGTATCTTAACGGAATTACGGTCGATCACACCACGAATATGATGGGATCTGGCTTTACATTCGAGAATCCGAACGCGACCGGCGGATGCGGATGCGGAACGTCGTTTTCGGCTTAAATTTCTGCATATTTTTACCAAATTTGAAAAGGCTTGAATTTATTTTCGGGCCTTTTTCATGTTTTGTTGGAAGCTGAGTTCGATTGAGAGTGTCTTGTTGATACACAGGACAACTTAGGACGGCGAAAGGCGGAGAGTGGGGCGGCGGGGCCTTTTCTATCACTGGATAGAAAAGGCCCGCGTCATTTGGAAACCCCTTTCTGGTTGCTTTATCCCAACGAACAAGCTAACTGGAACCATAAACTTTCAGCTTCGTTTGCATCTGATTCCCCTATGGGTCATACTAGCGTCTAGTTAGTTTCACATTTTAATCAAGGGTACAATTTGAGTAGTTGACGAGATCAGGATTTCTGGTTTTTCGGGAAATGACTGTGCGTTAGAGATATTTATTAATAGGTGAGCAATTCACCGTCTCCTCAAGTTTCCCCTTAAAAAGATCAAATAGCTGGAGTTTTAATTTGAAAGTTTTTACGAAGATCCTCTTCTTTTCGGTATGCGTTACGTTTGCTGCCGTTTGTTTTACGGATGCAGCATCTGCGCAGGGCCGTGATCGCGTTATTAAATCCACTGGCAGCCGTCCCACCAATCTGCCGCCGGAAACCGCTCAACCGCCAACCCAAAAGTCTCAGCCGATAGCCGTCGCACGCCCCGCACTCACAAACAAGATCATTGTCGTCAATCCGGAATCGGATTCCGAGCCGCTGGTTAAGCGAACGGTTTCCTCGCGGGCAGTCAATGCTCCGAGCGGACTGGCGGCCGGCAAAACGGCTTACGGGTCGGCGACCAGTGTCCGGCTCGATCAGGCGATCAAAGCCAGATGGGGCATCCCATATAGATACGGTTCGACCGGGCCTAATACCTACGATTGTTCGGGTTTTGTCTGGGCGTCATTTCAGGAAGCGGGGATTAATTTTACGCGTGCAAGCGCCCGCAGCTTGTGGAACCAGTCGGAGCCGGTTTACGGCGAGGACCGTTACAAATTCGGCACGCTCGTTTTCCTCAATGGCCTCGGCCACATGGGAATCGTGGCTGATGAGAACGGATTTTATCACGCCTCGTCCAGCAAAGGCATCACCTACTCGCCTTTCAAAGGTTACTGGGAAAGCCGGGTCGTCGGTTTCCGCCGGCTAAAGCCTGAAAGCGCTTCGACGACCCCGGTTAAGCCGCTTGCTTCGGACGATAGATAACCAAAATAATTATGAAAAATTAAGGCCCGGCTTTCTCGCGAGAATGCCGGGCCTTTTTTATTATGATCCTGCGGAGCTTAAACGATAAATCCGGGCCGCGAATGCTGATCCGTACATTCGTAAACTACCGCGATCTTGTCGATAGCAACATAGGCAACCTTATCGTCCTCGTCTCTCAGATAGAGAACTCCGGTCTTAACATCGATCACGTCCCCGCGAAATGCGGCGTTCGTGCCGCAAGTTACATCAATTTTTTTACCCAGCAATTGCTTTAATAGTTCTTCCATAGCGCCTCAAAATTGTATCAAATTCGGCCTTTCATTGCCGCCGAGCGTCCCGACAACACCCATTGACTCGGGATTTGCCGCGTGCCCGTGTCAATCGCAGACATGATTTTTTTCTTTTCGGTATATGCGAGAGCAGCCGCGATGACCGCAATATCGCGCGTCGTTTGGTCGATCTCGACAGGCTTTTTCCGTTCATTAAAACTTGAAATGAAACCGGTGTCGAGATTTCCGGCGATGAATTCCTCGTCCTCCATTACCTCGCGAAAAAACGGCAGCGTCGTCTTAATGCCGCCGACCTCGTATTCCATCAACGCCCGCCTCATGCGGCCGATCGCCTCGGCACGGTCGCGGCCATAGACCGCGAGCTTTGAGATCATCGGGTCGTAGTAGATCGAAACCTCCGCGCCCTCATAAACGCCACCGTCATCGCGAACGCCCGGTCCGTGTGGCAGACGGAGCCGTGTAATTCGTCCGGGCGAAGGTAGAAAATTGTTCTCCGGGTCCTCGGCATAAACGCGGCATTCGATCGCGTGGCCGGTGATGGCAATATCGTCCTGTGTGAATGATAATTTTTCGCCCCACGCGACGTTGATCTGTTCGCGAACGAGGTCGATGCCGGTGACGAGTTCGGTCACCGGATGCTCGACCTGCAAACGGGTATTCATTTCAAGAAAATAAAATGACCGGTCAAGATCGGAGACGAGAAATTCGACCGTTCCCGCACCGACATAGTTGACCGCCCGGGCGACCTTGACCGCGCAAGCTCCCATTTTGGCTCGCAATTCCGCCGAATTTATCGGCGACGGAGCTTCCTCAATAACTTTTTGATGCCGCCGCTGGATGGAACATTCGCGTTCGCCGAGATGGACGTGATTTCCGTGCGTGTCCGAAAAAATCTGTATTTCGATATGCCGCGGCCGAACGATCGCCTTTTCGACATAAACTGCGTCGTCGCCAAAACTCGCCAGGGCTTCGGATTGTGACGATTCGAGAGCCGATCTCAGCTCACTTTCATCCAATACGAGCCGCATTCCCTTGCCGCCGCCGCCGGCCGAAGCCTTGAGCATTACCGGGTAGCCAAATCTCGCAGCCGTCTCCTGTGCGTCATTAAACGAGATGAGCGGCTCGGTTGTACCGGGAACGACTGGAACACCTGCTGCGATCGCGATCTTGCGAGCCGACATTTTTCCGCCCAAACCTTCCATTGCTTCGGGCGGCGGGCCGATGAACGTAATTCCGGCTTTTGTTACCTCGCGGACAAACTCGGCATTCTCCGACAAAAACCCGTATCCCGGATGGATGGCTTCCGCTACGGCCGTTTTTGCTACCTCGATAATTTTTCCCCAACAAAGATAACTCTCGTTCGACGGCGGCGGGCCAATATTATACGCCTCGTCCGCCATCCTTACGTGCAGAGCATCGCTGTCCGCGTCCGAATAAACCGCCACCGTGCCGATATTCATCTCTCGGCAAGCACGGATAACACGGCAGGCGATCTCGCCACGGTTGGCTATGAGAATCTTGTTAAACATCTATTCAACTATCGAATTTCCCTGATTCTTCTGATCGTATCGAATTCCAACTCTGGCTCCCGGAGCGTATCGAATCGGGTCCCGCCTCTGTTCGACGGTCAAAATATCGGACGATTCGAAATCGACGCCGTTTAGCGTGTATGTAAAAAAAACAATCTCCTCTCCGGATCCGTTGACCTCGCTGTCGATGATAACGCCGTCTGTGATTCGGCCATTCACAAGCAACAACCGACGCCGCTCATTGGGATCAATTTTTTTCCTGCGTAGAATTTTGTCGAGAATTCCCATTCTTAATCCACCAATAGTGCCGGTTTTTCGTATTTGGCCCGCAATTTGTTAATCGCCCCTAACACCGAAGGCCGATGAATTATCTTTACTTCCAATCTCCGTTTACCGGGTATATCCGTCATCATAATTCCGATAAAGATCGTCAACAGCCCCGGCCCGGGTACGCCCGGCAACGACAGGATTATGCCCGTGATTATCACCAGTACGCCAATAATATTCTTCAAGGCAATCCCGACGCCGCGCAGAACGGGATGCCGGTCGGTCAAAAAATGATGCTCGTAATCGGAATGAAAATAATTCGCCGGCATTTTCACCAAAATAATGCTCACCACCAAATAACTGACGACAAAAGTCACGACAACGCCGAGGGCACCAAGGAATATGTATCCCCAGGAAAGAGCCGCCCAATATTGTTGCAAACGCTCGATCATAATTTAATATCAGGGCTGTCCATTTGCCGCAGCTCCCGGCGAATATAGAGCATCCGCTGGATCATCGTCCAAAACGACCCGATCGCCAAAACCCAAAGCACCTGGGGCATCCGGTTAAATAAAAAGAAATCCGAGTTCCAATCCCACGTAGATAATGCTCCAATAATTATCAGAACCATGCGCTCCGGCCGTTGCAAAAACCCCACGTTTGCCTTTACTCCGAGCCCTTCGGATCTCGCAGTGGTGTAGCTGACCATCACAGAGGAGATCATACCAAGTCCGGCGAGAAATACATTCAAAAGCGAATGCTGTGGCAAGTTTCGGCCATAAAACATCATTATGCCGAGAAAAACGGTCATGTCCGAAAGCCGGTCGAGCGACGAATCGAGAAATGTGCCGTATTTGGTAACATTTCCGGTCAACCGGGCGACATTGCCGTCCAGCATGTCAAATAGGTTCGCGACGATAAGCACCACGCCCGCCCAGAAAAATTCGCCAAAACCGAACAGCAAGGCACAGCCGACATTGATCGTCACGCCGGTCGCCGTCAGGATGTTGGGAGCAATTCCGACAGACGCGAGCATCCGCACCATCGCATCGATGATCCGCATTGCTCCTCGTCCTATTCCAGCTCCCAGCATTCAGCATTCAGCGTTCAGCGTTCAGCGAAAGCAATCGAAAAACTGACTGCTGACTGCTGATTGCCGACTGCTCACTCCTTATCGTGTATCGTCGTCAGTCGGCTTATCTCAAAATTGCGCCAGCCGTTCGGCGTTTTCACCTTTATTTCATCACCTTCTTCCTTTCCCATCAGTGCCTGCCCAATCGGTGACACTGTCGAAATCAGGCCATTGGCCGGGTCGCTTTCTTCGGAAGTCACGAGACGATATTTAATTTTTTCGTCTTTTTCGACGTCATACAAAATGACATTTGAGCCGT